>CAVYLJ010000004.1:0-199548 GCA_963769305.1 uncultured delta proteobacterium | reverse complement strand
CGCCTGAGCGCACAAAAATCCCAGAGAGAATTATTTTTTGCCCTGATTTTTTGAGAGGAAAAAATCAGGGCAATCCTTCCCTCCTGCGGCAGGTAGGCCTATTCCGAGCCAACCAGTCGGCCCGGACCAGCGGTTATCGCCAGTGGCCCGGCCTCCAACCCCATCCACGGGCACCTTCGTGATGCCAGCGACCCGATTCCCAGACCGCCCCATGATGGGGCCTCCGGTCCCAATAACCACCGTTCCACCGCCAATTGCCTCCGTAATAGCCCCAATAGCCGCCGAGCCAGACCGCATCGGGATAGGGGGCGGACGGTACCACTTCCACCAGGGGTTCCGGAGGAGGGCCCGGGGCGTAGGCCGCGTACGGCCCCGGGGCCGGGACATAGGCCACACAACCTCCCAAGAGGGACATTATCAACAGGGCACCCGAAACCAACAAGGCATAAATTTTTCATAATTTTTTCTCCTTATAAAACATTCTGACCAACTGGCGAAGGTAATGGTTAAATGGGATTAAAATAGGTTTAAGAATCTGTCTATTTTTTCAAAGGCCTTTCCCCTCTGAGGACATTTTTCAAGACCTTTTGCATGGCGTTTTTCGGCAAGGCATCGACAAATTCAACGAGTGCCGGTTTCTTGTAGCTGGCCAGCTTCTCCCGGCAGTATTCGATGATTTCATCGGACCGGGCCTGCTGTCCCGGTTTAAGAACGATGACCGCCTTGACGACCTCTCCCCAGTGTTCATCCGGGACGCCGATAACGGCCGCTTCCAAAACCTTGGGGTGGCCATGCAAAACATTTTCGATTTCCACGGGATAGATGTTTTCCCCCCCGCGGATGATCATGTCCTTTTTCCGTCCCGCCAGGGTGAGATAGCCGTCCTCATCCATGCTGGCCAGATCGCCGGTGTGCAGCCATCCTCCGCGCAGGGTTTCCGCCGTCGCTTCGGGTTTGTTCCAATAGCCCTTCATGACCTTTTTCCCCCGGGCGAGGATCTCGCCGACCACACCCGTGGGGACATCCCGATCCTGATCGTCGACGATGCGAACCTCGCCTTCCGGGATGGCCCGGCCGATGCCGGCCAGGCGGCGGGCCTTTTTGTCCGCCTCTTCCGGAGGACCTTCCAGACGATGGTCTTCCGGCGATAATACGGAAACGATGCCCGTCGATTCGGTCAGGCCGAAATAGTTGGTAAAGTCGGCCTTGAGGAGTTCCTTGGCCCGCAAGAGGAGCTTTATGGGCATGGGAGAGGCGCCGTAACCGATGTGTCTCAGAGAGCTGAGGTCTTTCTTCGGAAAATCCGGATGGTCCAGGATGCCCTGGAGCATGGTAGGGACCAGATAGGTGGCGGCCACCTTTTCCCTTTCGACGATATCCAGAAAGACCCCGGTCTCAAACTGGGGTAAGACCACCTGGGTATCTCCGCGATACAGAGGCAGCAAGGTGCTGACCACCCCGGCAATATGGTACATGGGAACGTTCAGCAGCAAGGTCCCGGGGCCGATGGTGTATCGGTCGGTCAAGGGGGTGGTGATGTTGGCGTGGGTGATCATCGCGCCCTTGGGAAAACCGGTGGTCCCGCTGGTGTAGATCAGGCAGGCGGTATCATTGCCCTGAACGGAGATAGAAGGAAAAGGGGCCGAAGATGCGCGGGAAAGAAGGGACTCATACTCTGCCATCTCCGGTTGGGGTTGTCCGAGGCTGACATAATGCTCTATGGACGGCAGATTGGAACGGATGCCCTGGATCAGCTCCGCATAGCGTTCGCCGAGGATCAGGACCTTGGGCTGACAATTGTTCAGGATATAGGAGACTTCTTCCCCCCGGAGCCGGAAGTTCAAATTGACGAAAATGCCGGCTATTTTCCCGATGGCATAGAGCATCTCGCCAAACTGAAAACAGTTGGTTTGCAGGATGGCCACACGGTCGCCCGGCTTTACCCCCATTTCCTTCAGGGCCCGGGCCAGGCGATTGGCCCGTTCCTCCATTTGGCCGAAGGTCAAGCGAAGGTCGTCCTGGATGATACAGGTCTTATCCGGATTATCCCGGCAGCTCTTTTCAATGTGCAACGCGAAATTCATAAGTTCTCCTTGGTCATGAAGTTAAATCATGGTCCTGACCAGTCGTTCGATCTCTTCCTTGGGCAGGAGACCTACCTGACGGTTCATCAGTTTCCCGGCCTTAAAAAAAAGCAGAGTGGGCGTGCCTTGAATGGTAAAGCGGCCGGCGGTTAACGGGTTGGTGTCCACATTCAATTGGGCAAACTTGACCCGGCCGGCGTATTGCTTGGCCAACTGCTCCAGGATGGGCATGGTCATACGGCTGTAACCGCAATGGGGCCCGTATCCGTGCAGGACCACCGGCCCGGGAAAACCCAAGACCTCCTGCTGGAAAGTCCGGTCACTGACTTCCAAGGGGTAATCGGGAAATTTCCCCGGAATGGGCAAGGGATTATGACAGCGCCCGCAGAGGGGACGGTCGTGAATCCTTTGCCGGGGAACACGGTTCTTGGCCCCGCAATGGGGGCAGGTCAGGATAAAACTATCTGGTTCCATTTTTTCCACCAATCCCTTAAGCCATTGGTTTGGGCCCATCCGAGCTTTATTCCAATTTTAGACCCTTTCGCCTGAAAGACAAGCCCCTGTAATAAATTACAGCTTCCTAAACCGAAAAATAGGGCAATCACCTTATTTATCTCTCCTCCATTTAAAGATAAAAATTAATAAATAGATTCATAAAAGATCGTTAAACACCCATTTTCGTCATTCCCGTGAAGAACGGGAATGCAGTGCTTTAAATTTAATAAGCCTGGCCTGGATTCCCGCCTGCGCGGGAATGACGAGTTCTTACGAATCCATCAAAATTGAAAAATAAACGGAAAAATTCCCATGGACGAACAACCCTTCAATCAAGAGATCTCGCCCTGGTGGCGGCGGGCCGTCATCCTGACCTTGCTGGTCTGCTTCGGCATTCAGGTCTGGATCGCCTGTCTGGCTTATCAAGGCGCGCCTCCCATCCCCGATCGGGTGGTCAACCAGGCCGGGGAAACCCTGTTCACCGGAAAGGACATCCAGGCCGGACAAGCAGTCTTTTTGAAATACGGGCTCATGGAAAACGGCACCATCTGGGGACATGGGGCCTACCTTGGGCCGGATTTCTCGGCCCAATACCTGCACACCCTGGGAACGGACGCCGGGTTTATCCTGGGCCAATCCCATTTCGGTCGGGCCCTTGAGGACCTTCCCCTGGGCGAACAGGGGGTGGTCAAATTCTGGGTCCGGGAACTGCTCAAGGAAAACCGCTATGACCGCCGGACCCGGACCCTGGTGTTCCGGCCGGCAGAGGAGCTGTCTTTTTTAAAACAAATCAACAAGTGGACCGATTACTTTGTCAACCCGGCTTTGAACGGAGGTCTGAAGGCCAAAGTACATCAAGGACCCGGTCGAGCTGCGGCAATTTGACGGCCTTTTTTGCCTGGACCGCCTGGGCCTCCGTGGCCCGCCGTCCCGGACGGTCCTATTCCTACACCAATAATTTCCCCTATGACCCCTTGGTGGGCAACACCCCGATTGCCGAGGTCTATCTCTGGAGCGCCTTAAGCCTGATCACCCTGCTGGCGGGAACGGCGGCCATTCTCCTTGCCTTCGGCAAATTCAGCTACTTGGGCTGGAAGGAGACGCCCCAGACCAATCCGGCCCTGGTGCCCGGCACGGCCACGGCCGGCCAGCAGGCGACCGTCAAATATTTTGTTATCGTCACTCTGCTCTTTTTGGCCCAGACCCTGATCGGCGCCGCCGTGGGCCACAACCGGGCCGAACCGGGCAGTTTTTTCGGCTTCGACCTCTACCAGGTCTTTCCCAGCAATATCCTGCGCACCTGGCATCTGCAATTGGCCCTTTTCTGGATCGTCACCGCCTATATCGGCGGCGGGCTGATGCTGGCCGCGGCCCTGGGTGAGGGAGAGCGGCCCGGCCAGGTTTGGGGGACCAATCTCCTGTTTTGGGCCTTGGTCCTGGTGGTGATGGGCAGCCTTTTGGGAGAGTTCCTGGGGATCCATAATCTTCTGGGAAAGCTCTGGTTCTGGTTCGGCCACCAGGGCTGGGAATACCTGGACCTGGGCCGGGGCTGGCAGGTCCTGCTGGCCCTGGGAATGGTGATCTGGGTCGTTTTGCTCTGGCGTCAGGTCGGCCCGGCCTTGAACGACCCCCAGCGCCGGGAAATCTCCCTCCTGTTCATGGCCGCGGCCATGGCCATTCCCTTCTTTTATCTGCCGGCCTTTTTCTTCGGCAGCACCACCAACTACACCGTGGTGGACAACTGGCGCTTCTGGATCATCCATCTCTGGGTGGAAGGCTTTATGGAGCTTTTGGTGACGGTCATGGTGGCCGTGACCTTTTTCCGCATGGGCCTGGTCTCCAGGCAGACGGCCGTCCGGGTCATTTATCTGGATGCCATTCTCTTTTTGGGCAGCGGTATCATCGGCACCGGCCACCACTGGTATTGGACCGGCCAGTCCCAGATCAATCTGGCCTTTTCCGCCCTGTTTTCGGCCATGGAGGTGGTCCCTTTGACCCTGCTGACCCTGGATGCCTGGGACTTTGTCAAGGTGACCCGGGGAGGCAACTCCATGGCCCTGCCCCATAAATGGACCTTTTATTTTTTGATGGCCGTGGGCTTCTGGAATTTTTTGGGGGCCGGCATCTTCGGGTTTCTGATCAACCTGCCCATCATCAGTTATTTCGAGGTGGGCACCATCCTGACCCCTAACCACGCCCACAGCGCCCTCATGGGGGCCTTCGGCATGGAGGCCATGGCCTTGACGGTCATGGCCTTCCGCCAGGTGCTCAGGGATGATGCCTGGTCCAGGGTAGAAAAATTTGTCCGGGTTTCCTTCTGGGGGCTGAACGTGGGTCTGGCCCTGATGGTCCTGGGAAACCTCTTTCCCGGCGGGGTGCTGCAACTGATCGATGTCATGCAAAACGGCTACTGGCACGCCCGGGGCCTGGACTATGTCACCCAGGATTTTGTGCGTTTCATCGAATGGTGCCGCATGCCCGGGGACCTGATCTTTATCTTCCTGGGGGTGGTGCCCATGGTCTGGGCGGCCCTGCTGACCTACCGGGAAATGCTTAAGGCGCCAGGGAGTTAAAAAGGCGCGCGAGTTTTATTTTTTGAAAAACTGATAATTATTTGGCCGGAGGGCAGTGCCGTTATTGTTCAATCCCGCCCTTCACGGGATTGAACAATAATGATTCTCTCTGCGCCCTTTGGGCCTTTGCGGTGAACAAAAGAAAGGAAGGGTACCCTATGAACAACGCAAAAAAAATCTCTGCACTTTTTATCGATATCGGTGGGGTCATACTCGAAAACGGCTGGGGCCGAGATAAACGACGTCGGGCCTCGGAAATTTTCGGCTTCGACCTGGAGGAGATGAACGAGCGTCATCATCTGACCTTTGACACCTATGAACAGGGCAAGTTGAGTCTTGAGGAGTATTTGAACCGGACCATTTTTTACGAGAAACGCCCCTATTCAATGGAGGAAGTAAAGGCCTTTATGTTTAAGACCGGGGCCTACCCGCAGATGATCGACCTGTTCTGCGGCCTGAAAAAACGCTATGGATTAAAAACGGCCGTGGTCAGCAATGAAGGCCGGGAACTGACCGTCCAGCGCATCTCTGAATATCGCTTGAACGAATTCTTCGATTTTTTTATCTGCTCCTGCTTTGTGCACCTAAGAAAGCCCGATGAAGAAATCTACCGCATGGCCCTCGACATGGCCCAGGTGAGTCCTGAAGAGGTTATCTATATCGACGACCGGAAGATGTTCGTCGAAGTGGCCCAGAACCTGGGTATCAATGGGATTCACCATACGGGCTATGTCTCCACCGCCAGAACTACTGGCCTCCTACGGGCTTACGGATGATGTCTCCCAGGGGTGAAACTCTCCATGGGCTGAAGCTTGAGACCGTAAAAAGCAGACGATATCGGACCGGAAGGCCCTGCCCCGGGGGATGAGCCAGGCCCATCTCTTTCCCTTTCCTGAGGACCTGGTTCGCCTGCACGATGAGGAGCTCAAGTCCTTTGGTTTCAGCCGGCAGAAGGCCCGAGCCATCCTGGAGCTGGCTGATTCTGTTTTTCAGCAGAGGATAGACCTTGAGGCCCTGTCCGGACTCAAAAACGAAGATGCCCTTGAGCGCCTCCTGACCTTAAAAGGGGTGGGCCGCTGGACTGCTGAATATGGTCTCCTTCGCGGTCTCGGTCGGCTGGAGGTCTTTCCCGGCGACGATGCCGGGGCGCGCAGGAAACTCAGAAATTGGCTGCACCTCCCTAATCCCCCCTCTTACCCGGAGATGCAGGAGATCTCCAAACCCTGGCACCCCTATGCCGGTTTGGTCTATTTCCATCTTCTTCTTAGCGGGTTGGCGGAGAAAGGCTTTATCGGCCATGGCTAAAAAAGGATCGCCCCCTATCCAAAGGATATGGACCATAGGCCATGGGACCCATCCCCTTGACGGGTTTATGGCTATCCTTCAATCCTTTGGTATCCATCTGGTGGTGGATGTCCGAACCATACCGCGGTCGAGACACAATCCGCAATTCAACAAGGAAACCCTGCCGGACAATCTCAGACCTCAAGGGATCGGGTATAGGCACTGGCCCGGTCTGGGCGGCTTGAGGAAGGCCCGTCCCGATTCCGTCAATTCAGGCTGGCGCAATGCCTCTTTCCGGGGCTTTGCCGATTACATGCAAAGGGATGAGTTTGAATCCAGCCTGAAAGACCTGATCGAAACGGCTTCCCAGCATGTCTTGGTCCTGATGTGCGCCGAAACCCTTCCCTGGCGCTGCCATCGCTCCCTTATCGCCGATGCCCTGCTGGTGCGAGGGATCCCGGTGACCCACATTCTGAAGATGGGAAGTTCTCAGGAGCACCGGATCACCTCCTTCGCCCGGGTCAGGGGGATGGCCGTGACCTATCCGGAACCGGAGGCGGAATAAAAAAGGGAAGCGGGCCTGTTTTCTTTTAACTCCGCTACGGGCGGTCCCTGGTAGGCCTATCTCTCTTTCCCCATATTTTCTTCACCCTCAATAATTAAGCTCTTCTCGCATTTCTCTCCGGACAGACCCCCTACGGTTAATACACCAAACCTCCGGCATTTTATATTGTTACAATAAAACATCTTCAAGTGTGCAACGGTAATCCTTTCCAGATTGTCATAACAATCCACACAAATCAGCCTTTTTTTATCCATGTCATTCCTCCTGTTGCCCTTTCCTCGCCTCAGGTTTTTTCTTTTCCCATGGGTCACCAATTGATGTTTATTGGCGAACATGCCCGGCCAAATTTTTCAGCACATCAGAAGGCATAATAGTGCACCAACTGTTTAGTCATGGCTATGAGGTCTTCCACCAGGACATACTCGTCGGCCCCATGGGCTGAGTTTTTGTCCGGACGAATCAGGCCGCAACAGACGACCTGGGGACGTTCGGCCCGCAGCGCTTCCAGGACCATCCCCAAATCCGATGAGGCGGTGATACCCCCGGTAAGGAAGTCTTGATATCCCCACACCGCGGTGGCAGCGGCCTGCATCTTCTTTGCCGCCTCGGTGTCGGGATCGATCACCACCGGCGAATACAGATTATAATAGTGTACCTGAAGATCCGACAGCTTCGATCTCTTTCTTCCCTGATTGATGGCCGCCTCTATTTCCGCCACCACCTCTTCAACCTTCTCCTCGGGCATGTAGCGACGGTTGACGGTCAGACGACATTCCCCAGGGACCACATTATCCTTGACCCCGCCATGGACGACATTAAGGTTGAACATGGGAGTCATCCAGTCTGAAGGGGCGCCGGGTAAAGGAAAGGCCCGAATTCGGGAGGTCTTTTTCTCTGCCTGTCGTTTAAGATCCATGAGAGACTGCATCACCGGGATCATCTCCTCAATGGCGTTGATGCCCATCCAGTTCATCCCCGAATGGCAACTCTTCCCGACCCCAACCAGGTCGGCCCGGACCGCCCCGGCCACACCGATTAACGTGGCCGGGCCAATGGAACCCAGTTCACCCCAAACCAGGTGGTTTGAAAAGTATCCCTCTTCGGCCAGATAACGGGCCCCCGGATAAACCCCCACCTCTTCATCGGTGCAAAAACAGCACTCCATCTGGAAACGGGGTTCAAGACCCATGGCCCGAATGACCTTGACCGCCCCGAGAAAAGCGGCTATGCCTCCTTTCATATCCACCGCCCCACGGCCGTAGAGCTTTCCATCCTTCACCGTTCCGGCAAAGGGGTCGATTGTCCAGCGTTCATCCACGGGAACTACATCCATATGCCCATAAAAGCTGCTCCGCGGACGGTTATTCCGCAGGACCCCGACCAGATTGACCCGTTCCCCGGAAAGGGGTTCGGGGATTTGCCGGTATTTTTCCTCCGGGACCTCAATCCGACGGGTTTCGAAACCAGAGGACCTGAGTTCCGGTTCAATGAGGTCAACCAGCTTGCCATAATTTTCACCCGGCGGGATACAGGTATTCACGGCGATCATGGCCTGGAGAATGTCGATAAGGTAATCTCTTTCCTCGTTCAACCCTTAAAAAGGCCTCTTTGTAATCCATGACAATGCCTCCCGTAGAGAGCTTCATGCTTATTTTTTTTTACCGGTCGGAACGGTAAAGGTTATCATCGTTCCCCTCCCGATCTCACTTTTAATATTAAGAGTCCCACCGGTTAAACGGATTCTTTCATCCATGGCCGCCAATCCCAGACCAATTTCAGACGGATTTTTATTCATGACGGCCTTAGGATCAAAGCCTCTCCCGTCATCCTTTATGGTAAAGACGGACTCCTTTTCGTTTTGGGTCATTGCTATGGTGACTCTGGCAGCCTTGGCATGCTTGCCGATATTGGTCAAAGCCTCCTGAAATATCCTGAAGAGGTTGATTTCCTGTTCTTTGGAAAATGAATATTTCGAATTTTTCAAATCGTTAATAATCTTGATTCGGTAATTTGAGGATGCATCTTCGAATAACCACTGCAGGGCTTCAAAAAGGCCTAAATGTTCCAACACCGCCGGGCGTAAATCCTTGGATAATCTCCGTACTTTTTCGGTCATCTCATCTAAGTTTTTGAGGGCCTTTTCAATAATCGTTTTGAGCCCCTCTTGATCCTGCCTTAATTTTTTCGGGAGATTACACAATTGAAATTTGAGACCCACCAAAGACTGTCCCAGATCATCATGTAATTCGATGGAAATTCGTTTTCTTTCCTTCTCCTGGGCGTGGATAAGTTGATCGGACAAAAGTCTCAGTTTTTTTTCTGATTTTTTTAAGGCCTCTTCAACCCGTTTTCTCTCGGTCAGTTCCGATTGAAGCTTCTCGTTAACCTCGTGCAAGACGGCGGTGCGTTCATCCACTCTCCGTTCCAATTCTTCCTTGGCCTTTAACAGTTCCTCCCTGGCTTTTTTAATTTCGGTGATGTCCTGAAAAAAATAAAGAACGGCCGGTCTTCCTTCCCAGGAATTGGCGGCGGCATTCATTTCTATCCAATGAGTCTGGCCGTTTTTCCTGAGGCCCTTATAGATATTGATCGGTTGGACAAACTCTCCCCGCAGACGCTTGGCGGTTCGTTCCCGGACGATCTCATGATCGTCGGGGTGAACCAGTTCGAGTAACGGTTTTAAGATTAATTCTTCCGGGGCATAGCCGGTAATCTCCGCTGCCCTGGGATTGGCGAACTGGATCCTTAAGTCCTGGCAGACCATAATCCCTTCGTTGGCATTATCGACCAAAAGCTGATATTTTTCTTCCGAAAGACGCAAGGCATTTTCTATTCGTTTGCGCTCGGTGATGTCATGGCAGACCGACAGAATACATTTCCGGCCTTCAAGCTCGAACAACTCCGCCGACCATAACATGTCCCTGATCTTCCCCGACTTCATTCTGAATTTGACTTCAAAATTAGCCAGGTGTCCGGTTTTTTCTAAAATTTCCAGCCCTTTTCTCCGATCTTCCACATCCTTCCACAAATTTATTTCAAAGGTGGTCCGACCGATGACCTCATCGCGGGTGTACCCGGTCATACGCAAAAAAGAATCGTTGACATCGATAAATCGGGCCTCGTCCCGGGTCGCTATGGTCATCCAGTCCGGTGAGACCCGAAAGGCCTTGGATAGTTTCTCTTCCGAATGGCGCAGGGCGTTTATGGTCTTCCTCCGTTCGGTGATGTCCCGACAGAGGGAAAGGATCGATAAAGAGGGCCCTTTCCTGATAACGGTGGCCTGGATTTCAATCGGTGTGATCCGACCTTTCTTATCGACGTAATCGATTTCGAGCCCGCGAACGAACCCCTTTCCCAGGCACTTGGCCACTTCGGCCTTGTTTCGTTCACGATCATGTTCGGCTGTCCATTCGATCAGACTTCGGCCGAGGATCTCGTTCAACCCGGTGCGGCCTGATAACCTCACATATTCCCGATTGGCATCGACGACCTTCCCTTCCGAGTCCGAAATCAAATAACCCGTATCGGTCGTTTCGATAAGGGCCTTATACTTTTCCTCGCTATCCTGTTGCTCCTCCGTAGCCCGGCTGTATACCGTTTCTGATTTCTCCTTTTTCTGGATCCTCCTGCGCAGGGAGACCAACTCCCGGATCAGTTCCTCTTTCTTCTTTTTACGGTCGTTCATCTTCTAAATCTCCGCTGGGTTTTGAAGAAAGGTTTAACGTCTTTCAAAAGAAACACGACCTTTCGTTTGAGCTCGCCGAATAAAAAGAAAACCCACCTCACTTTTCAGAATTGGGATTTTATCAAACGGCTTCATAGATCAGCCTTTCCGGATTAGGGTTGCCAGCCTTAAAAGCCATTCCAGAGATAAACAATTTAAAGCATATCGACCTGTTAAAGTCAATCTTAAAGGAATTCCCTTTGGTTAAGGCAATTTTCTTGCGCCCAACCCCTCGTCCATGATTTTTCTAAGTCTCTTCCGATTTAATGGACCGATTCGGAGAGGAAATTTAACTGGCACCTTAGCCCGTCACCGGCTTATATCCACTATAAGTTCCGACCGGGACCCCGGGAAGTTTCAGGGTCCTTCCTACCCTATCCAATACTTAAAATAAAGCTTTCCTCCCTTGGAAATACATAAAAAACCCCATTTACTTCTTTAGCCCTTCGGGTCAACATAAACAAATAAATTTGAAGAGTCTTGCTTATTTACCCTGGGAAAAAAATAAGACAGAGGAGATCTTATGTCGGCCGACATCCATTCCAGACCAACCGTCTTTGTTATCCTTGGTATCGGAGGTGACTTGGCCCGGCGTATGCTGATCCCGGCCCTCTATGACCTTTTTTTAAGCAATTGGCTGCCTGAAAAATTTTTAATCCTTGGCCTGGGGCATAAATCCTTAAACGATGAAGATTTTGTCGAACACTTACGCCAGGGAGTGAACCAGTTCTCCCGGGGCAAGGAAACCAGGGAACCCCAATGGTCCGCCTTTGCCGCTCATTTGAGTTTTCAAACCGCAGATTTCGATGATCCCGAGGTCTATACCCAACTATCCAAGCGATTGGCTGCGCTGGATAAAGAATGGGAAACCAAGGCCAATCATATCCTTTACCTGGCCGTACCCCCATCGGCCGTCGAGACCATCGTTACCCAGTTGCGAAAGACACGGATCCCCCAGGGACAGGCCCGGATCGTCATTGAAAAACCTTTCGGCCACGACCTGGCCTCGGCCAAGAGGCTCAATAACATGCTCACCCGGGTCTTTGATGAATCTCAAATTTTTCGTATCGACCACTATCTGGGAAAGGAGACCGTCCAGAATATCCTGGTTTTCCGTTTTGCCAATGCCCTGTTTGAACCGGTGTGGAACCGGCGTTACATCGATCATGTGCAGATTACCGTGGCCGAGCAGATCGGCGTGGAACACCGGGGCCATTATTACGACCGGTCCGGGGCCTTGCGCGACATGATCCAGAATCATCTTCTCCAGATCCTTTGCTTGATCGCCATGGAACCGATGATCTCCTTTGAGCATAATGAAATCCGCAATAAAAAGGTGGATGTCCTCCATGCCATCCGCCCCATCCCGGTGGATGAAGTGCACGAATTTGCCGTACGGGGCCAATATGACGCCGGGTGGATTGAGGGAGAGCATGTACTTGGTTATTGTCGGGAAAAAAATGTTTCTCCCGAATCTTCAACCGAGACCTATGGGGCCGTCAAGCTCTTTGTGGACAACTGGCGCTGGCAGGATGTGCCCTTTTATCTGCGTACCGGAAAACGTCTGCCGGCCAAGGTTTCCGAGGTCAATATCCAATTTCGACCTGTTCCGCACCAGAGTTTTCCTTCCTCCCCGGTTTTAGACTGGCAACCGAACCGCCTGCTCATCTCCATCCAGCCCCTGGAAGGGATCCTACTGCGCTTTCAAGCCAAGCATCCCGGAGGGACCATGCGCATTAAGCCCGGTGGACATGGACTTTTATTATCAGGAGGCCTTTAAGGTCCCTTCCCCGGAGGCTTATGAAACCCTGCTTTTGGACATCATGCGGGGGAACGCTCACCCTGTTCATGCGCGCTGATCAGGCGGAAGCGGCCTGGGCCGTTATCACTCCCATCCTGGAGGCCTGGGAGGCCATGGCCCCGACCGATTTCCCTAATTATCAGGCCGGCACCTGGGGTCCGGAGTCGGCTGAAAACCTGATCGCCCAGGACGGCCGTAATTGGTTGACGCCCAGTCTGGGTCGCTATCAGGACGCCATGCAACGCTGCGGCGTTGCGGAGGAAAAGGAGCAACCCCTATGAATTCCCCTATAAATTCCATGGACAAGTTACAAAGGATCGCCAAGCTGATTCGCTATTATTCTTTGGTTTCGACCACGGCCGCCGGCTCCGGCCATCCGACTTCCTCCCTGTCGGCCACCGATTTGATGACCGGTTTACTCTTCAGCGGGATCTTCCGCTATGACCGCAATCGCCCGGATCACCCCAACAATGACCGCTTCCTTTTCTCCAAAGGCCACGCCTCGCCCCTTTACTACGCCCTCTGGCTGGCCGCCGGCATGGTCAGCGAAGAGGAGATGATGTCTTTGCGAAAATTCGGCAGCCCCCTGGAAGGCCATCCCACGGCTACCTTCCGCTATGCCGAAGCGGCCACCGGTTCCCTCGGGCAGGGGCTGTCCATCGGTCTGGGGATGGCCCTCAATGCCAAATATTTGGACAAGCTCCCTTACCGGACCTATATCCTCCTGGGGGATAGTGAGATGGCCGAAGGCTCCCAATGGGAAGCCATGGAGATCGCCGCCTTTTATAAGCTGGATAACCTCATCGGCATCATCGATGTCAACCGCCTGGGCCAGCGCGGAGAAACCATGTTCGGCCATGACCTGAAGCATCTACCAGGAACGCATCGCCGCCTTCGGCTGGGAAACCATCCTGATTGACGGCCACGACTTCAATCAAATCATTCCGGCCTATCAGAAGGCCCTGACATCGAAAGACAAACCGGTCATGATCATCGCCAGGACCATCAAAGGGAAAGGCGTTTCTTTTATCGAGGACAAAAACGGCTGGCACGGAAAGGCGCTGAATAAGGAGGAATTGGCCCAGGCCCTGAAGGAAATGGGAGAGGTGGATAAGACCATCCGCGGAGAAATGGCCATGCCTGAGGATTTGAGGCCGGAGAAATCAGCCCCCAAAGGGATAAAGGAACCGGACTATAAGGCGGACGAAGCGGTGGCCACCCGGAAGGCCTACGGCAATGCCTTGAAGCGGATCTATCCCCAATACCCGGAAATGGCCGTCCTGGATGCCGAAGTAAGCAACTCGACCTATTCCGAGATATTTAAGAAGGCCTATCCGGAACGATTTTTTGAGATGTATATTGCCGAACAAAACATGGTCGGCACGGCCCTGGGGCTTTCCACCCGTGGAAAAATCCCCTTTGTTTCCACCTTTGCCGCCTTTTTCACCCGGGCCTTTGACCAGATCCGGATGAGCCAGTATTCAAAGGCCAATATCAAATTTTGCGGCTCCCATGCCGGTGTATCCATCGGTGAGGACGGGCCTTCCCAAATGGGTCTGGAAGATATCGCCATGTTCCGGACCGTTTTGGGCAGCGTGGTACTCTATCCCAGCGATGCCGTATCTACCGAACGATTGGTGGAAGAAGCCGCTCGGCACAAAGGGATCGTTTACATCCGGACCACCCGTATGGCCACCCCGATCCTCTATTCCGCGGCGGATCGGTTCCCCATCGGCGGGTCCAAGGTGCTGAAAGAAAGCCCCGGAGACCGGATCACCATTGTGGCCGCCGGCATCACCCTTTTCGAGGCCCTGAAGGCCTACGAGGACCTGAAGGCCGAGGGCCTTTTCCTGCGGATCATCGACCTTTACAGCATCAAGCCCATCGATGAGGCCGGTCTCAAAAAGGCGGCCAAAGAGACCCGGGCCGTGATTACCGTGGAGGACCATCATGCCGAAGGGGGCCTGGGCGAGGCGGTGAGAAGCGCCCTGGCCGGAGAGGGGACGGCCGTTTATTCCCTGGCGGTGAGGAAAATTCCGAGGCAGCGGGATGCCGGAGGAACTCCTGGACTATGAGGAAATATCCAAGGCAGCCATCATCAAAAAGGTAAAGGAGCTGTTATGAGACCGAAGAATCTTAAGACCCGGATCTTTCTCGACGGGGGAGATCCGGAAGAAACCAGGACCCTCATCGGCCTTTTGGGATTTCTCGACGGCCAGACCACCAATCCCACCCTCATCTCCAAAAATCCCGAGGCCCGCCGGCGACTGGAGCAGGGAGAGCAAGTTCAGCCCGGAAGAAATCTTTGGCTTTTACCAACAGGTGGTCCGGGAGATTTCCGGCCTGATCCCTCAAGGGTCCATATCCATAGAAGTCTATGCCGACCTTTCCACCGCGGCCGAACAGATGCTCAAACAGGGCCGAGGAGATGTTTTCCTGGATCCCCAATGCCCATATCAAATTTCCCATCTCCAAGGAAGGCCTGAAGGCCGCCGAGCAGGCGGTCCAAAAAGGTCTCCGGGTCAACCTGACCCTGTGTTTTTCCCAAGAGCAGGCCGCGGCCGTCTATGCCGCCACCCGGGGGGCCAAAAAGGGGGATGTCTTCGTCTCTCCGTTTATCGGCCGTCTGGATGATCGCGGTGAAAACGGGATGGATTTGATCACCAACATCATCCGCATGTATGGTCAGGGGGACGGCCATGTGGAGGTGCTGACCGCCAGTGTCCGGACCATGGATCATTTCCTCTATGCCCTGAATCTCGGATCGGACATCATCACCGCCCCCTTTGAAATCCTGAAACAATGGGGCGAAAAGGGGCTTCCTTTGCCTGATGATACCTATTGCTACCGGACAAAAGACCTGAAGCCGATTCCTTTTCGGGAAATCGACCTTAACAAAAACTGGCCGGAATATAACCTTGCCCATGACCTGACGACCAAAGGCATGGAACGATTTTCAGCGGATTGGAACGATTTAATAAAGGTTTAGGTGTAAGGTTAGGTGCAGGAGTAAAATCCAAAACCGCTTCGAACTCCGTAGACTCTTAAACTCTTGAACTTCTTACACCTAAATAGACCTGAACAACATCGACATGTTCATTATGCAGCCATCAACATCGCAAGCCTTATCCCCCTGGGAACCGGGCCTTTTGGCCCTCTTTCTGTATGGCCTGATGATTCTTTTTTTGATCGCCATCCTCCTTTTCCTGGCTTCCTGGTTAGGGGAAAAGAAGATCAACATAGAAAAGAAAAGACCCTTTGAATGCGGTGTCATACCCACCGGACCGGCCCGGCTTTCCTATCCCGTTCCCTTTTATCTGGTGGCTGTTTTTTTTCTCATCTTCGACGTCGAGGCGGTTTTCATCTTTGCCTGGGCCGTGGCCACCAGGGACCTGGGATGGGCCGGTTGGCTGCAGATCTCTTTTTTTATCCTTCTTTTGCTGGCCGGCCTCTTTTACCTCTGGAAAAAGCAAGGATTAGATCTGGGTACAAGGTCTTGAGAAAATTCGATCAGCTCAAAGATAAGACCCTGGACCGTCTGGATGTGGATTATCAACTGGGGACGGAAGTACAGCCTCTGGCCCGCCTTTTTCGGACTTTCCTGCTGTTTTATCGAAGAGTCCACGGCCCTGACCCCCCGCTATGACATGGCCCGTTTCGGGGCCGAGGTATTGCGCGGTTCGCCCCGCCAGTCCGATCTCCTGATCACCTCCGGCACCATCTTTAAAAAAGTGGCCCCGGCCATCCTCCGGTTTTATGAGCAGATGCCCGAACCCAAGTGGGTCATCTCCATGGGCTCGTGCAGCAACTGCGGCGGCATGTATGACGGCTATAGCGTGGTCCAGGGCATCGACCAGATCCTGCCGGTGGATGTCTACATCCCCGGCTGTCCGCCCCGGCCGGAAGCGGTCCTGGAAGGTTTGATCCTGTTGCAGAAAAAGATCGACATCGGAAAGGCCGAGCCGTTCCATCTTCCATCTGGCCGGAGGCACCCAGGGTTCTCAAAAACCGATCCTGGTCGACGGCCTGACCAAATCCAGAGATACCCGGGGACCGGGCTACCAGGGTATTCCCGTCAGGGGGGACTTCGGTCACCCCGCCGCAATTCTGGGACAGCCGTTCTGACCTGATGTGGACGCCGCCGGCCCGCAGGATCGAGTTAATCGACCGGGACCTTTCCCTGGCCGAATCGTCTGAAAGAAACGGTTCGGCGAAGACCTGCATCAAATTCCCGACCCTTCGGACATGGTGACCTTTGTGGTTTCCGAAGAAAAGGTCAAAGAGGTCTTGCGGTTTCTGAAAACCGAATCGAACCCCAGGTTCCTGCGCCTGGATGACCTGACGGCCATAGATGAATCGGCCCGCCGTGAACGGGGAGATTTCGATATTTATAACGGCACGGTGGGAAAAGAGATCGGCCAGGGCTTCCCCTCGGCACCCGAATCAACAGGCCTTTCCCGACTACACCATGGTCTATCATTTGCTCTCCTTTGAACCGGCCGGCCGCCTGCGTCTCAAGGTCCCCTTGTACGGAAAAGACCCGGTTACCCGGACCATCACCGATATCTGGCCTTCGGCCGACTGGTACGAGCGGGAGGTCTTCGATCTTTTTGGGATCCGCTTTGACGGACATCCCGATCTTGCGCCGGATCCTTCTGCCCCACGACTGGGAAGGCCATCCGTTGCGAAAGTCCTATCCGGGACGGGCCACGGAAATGCCTCCCTATACCCGGGCCGAGGCGGAAAAATATCAGCCCCTCGACGCCGGGATCATGATTCAAAAGACCGGGGCCGGCGGACAGCAGATGATAGTGAACCTAGGTCCCCATCACCCCGGCGCCCACGGCCTGATGCGCTTTGTCCTTTCCCTGGACGGCGAAAAGATCTCTGAAATCGCCATGGACATCGGTTATCATCATCGGTCGGTGGAGAAGATCGGCGAACACCAGTCCTGGCATCAATTCATTCCCTACACCGACCGGGTGGATTATCTCTCCGGGGTTTACAACAACCTGGCCTACCTGAATTCGGTGGAAATTCTGACCGGCATAAAGGTCCCGGAACGGGCCCAGTTTATCCGGGTCCTGCTCGGTGAATTCTTCCGGCTCAGCAATCATCTGGTCTGGTTCGGCACCTTTTTGCAGGATGTGGGGGCCATCGGCCCGGTCTTTTACACCTTCCGGGACCGGGAAAAAATCATGGATATTGTCGAGCACATCACCGGCGGCCGGCTCCATCCCTCCTGGTTTCGAATCGGCGGGGTGGCCGACGATCTGCCCGAGGGCTGGAAAGAACCGATAGAGGATTTCATAAAAATTTTCCCCGCCCGTATCAAAGACTATGAGGCCCTGGCCACCCGAAACCCGATCTTTGAGGCCCGCACCCGGGGCATCGGCATTCTTTCCCTGGAACAGGCCATGGAATGGGGCGTCACCGGTCCCAACCTGCGGGCCTGCGGACTCGACTGGGATTTACGAAAAAAATTTCCCTATTCCTCTTATGAACAATTTGATTTTGATATCCCTTACCAAGCGGAAGGGGACTGCTTTGCCCGCTACCTGGTGCGGGTGGAAGAAATGCGCCAGAGCCTGCGGATCATCGAACAGGCCGCCCGCAAGATGCCCGACGGACGGTATATCACCGATGATTATCGTTACGCCGTGCCCAAGAAAAGCGATACCTTGAAGGACATCGAAAGCCTGATTCATCATTTTATCAACGTTACCCGGGGGCCGAAAATCCCCAGAGGCGAGGCCTATGCGGCGGTGGAAGCCCCCCGGGGAGAACAGGGTTATTATGTGGTCAGCGACGGCCTGAACGCGGCCTACCGGATGCGCATCCGCACCCCCGGCTTTGCCAACCTCCAGGCCATGCCCTTGATGGCCAAGGGCGGCCTGGTGGCCGATCTGCTGGCCATCATCGGTTCCATTGACTATATTATGCCGGATGTCGATCGGTAGGGAAGTGAACGGTATAAGGTGCACGGTATACGGTAGTAAGGGTATGGAGTTCGGAGATTTACCATTATCAACCTTGTACTTCATAGGACGCTTGAAGCCGTTTTTCCTTTGAGCTTTGAGCTTTGAGCTACAAAGAGATTATAGATGCTGCCCGAAGAGAACTTGGAAAATCTCAAACAAAAAATAAAAGTTGCCGATCACCCCCGTGAATTGGCCGTGGAGGTCATGTTCGCCTTGCAGAAACATTACGGCTATCTGAATGATGAGGCCCTGCGGGAAGGGGCCGGGCTGCTGGGCATGACCCCCCTGGAACTGGAGGAACTGGCCACTTTTTACGATTTCATCTACCGTAAGCCGGTGGGGAAATATGTCATCCATGTCTGCGACAGCACCATCTGCTGGATGCTCGGCCACCAATCGGTCCTGGATTATATCGGCCAAAAACTGGATATCAGTCCCGGGGAAACGACCGAAGACGGCCTGTTCACTTTACTTCCGGTCTGCTGTATCGGCTATTGCGACCATGCCCCGGCCATGCTGATCAACGGAAAATTGTACGGCCCGCTGACGCCCCAGGCCATCGATGTGATCCTTCAAGAATTACAGGAACAATTCCCGCCCGTGGAGGAGGGACGATGACAGCGCATCAGCCGCAGTTGATCCTCCAAAATCGTTCGACAGATGAAGTCGTCTCCCTTGAGGAATATCTGCGATTGGAGGGTTATCAGGCCCTGTCCAAGGTCCTGAAAGATTATTCGCCCCAGGAGGTAACCCAGGTGGTCCGAAATTCAGGCCTGCGGGGTCTGGGAGGGGCCGGTTTTCCCACCGGACGCAAGTGGGTCTTTCTCCGAAATGATGCCCCCTTTCCCCAGATACGTCATCGCCAATACCGATGAAATGGAGCCGGGAACCTTTAAAGACCGGGTCCTGGTCTATGCCAACCCCCATACCGTGATCGAAGGGTTGATTATTGCCGGTTATACGGCCTCGGCCGAAAAGGGATTTATTTTTATCCGTCCGGCTTATGAAAGCAGTGCCTATCGCCTGGAAAAGGCCCTGGAAGAGGCCAGGGGCGCCGGCTTTCTGGGCAAGAATATCCTGGGCAGCGGCTATTCCCTGGACCTGGTCGTCCACCGCAGCGCCGGCCGTTATATTTGCGGCGAGGCCAAGGGGCTGATCCATGCCCTGGAAGGAAAAAGGCCCCATCCCAACATCGAAGGCCACCTGACCAGTCAGGGGCTTTGGGGTAAGCCGACGATCGTCAACAATGCCGAAACCCTGGCCTTCATACCCCCGATCCTGCGAAATGGGGCCGAGTGGTTTCGGGACCTGGGGAAAAGGCCGGATGCCCCCGGAAACAAGATCTACAGTGTCAGCGGTAGGGTGAACAATCCAGGGGTCTTCGAATTGCCTTTCGGCACGCCCTTGCGCGAAATCATCGAGGAACATGCCGGAGGGATGCAGCCGGGGTATGAATACAAGACCTGTCTGCCCGGCGGGGCCTCCACCCGTTATCTGCCCAAAAAATATTATGACCTGGCCATGGATTTTGCATCCTTTGAAAAATTAGGCCATGGCCATCGCTTCGGCACCGGGGCCGTCATGGTCTTCGATCACAAAACCTGCCTGGTCGGGGCCACTCTGAATTTGATGCAATTTTTTGCCCGGGAGTCCTGCGGCTTTTGCACCCCCTGCCGCGAAGGGCTGCCTTATATTGCGGGAACTGCTCCAGCGCATTGAAGATGGGGAAGGGAAAGAAGAATATATCCCCATCCTTGAAAAGCATGAGCGGTCAAATGTCCAATGCCTATTGCGCCTTTGCCCCCGGGGCGGCGACACCGGTGCTGGGTCTGGTGGAGGATTTTGTAGAAGAAATCCAGGAGCACATTTCTCAGAAGAAGTGTCCGTTTACATCATGAAAATCTCGAAAAGGCTACAATGGCACAAGTCGTCTCAAGGTGTAACGGTAAAGGTTTCGAAAGGTCAAGCTAGTCTGGATTCCCGCTTCGCATGAAGTTATCACGAACAGATCAACATCACGAATATTCGTAGAGACTTTTTTTAATTAATGCCCAAACTGATTATCGACAATCAAGAAATAGAAGTTCCCAAAGGGACCAAGGTCATCGAGGCGGCGGAAAAGCTGGGGATCGTCATCCCCCGTTTCTGCTTTCACCCCGCCCTGGGATCGCTGGGGGCCTGCCGCATGTGCGCGGTCATGTTCCTGGAAGGCCCGATCAAAGGGGTAGAGATGAGCTGCATGGAAGAGGCGAAAGAGGGCATGGTGGTCTCCACCACCGCTCCCGAAGCCGTTGATTTTCGCCGTTCGGTCATCGAGTGGTTGATGATGAATCATCCCCATGACTGCCCGGTGTGCGATGAAGGGGGCCATTGTCTGCTCCAGGACCTGACCGTGGCCGGAGGCCATGGGATCAGGCGCTATCCCGGTAAGAAGCGGACCTATGTCGATCAGGACCTGGGGGTTTTTATCCAGCATGAAATGAACCGCTGCATCCACTGCTATCGCTGCCGCCGCTTTTACCAGGAATTTGCCGGTTACCGGGATTTCGGCGCCCTGCAGATCGGCAGCCGGATGTATTTCGGCCGGGTTGAAGACGGGCCCCTGGAAAGCCCCTTTTCCGGCAACATCATCGACCTCTGCCCTACCGGGGTATTGACCGACAAACCATCGCGCTACAAAGGAAGACGCTGGGATTATGAGCGAAGTCCTTCCCTGTGCATCCATTGCTCCCTTGGCTGCCGGGTCATAGCCAGCTCCCGCTATCGGGAGGTGGTGCGTCTGGAATCCGCCTTCAGCAACAGTGTCAACGGCTATTTTATCTGTGACCGGGGACGTTATGGATTTGATTATGTCAATCATCCCGAGAGGCCCCGGAAGGCCAGGATCGGAAAGATGGAGGTCCCCCTGGATCAGGCCATCCAGGAGGCCGCGTCAAGGCTCTCCCGGATAACCCGACAATTCGGAAAAGAGGCCGTAGCCTGTCATGGGTCAGGACGGAGCAGCCTGGAGACCCATGGGGATGTTGAAAATTCTCAGCCGGATGCAGGGCTGGCGGGAACCGGGATATTGGAGCGATCCTATCCAAGAAAGGATTGCCAAAAAAGCCGTATCCAGATTGGATGGGCGGGCAGCGGTTTCCATGCGGGAAGTGGAGCAAGCCGATTATATTTTGGTGGTGGGGTGCGACCCGGTCAATGAGGCCCCTATGCTGGCCATGGCCATGAGACAGGCCTTCCGAAAAGGCGCCTCCGTTGCCGTGATCGACCCCCGGCCGGTCTTTTTGCCAATGGACTTTGAACATCTGCCCTTCACCCCGGATGAGTTCGATCCCTGTTTGGCAGTCTTGATCAGGGGCGCCGTTCCACAACGGCCGTGGAAACCCTGGGGGCCGAGGCCCGAAGAGTATTATGAGACCTTGCCGGAAACCTATAGCCCTGATCCGGAGATCTGAATGATCGTCTGGAACCGAGATAACCCGAAAACTGAAGCAAAGCCTCCGCCCGATCATCGTTTGCGGCACCGATGTCGTCAGAGAGACCACCCCTGCCCTGGCCGCCGACCTGGTCCTTTTCCTTCAAGGCCATGGGACAAGGCGGCCGGTCTTTTCTATGTGCTTAAAGAAGCCAATACCTTTGGTGCGGCCCTTTTGTCCTCTGGTGAAAGTTCCTTTTTAAAGACCCTGGAGGCTATTGAAAAAGGGACTTTGACTGCGCTGGTGCTCGTTGAAAGCGACCCTTTCCGGTTTTTCCCGGATCGCCCCCGGCTGGATGAAGCCTTAAATAAGCTCGACCTGTTGATAGTCCTGGACTATCTGCCCTCTCCGGTTGCCAGACGCGCCGATATTTTTTTACCCACTCAAACCCTTTTTGAAGCCGGCGGAACTTATATCAACCAGGAAGGCAGGGCCCAATGGGCGCCGCCGGTTTTTAGCGGCGGCATTTCTATTGAACAAATCAGTGCCGGGGGACATCCGCCGCGTCTGTTCCGCCGGGATATCCCCGGAGGAGAGCCCCGGCCGGCCGGTCACATTTTAATGGACATGGGCCGCCTTCTGTCTCCGGACAAAGATTTTTCCATTCAGACCCTTTGGGCGGAACTGGCCCTGGAATATCCGGCTTTCTCCACCATTCATGACGCGAAGGATCGGTTGGAGGGAATACGGATCATCCCCGATCAAAAGGATGAAAAATTTTCTTCTTTGAATGAACCGGTGGATGCGGGGAAAACAGACCGCCAGCCAGACTCCGTCGAACTCATTCTGGTCGATAGGACCTTCGGCACCGAAGAACTCTCCGCCTATTCCCGTCCCCTTCGGGAAGCAGGAGAAAGGCCTTGTCTGACTATGGCGACCGAGATAGGGAGGCGGATAGGCATTCAAAACAAGGATCAAGTGGTCTTAACTCTCGATAAGGGTGAATTGGAAGTGGCGGTGGAGTTAAAGGATCAAATGGCCCCGGGGGTCATGATTCTGCCCCGTCATGATCAAATTCCCTGGCAAAAAATGGCCACCTTCGCGAGTACGGTTGTCCTTGGATCGAATTCAAAAAGGCAGGGTGCCGAAATGATCTGGATGTTGGGTGTACTCTTTCTTTTGATCAAGCTGGGACTGGTGCTGGTGGGCCTGCTGACCATCGCCGCTTATCTGACCCTGGCGGAGCGAAAGCTTGCTGGGACGGATGCAGGTCCGTTACGGTCCCAACCGGGCCGGAAAGTTCGGACTTCTCCAGCCCTTGGCCGACGTCATCAAGATGCTGACCAAGGAAGACACCGTCCCTCAAGGAGCGGACCGTCTCATTTTTCTTCTGGCCCCGGCAGTGGTGGCGGCCACGGCCCTGCTCATCTTTGCCGTCATCCCCTTCGGAAAGGCATGGACTATCATGGGCCGGCCCGTTCCATTGGTGATTACCGACCTCAATGTGGGGCTTCTTTTTGTCATGGCCCTTTCTTCGATCAATGTTTACGGGGTCGCCCTGGGAGGATGGGCCTCCAATTCCAAATACAGCCTCATGGGCGGCGTGCGTTCCGTGGCCCAGATGATCAGTTATGAACTCTCTCTGGGGCTTTCGTTGGTCCCGGTGGTCATGCTGGCCGGTTCGTTCAGCCTGGTGGATATCGTCGAGGCCCAGGCCCGCTATCCTTTCTTCCTGGTGCAGCCGGTGGCCCTGGTGATCTTTTTCATCAGTGCCGTGGCCGAAAGCAAGCGGATCCCCTTTGACCTGCCGGAGGCCGAGGCCGAACTGGTGGCCGGCTATCACCTGGAATACAGCGGGATGCGTTTCGGCCTTTACTTCCTGGGCGAGTACGTCACCATGATCGTCTTCGGCGGTTTGATGGCCGTTTTTTTTCTTGGCGGCTGGCGGGGTCCCCTGCTGCCGCCGGTGGTCTGGTTTTTGATCAAGGCCCTGGCGATTGCTTTTATCATGATCTGGATGCGGACCACCCTGCCCCGCTTGCGGTATGATCAACTTATGGACCTCGGTTGGAAGGTGCTCATCCCGGCGGCCTTGCTCAATATCGTGGTTACCGGTGGGGTAGTGGTTCTATTAGGAAGCTATGGTTAGAGGATGTTTTTTGTAATTTCTAAGCATTTCCCTCGAACCCTTGAATCCTGGACTCCTTGAACCCTTAAAGGTATTAATATTCCTTGATGGGCTTCATATCAAGAACCCGTCTGATGCAAACCAACTCCCCTGCATGATAGGCGTTGTGGTCGGCCGCCAGGAGGATCTCCCGAAAAACCGTATAGTCCTTGGCATGGGGAATGGGACCGAAAAAATCGGTTTTGGGATCATTGACCAATTTTTCGAAGGCCTTCCGGTCGGCCAGAAATCCCTTGATGGTCTTTTTCCATTGGGCCGGTGTGGCCTTTTCATCGACACCGGGCCAGTAGCCCCCGGGGAATTCCGGTGACTGGTGGTTCGGGTCTATCACAAAATCAACAATGTCCCACTGGGCGATGCGCATATGCTCCAGCAGATGCCAGGTGGTGTAACTGGCATTGGGCAATTTCTTATTGATGTCCGCCATAGGAAATCCTTCTACGGCATCCTCAAAACTCATGTGAGCGTTTCCCCCTCTTAAAAGGGCCAGCAGTTCTTGTCGAAGGACCTGATCATTTTTCATGATTTTTTCCCTCCTTAGGGTATTCTTATTTCTCGGCGGAAGATCGCATAAATTTCTCGGGAGTTAAAACCGTACCCTGAAAAATAGTTTCAAAATGCAAATTGTCCCAGGAAATCATTGTCCGACAAAAGGGCGTATGTTTCTTGGCAACCGAAATCATCAAGGCATCGCCAAGCGATGTCCGGGTTTTGAGCATATCAAATATCTCTCTAATTTCAACTTCGGGGAATTTCACATCCAGGCTGGGGAAAGGAAGCACAGCCACTTGGTATTTTTGTTGGAAATAGGACCATAATTCGGTCAACTGTTTTTCATTGAGATTAAAGGAGAGAATGCCGCAGAGTTCCAATAAATTGACTACGGTCGTAAAGCCGTTTCTCTTTTTGGCTATGTGATTGAGAAAGACCCGATTGCTATTGAATTTGACATCTCTTTTATACCTCAGGTCAATCACGAAAATATTCGTATCGATCAGAACTAAGTCCGATTTCGAACCCAATCAACGGCCTCCTTCCATCCCTTAAATGGCGGCTTTGTTTTTCCAAGGGTCTTTTCAATGTCCTCCCAGGCCTCATCAAAGGGCCTGATTTCTTCCATTGGGGTTGAATTTTCAGCTTTCGGCGGGGCAATAACCCCGACGGGCTTTCCCCGATAGGTCAAGGTCAGGTGCTCCCCCGACTTGACCCTTTTGATTATTTCTCCTGTGTTCTGCTTTAATTGCTTTGCCGTTACTGTACCCATAACAGGATCCCCCAAGTAATCACTTTAGTTTCATAGTAATTACTTCGCCCAGGAAGTCAAGGACTTTTATTACGGTACTCCCCCGGTTCAACTCAAGGACTGGGCCAGATATTACCCGAACGAATAGCCCATCTGCACCCAATAGTGCCAATCCTCAACCGCTTGCTTAGTTTGTTTGTTCGTAGACTTGATGACAGTGAGTTGGGACAGTGGAACAGCCAAGCCATCCTTTTCCCACTGGATAAGAACGAACATCTCCTTCTCACATTCCTCTTCAGGGGCCATCCCAATTACATCAACCTCGTCCTTAACATGCAATGGTGAGATGGCTCGTTTCTGGTTGCAAATGGCAGTGAACGGAAACTGAAGCTTATCTTCCAGGTAATAATACCATCCCATCGCTTGTTCTTCAGGGCCATAGGCATCAACAATGATTTCCATCGTTATGCGTTCCTCCCGGCCCTTATCCTGCTTTATTTTTCCTTTAGCCATTCATTTTCCTTTTTCAAAGATTGGCTACCGCTTGTCGCGGAATCGGTGCCCCGCTTAAGGGCTCTATTTTGAGGGCAAAAAGTCACTTTAAGCCCTTTTTTTGTACCCCCGTCTGATATGTTTCTTTGAAAATTCAATCCATTCACCTGGTCCGACCCCCGATCAACGGTCCGGCCACACAACTGTTCCGAGCAGATGCGCGGGCTCCAATAAAATGACCGCCTTCTTAGCCAATTGCCGAGCAGATTCAGTTTTCCCTTCTCGCAGGTATTTCCTCAAGGCACCAACGGGATCGCTTGCATCTGCGCCGCGGAGAGACCTGCCAATGAGATCGACTTTGCGCCCCACAAAGCGCTCGTATCCGATGGTTTTGCCAAACTTGAGAATACCGAGGTCCGATTCACCCCTTCTCCGGTATGGAAATGGTTTCTCTGGATTCTCTGTATAGAAGCTCCATACATCCAAGTCCTTTACTCCATTCTTTCCGTCGAGATAGTGGAGTGCCTCACCCTGGCAAAGGGCTACAGCGAATAGCCTTCCCGAATAAGCCCTGCCCGTGTCTGGCTTTCTCGCAAAAAGGTCTTCCCGATCCTTCCGTGCTAACTCGGCCAAGAGTTTCAGATCGCTGTTTGAAATTTGTTTGTATGATCGACTCATCATTGGACCCCTAACGGCGGGCCTCAGGGGCACGAGCGCAGCGAGTGTCCGTCTGTAGGCCCTGGTTGGGCTTGGTTCTCCATCTGCTTCAGGAGACTGAGGGTCCTGAGAACTTCATCGTCGTAATTCGAGGTCGCAACGGCTCGCTGCAGCGCAGGGATGATTTCGTCCCTCAATGAGGTGACGCGAATCCGTAGGCCGGATTCAGCACAATACGAATCCAAGAAGGCCGGGACAGCGGCCGAGTCTTTGAATGTCCAGGCTACCCAGATCCGGTTGACCCTATCCGGATCTATCCCGACGCTACGATAAGCGTCCAATATTTGGGGTTCGTACGTCTTTCCTTTCGCACGGTCCCGTTTCGGGCCTTCCCGGTTCGCCGGCGCGCCGCGGAACTTGCGGTCGAAGAACTGCCTCAGTTGGTTGGTGTCAGGACACCAGCGAAGGACGTGAGTGACACTGCTCTCGACGTGGTACTGCTCACCATCCAGTAGACTCACGGCAAGGAGATCGAGCTGACGATTGTTACCGGCGGGAATCTTGACGTCTTGCATGGTGAAGCATTTCATGCATATTCGGTAATAGGCTTCAACAATGTGCTCAACCGCGTTCATTCAGGCAGATCTCCTTCGTTCTTGTTCATTCGTGCGGCCCAACAAGTTATTCTAAAGTTTTCTGTATATTTCCCTAATCAAAGAAGTTCTTCAATATTAGAGAGGTGCTAACAATTTATCATGCCTATCTTGTCCTGAGACCCAATTATACCATAAACCCCATTAAATTCATTATGCCGACTATTATAATGGCTGAGGGGGCGTGAGGAAAGGAATCATCCCCCAGTCAAACCCTTCTTCGAAGGGACTTACGAAGCGCACCCCTTCTATCACGGCCCCGGTGTTAAAGTCCTCCGTGAAGATAAGCGGTATCTGGTGTAATCTGGCCGAAGCCCAAATTTGGGCATCCCAATAGGCCATACTGTATGTGCGAACGCCCCGCACCGCCTCCAACACGATCCATCCGGACAAATCCAGCACCTCCCACGATAAGAGATAGTTCTGAATTCGTTCGTAAGCCTGTTCTATGGTTAAGGGCGCTTTCAATTTGCCCGTCGCATTAACGAAGAATTCCCCTAATATCTGTGGTGTTAGCACTCCCAGGCGTAATGTGGTCAAACGGTCTAAAACGGAAACAGCCAGAGGTTGCTTTACCGGTTCCCCTTTATCATAGGCGTATAGAAGGATATTGGTATCGACCAAAATTTTATCGGCCATAGCGTTTTAATCTTTCCTCATAGGCCTCTTCGCGCTTAAATTTGCGGCCACCGGGAAGAGGTTTTCCGGCCATTCTTTCGGCGATAAATTCCTTTTCTCGTTCCCAAGCCGACAAATCCCGAAGAGCGGGGATCAGGTGGACCATCTGCCTGTCTATGGCTCTGCGAATAATCTCTGCCTCGGTAATGCCCAGCTTTTTAGCCTGCTTTTTTAGACTTGCTTCCTGGGCCGGTTCAATATAAACCTGTTTACGGACCATCTGACCCATATTCGAGCCTCCTTTTAGTCCTTAAAATATACATTACATCGTACATCGCATCCTTTAAAATGTCAAGTTATCTTGTTAACCGTGAGGTGTTTTTTTGGGGGGGAGTCCATGAGCTGCGATGAACTTAAGGGAAGCGAAGAGATTCCCAAGAAAAGAATCAATCTGCCTGGCGACTCAGCGGATAAAAAATATTTTACAACCCCATCGACACCAGAGAGAACCACTGATCGGCATCCTGGTACCAGTCCTGAATGGTCAAGCCGGCCAGGCCGGCCAATTGCTCGATAGTCTCTTTGGTGAATTTTTTGGAGTTTTCCGTGTGAAGGGTTTCGTCCCTCTTTAATCTCAAGGACCGTATTGAGTGACTCAATCCTGACCGTTAGATCCCGATTGGCTTTCAGGTGCATTTCTATCCGGCTGTAATTTTCATTAAAGAAGGCCAGATGGTCGAAGCAGGAAGGATTGAAGTCGGCCTTCAATTCCTTATTGACTACCCTCAAAATATTTTTATTAAATTCAGCGGTGACCCCCTGGGCATCATTATAAGCGGCTTCGATTATCGGAAAAGGTTTGATCATATCGAAACCGATCAGCAGGGTATCCTCTGGTTTCATGGCCGCCGCTATGTTCCGCAGGAAAGCACTGCCTTCAAACTCATCAAAATTGCCGATGGTGCTCCCCAGAAAGAAAAACATGGTCGGTCTGTCTGCGGGAAGCGCTTCTATCCGGGAAGTGAAATCGGCCACGATCCCCATGACCTTTAACTCCGGGTAACGGGTTTTCAAATTTAACGAAGAATTCGTGATCGCCGAATCGCTGATGTCCACCGGTATATAGCGCAGGGTCGACCGTGTTTCCCGGCCTGCCGCCTCGAGCAGGATGCTTATCTTCCGATCCGCCCCGGAACCGAGTTCGACCAGATCCTTGTGTTTCAAATTCTCAGCCAGTCCTGGGGGCGATCTCTTTTAGTAGGGCCATTTCCGTTCGGGTAGGATAGTATTCCGGAAGCCCACAGATGGCTTCAAAAAGCCTCGACCCCCGGGCGTCATAAAAATATTTGCAGGGGATATATTTCTGCCCGGCCGTCAGACCGGCCGCAAGGTCCGGGGCGGCCTTAGTCCCATTCAGTCCCTTCGGGTAATTCATTCCGGTTAGCGTTCTTGCGGAAAATCGTAAATCCTGTCCAAGGCTGGATGAGCTCACGTCGTAATCTCCCTTGTTCGATTCGTTTCTACCTGCAGGAAACGAACCGGACGACTTCATTGGTTTCACGAATGACCTGATCGATGGCCATGATGGTCTGGTCGATCTCTTCCTCCGTATTTCCGAGGCCGAGAGAGAAGCGGACCGCGCAATGGGCCTCTTCATCGGTAAGCCCCATGGCCGTCAAGGCCTGTGAGGGCTCAGGAAAACCGGACTGGCAGGCGGACCCCGAGGAAATAGCGATTCCTTTGCGGTCAAGGGCCAGGACCAGTGATTCGCCCCGGATGCCGGGCAGGGTCAGGTTCAGGGTATTGGGCAGCCGGTCATGGGGATGGCCGTTAAGTCTCGCCTTGGGGAACCCTTTCCAAAATGCCTTGATGAAGTCTGTCCCGTAGCTCCCGCACAAAGTTCATTTTCGGGATATGGTCCATAGCCAGTTCAGCCGCCTTGCCCAGCCCGACGATTCCCATGATGTTTTCGGTTCCGGCCCGGAACCCCTTTTCCTGATGGCCCCCGGCGATCAGGGGATCAAGCATCATCCCCTTTCGCACATAGAGAACACCCACGCCCTTCGGTCCGTAAAACTTATGCCCGGAAAAGGTCAGCAGGTCCACCCCCAGTTTCTCCACATCCACGGGCAGTTTACCCAAAGCCTGGACCGCATCGGTATGAAAAGGCACCCCGTGCTCCCGGGCAATTTCGGCTAATTCGGCAATGGGCTGGATGGAGCCGGTCTCATTGTTGGCTAACATGATACTGATCAGGCAGGTCTTATCGGTAATCGCCGACCCAAGATCCTTGGGATCCACCCGACCCTGGTTGTCGACAGGCAGGAGGGTCAGATGAAAGCCCTGCTTTTCAAGCTGACGGCAGGTATTTAAGACCGAGGGATGCTCTACGGCACTGGTGATGATCTGATTTCGGGTCCGGCCGTCGGTCAAGGCCACTCCTTTGATGGCCAGGTTATTGGCCTCCGACCCCCCGCCGGTAAAGATGATGCGCCGGGCCGTGGTGTTGATCAACAAGGCCACGCTCCGTCGGGCCTTTTCAATGGCCAGGTGCGTTTCTTTCCCCAGGCCGTAAAGACTGGAGGGGTTGCCGAAAGATTCCATAGCCTCAATCACCGCGGCCTTGACCTCTTCGGACATGGGGGTGGTGGCATTGTGGTCCAGATAGATGGGCTTATTATTCCGGGCCGGCTTTAGTGGGATATTGAAAACAGGCTCGTTTCTTCCGGTGGTCCGGATTTTATCTCCTTCCGAAACCTTGGACACCTGGCACAGCAAGGCCTTGTAAACCGGAAAACCGGAAATCGGATCATAACGGGCCAGGTCAGTCAGATCATTGACGCAGGCCTCTTGCCAGGCTTTAGAGCCCAAAGCCCCGCCGCCCATACCGCTGGCCTCGACGGCCCCGGCCACTATGTCATCGGTGACCAAGGCGTACAGGCTGATCTGACCGCGCTTGGTTTTAAGATGGACCCGATCACCGTTTTCAATATCCCGAACCCGGGCGTCGGCAGTGTTGATCATCACCGTGGGGACCGGTTTTTCTTCCATCAGGGCCGGAATGGTCTGATGCAGGGTGTGAATGTCCACCCTGGAACGGGCACCGGAGTTGAAAACCAAAGGAAATTCTCTGGCCAGTTCGGGCTGAGATTGGGGACTTTCCCCTGGTTCGATATAAATCGGCAGGGCATCATAGCCATGTTCCTCCAAAATCGAGGAGGCGATCTCAAACTTGCCCGAAGGTGTCTCAAAACCCGGCTGTCCGTCTTCCCGCAGCAATCCCTTTTCCCACTTTTTGTACTCCATCATGACGGTTGGGACCTTGACGGTCCCTCCGGCCCGGCGAACCTCCTCCAGGGTAAATCCCGAACCCCGGAGGGATCGATCCAAAAGTTCAGTGGGATTCTGGGGATAGAGATGGCCGTAACCCAAACGCCGGGCCAGTTCGGCGAGAATAAAGAAATCACTCCTGGCCTCTCCGACCGGGGCGATCACCTGTTCCCTGATCCGGTAAATAGGGCCGTAGCGCATGTAGGATTCGATTTCATAATAAGTCGTCGCCGGGAGGACGATATCGGCGTAAGCCATATCAGCGGTAAGCTGCCGGTCGATGCAGACCAGAAAATCCAGCGCGCCAAGGGTCTTTCGCCAGATCTCCGACTGGGGCCAGGAAGTGATGATCGAGGCCCCCAGACTGAGGAGCAAGCGGATGGGATAGGGTTTTTTCTTCAGAACCGCTTCCGGGAGGACATTGGCATGAAACTCGCCCCGATACTGGGTATAGATGGGAAAGTTATTGTATCCCGCGGCTTTTTGCAGGTTCGGGTTGGGAATGAGTCCCTCGCGATTGATCGGAAACTGATTTTGGGACATACTGAAGCAGCTTCCGCCTGGCCGGTCGAGTTGACCGGCCAGGGCCCATAGGGCCAGGGTCGCCCGGATGGCGGAAACGGCGCCGTCGCTGTATTCCAGGCCGCTGTACATGACCGGTGAAACGCCGGCGGTTGTGGCGATCCGCCGGGCCAACGATCGGACCGTTTCCGCCGGAACGCCGGTTATATTTTCTACGACTTCCGGCCGGAAATGTTGGACATACCGGGCGAACTCCTCGAATCCCACGGTCCAGTTTCTGACAAAGTCTTCTTCATAGAGTTCCTCTTCGATGATTACCCGGCACATCCCCAGGGCCAGGGCCCCGTCCGTACCGGGCCGGATCGGTACCCACTCGGCCTGCGGACTATTTGGCCAGGGCCGTTTTCCGGGGATCGATGACCACCAGGCTCGCGCCCCGCTGACAAGCCTCCTGGATTCGAAAAAATTCATGGGGTGGACAATGGGCCGCCGGATTCTTTCCCCAGATTACGATCAGTCCGGCATTCTCAATATCGGAAAAGGTGTTAAAAAACATGCGGCCCATGGTCACATGAGGGGCGATCATGGCGAAGGCCACGTAGCAAAGGGCGCCTACCCCCAGGGTATTGGGGGAACCGAAGGGAAACAAAACACTGGCGGCCGAGGAAATGGCCACGTCTTTCGGCTGATACATGTCGCAGAAGGCCAACTCGAAGCTCCCGCTGCCGGTATAGATGGCCGTGGCTTCCGGTCCCGATTCAGCCTTAATGGCCTTAAGTTTTTCAACGATGGTCTCGTAAGCTTCATTCCAGGTGATCCGCTCAAAGTCATAGGTCCCTTTAGGGCCTTTGCGCTTCAGTGGATAGAGCAGCCGGTCCGGGGAATAGACGATTTCCGGGGAATGCTCTCCGACCTTGCAAATCGCCCCTAAGGGCGAGGTTTCATCGGCCCGGACGGCCTTGATCCGGCCGGCCTCATCGTAGGTCACGATGACCCAGCACCCGGCCGAACAGATGCCGCAGATGGCCCTCTTTTCATGATCTTTCAATTTTTCCGAATCGGACATAATGATTAGATCCCGTTTCCTTTATCTAAGCGAACCTTTAACCAACCTTGGCCTCTGTTGGGGCTTTGTGGGGCGGTTTAAAACCGGTCACTATGAGTGGTCCTCATCTATCGTGGCGCCCTCCTGAGATCTGAAAAAAAACAGGTTTCAAGGATTTTTATTCCAGGCCTTTCACTTGAATCCTTGACCCCTCGAATCCTGGAATCCTTTTGGATATTTTCGTTTGCCCATAAAAGGGAGCCAAAAGGTTTGCAAAAATATAGTGATAATAAGTTTTTATTTTAGTCAAAAAGAGCCCTGAAGCTAAATAGGGTCGAACTGTGTATTTGCAGATTAAAAAATCTGTATTTTGACTGTCTCCGTGTCACTACACAATTTTAATTCGGAAAATACGGGATAGACCTTATTGACTTACAGGCCATTCTAATTGAGTCTTAAACTGTCAAGGAGGGGTGCTATGCTGAAAATCAAAAGAATCTATGATCCACCTTCGAAGGGAGACGGCCGGAGGATACTGATCGACCGGCTTTGGCCGAGGGGAATGAAAAAGGAAGAAGCACGGATCGATGAGTGGCTGAAGGAGATTTCTCCGAGCAACGAATTGCGAAAGTGGTTCGGCCATGACCCGGCCAAATGGCCGGAATTTAAAAAGCGCTACCGAAAAGAGCTCGAAGATAAAAAGGCCGTCTTAGACCGGATCAGAGAGGAAGCCCAAAAGAAGACCGTCACCCTCTTATACGCGGCTCACGATGAAGCCCATAACAATGCGGCGGCCATGCAAGAATTTCTGAGCGGGACATCAAAAGGATAAGGCGTGGCCTGTCCTTATCCCCGATTTTTCCTTTTTTTAATCAACGCACCTGTGTCATGGGGCCGGATCACACGTTTCCCCTCGATGGTCCCGGCCGAGAAAGTAATTGGCCCACGATGAGGTCTGGTCGAGGGCCCAGTTCCGGGGACGAATGACCTGCTCTCCCGCGAGCGATTCTTCTTCACCGTAGGCCTTCAAGCGATCATAAGCACGAACGAAGATGCATCGTCGCTCGCCAGGGAAGACCTCGCACCATCCTTCCACAGACCCGCCGCATTGACCATTGAAGAGAAACTTGGGACACTGAGACTGTGGACAGAGAAAGGCCATCTCTGCCAGCGTGCAGTCCCCGCAGCGACGACAGCGGGAGCTGGTGAATTTGATCCAGTATTCCAGTTCGGTCACTGCACGCTTCAACAATGTGCCTTCCAATACCTTAAAAAATGCGCAAATCGTGCCGTAGAGTGGGGCCTCAGGGGTAAAAATCGCACGGTGGAAGCGCCGCATCACTGTGTATCCCACACTGCGGGCCGGACGATTTCCCTTGGGCGCGACTGTGTCACGGTTGAGCCCGGTCGCCGGGTCTTTTTCGTAAAGATAGAACCCTCCGGGCTGGGGATAATCAAACTCCGAAACGAAGGAAGTCCATTGGCCGAACAGGTCAAGGGATTTCCCGATCACCCACTCAATGTCTTCAGGCGTGAGGTGGGCTCCTCCTATGTGGACACCGTCGTAGCCTATACCCCTGAGAACGGCGATCAATTTAGCGGCCCTCAAGAGGCTCGATGATCTGCCCTTGTCCGGCAAGGCCGCCTCCTCTTCGCAGGCGCGGTACAGCTTGTCGGTCACCACACAGCCCGGAACAACCTTGCGGTTCATCGATTTTGCCACGGGACGATTTAGAATATAGACGTTGCCAAGAATGGGCACGGTGAGACCGCTATGGCCCATGAACCGGAGCAGTTCGTCGAACTTCCGGGCATCGAAGCCGACTTGAGTAATCACAAAATCTGCGCCGGCCTGCACCTTTTTTCGGAGGTTGAAATACTGCAATAGGGTCTCCGATTCGAGCTGTTTGAAAGGCGACACGGCACAGCCCTTGGTCATATGGGTAGGCGGCGCCCCGATGCCGCCGCCCGGGGCTCTGTCGTCTATGGCAAGTCCCTGGTTCATTCTGCTCACAAGGCGGAGGAGTTGGACCGAATCGAGATCATAGACCGGCTTGGCTTTTCCCTCAAAGCCATAGAGCGGGTAGTCGCCTGTCATGACGAGGAGGTTTTGGATGCCGATCCGGTCGAGGGCGTAGAGGATCGATTCGATCTGATTTCTGTTTTTGTCTTTGCACGTGAAGTGAACGATGGGGTCCATGCCCATTCTACAGACTTCGATACCGATGACATCCGGGGCAAGGGTCGGATGACCTCCCGGGTTGTCTGTGATCGAAAGGGCGTGGACCACACCTCCCCTGGCCACCCCTTCGGCCAGGCGGAGAACCTCGTCCTGGCTCTTCCCGCGTGAACCTCGGCCCGGGACCAGTTCCACGGTATAGATGAACCGATCCCGCTTCAGAAGGACGTCTTTAAACCGATCCTTGGTTTGACACTCTATAGATGATGGATTAAACTGCTCGTCCTTGCCTTCCACCGCGACCACCATGTTTACTATCTCATGCTGTTCTTTAATCTCTCTCTTTCCCTTTGGAAACCTTCGAATATGGACTGCATCTGATCTCTGCTCAGGAATTTGGTCGCAGCTTTAAATATTTTATCTTCTTCCTCTGCAATATGGTGGTCCACAACTTCTTTGCAGACCCTAAGCTTTGCCCTCCATTGATCCAACTGTTTTGGCATCAGGTCCAGTTCACCCAGAATCAGATTAATAACGTGATGCTCTTCAACGGATTCCAAGACGTCCTCATAGGACTCCTTGTTCTCTTTAAGAGGTGGATAAAACATCTCTTCTTCCGCTTTCGTGTGAGGCACAATTTCCAACTTGAACTCTCCAAACAATTCTTCCCGTCTCTTTGATTCAGTGCTGGCCGATTGTGTGAGTTTTAAGAGGATGTTCTTGAACAACTCATGATCCTTATGAAGGACCTCAAAGAATTCTTTATGCATTCCACACCTCCCGCTATTTTGTAAAAAAGAATCGGCCCCTATCCTCATCTTCCTTGATATGAGAAACCGACCTTATAATCCATATTCCTTCGAGTGACGTCTCGAATTCCCTGCCTTTAAAGAGCAATAGTCGGCAATCAATTGGAATTCCGGGATTATCCTCCCACAACGACCTCATAAAACTGAGGGGTCGGATGACCGTCAAGTAGCAATACGACACGCTTGCCGGCTTCTTCATGAGCCGGACTATTATGCATGGCCATGAAGGTTTCACGGCTCTCGTGCTCCACTACCGCAACATAGTTTCCTCCACCCTGCGCAGACCTTAGAAGCAATCGCCTGATAAAGCCTTTATGATTGACAAACTCCTTATTGGACCACTCAAACCACTCCCGAAACTCTGAATCCTTGCCTTCTTTAATCGCCGGGAAATTAATAAGAACTACAAACATGAACTGTACCTCCTTTATTCAATTGTTTTTCATAAACTGCTCGATTAGCTTTGAGGTTTCAAGATCGCCTTATTGTGTGAAAGAATCAAATCGAATTCCTCGGTTTTCAGAAGGTGAATGGCCTCTTTGAGTGTAACAATGGAACGGATAATTGCACCTGGATGTTTAATAAAATAGGTTACATTAAAATTAGGATCGATGTGTAGGATTTTAATTGGGGTAATCATTGTTGCCCTTTCATTAATTATAACTACGCCATGCAAAGCCCGAGGAAATAAAAGATATCCGGTACTAATAAAAACAATAGATAAAAATTAAGATATGCTTAAATAGGTCAATAGGAAATAAAGGCAGGAGAGTATTTTGAAGAAAAAAATGCAGTATTTGTGAAGGAAGGGGCCATTTCCTAAGATATGAAATTTTTTGTTCCAATACAAAGTGGCAGTTTTATAAAGATTAAGCAAATTGAAACTCTCCCCACCAGCTTGCTATATTTTAAAAAGTAGTACGCCATATAAAAAAGGCTATACTCTTTCTTGATTTGAAGTCCAATTTGCGAGTTGGCTAAACCCAAACCAAGGAAACGGTCCTCGGGGAGACAATCAAGGGCCGCTCATTAGACTTTAGAAACTGGATAAGGGATGATGGATAGCGGCGTAGTGCCGCATATCGAATACTGATAACGCTGAGGTTTAAAGTTCGTGGTTGATGAGCACCGGGGAAACCAAAGACTAATCATCTACCTACAGGTGCCACCAAAGGTCCGTATAAAAAAAGGGGGGAATTCTATCTCATTGAAATCGCGTTTATTTCAAAATGGCGTTTTTTTCTCTTGACGGGATCAATATAGGATGTCCCCCTTTAACTGTGCATATCTTCTCCTGCAATGGATAAAACATTTAGCCAAAACCGGTCTTTCCATGCTCCAAATCACTCGCTTGATTCAGGTCAATATCTTCACCAAAAGGCCATTATGTGACTTAATTGCTGATAAACTTAACCATCAATTTCCCCAGTTCGAATCTAATTAATCTTACAGGGATTTTAACCGGACACTAATGATAATAGATGAAACTACACACTATTATTTACCTAAATACACTCTTTGCCTTATTTACTCTCTAACAGCATCCTATTAAACTGATATTAAACAAATCAACCCCATAATTAATTCCTGATCTTAAAGAGCTTCCGAAGTCGGAAGAAAAAGAGATTATTGGGAAAGGAGATATCCTTTTGAAAGAGTTTACGTCCAATGAGTTGGAATCCTTCAATGGGAAAAAAGGGGATATATATTATGTCTCCTATGAGGGGAAGGTTTATGATGTCTCTCAAAGCTCGTTTTGGATCGACGGCGAGCATTTGGGCAGCCATCTTGCCGGCAAGGATCTTACCAGGGAGATGTCTGAAGCCCCTCACGGAGCGGAAGTGTTTGATGAATTCGACCAAGTAGGAACATTAAAAGGATTTCTCCCGGATACAGAAACATAAACTCATTGAACCTGTAGGAAAGATAAAGGGCACGCGGAAGCCTGCTCTGATTTACGGTCCTACTCGAAAGGCCGATTTATATTTTTCTAAGGCTTACCCCACAGTGCTTGCTAATTTGGTGGATGTCTTAGCTGACCAGATGTCTCAGAGAGAGTTTAAGACTGTCATGAAAAAGCTTGGACAAAAGATTGCAATCTCAAAACCCCGTCCAACACGAACTCTGCGAGAAAGGGTTGAGGATGCCGTTAAATTTTATGAAGCCCTCGGCGGGCTTGCTGACATTGAAGAAAAAGGGGAGAGGTTTATTATTAAAGGACATGTATGCCCCCTTTCGGAGGTCGTCACCGCACATCCAGGGATTTGCCTTGCTGTTGAATCCTTAATGAGTGAACTGATAGGGGTTCCGGTGCATCAACGCTGCGACCGAAGTGAGAAACCGATCTGTCGTTTCGAGGCGGGATCATCTCTGTCGTGATTGTAGGTGCAAGAGGTTAACTGGGGGGAAAAGGCGATTTTTCATGTAATTTAGGGTAGTTCTTCCTTGTTTATTCCGGTCAAGGGTTGGCCAGAACTCGGCCATTATCCCCTCGAGGGTAAGCAATCATTGGTTTAGTCGGATTCGGTCCAGGGAGTTTCTATTATTACCGCCTTTACCCGGGTTAAGCCAATTTTTTTACAGGCCCGCCAGCGTTTTTCGCCTTCAATGATTCGAAACCAGTAGTCTACCAATTCCACCACCAAGGGCTCCTGAAGCCCACGAGATTTGATATCTTGACACAAACGAAGAATAACTTCCTCTTCGAATATTAGCCGGCGGTTCGGTTGAATCCTGATAATATCTATCTCTCTTATTTCTTGTAACATGGAATCCTCCCATTCAACTGGGTTCTATCCAAACTTGTGGCTAACTCCGTAGCCACCCCTGGGAAAGCGCCATTCAATGTTCAGATGAGGGCAGCCAATCCGGCAGGAGCCACATTCCAGGCACCCCTCATAGTGAGCACTAATGCGGTCCTTCTCCAGCCGATAAACATTCGCCGGGCAGAGATAGAGGCAGGCCTGCTCCCGGCACTGTGTCAGGCATTTCTCCCCATCAATGATCCGCAGATGGCTTTCGCTATCTACCTTAAACCGGTTTAGGAATAGCTTGTCTTCTATTCTCATCGTCACTTTACCGACCTCCAGCCCTGCCAGGCAAGTTTGAAAAGTTTGAGGAGGGACGTTTCCTTGTGTAGTTCCTCACGGATCAGTTTCTGCTTCTCCTTTTTGCTAACACCGTTGACCGTCAGCATCTCTCGGGCCGCAAAGGAGGCAAAACGGGGGAGCTGGTTGAAGATCTCTTTACGGTGGTATAGAAATTTGCCGAATCTTCGATATTTTTTCAGGTCTTTAAGAACATAAGAATCTGCCAGCCGGTCCCTATATCTGGCCAGAAAAATCTGGGAAAAATCATCTTGATGGATAGCATCAATAATCGTCTCGGCAGCCATCCTTCCCGAAGCCATGGCCAGATTGTTACCTTCCCGGTGCAGGGAGTTAAACAGCATGGCCGAATCTCCGGCTATGAGATAGCCATCGCCATAAAGTTTGGGAATCGTGTCGTAACCACCCACGGCCAACCAATGAGAAATATACTCCCTCGGCTTGCCGCCGGATATTAGGGGAGCCACCATAGGATGCTGCTTGAAAGTTTCCATTAACTCATAGGGTTTGAGCTTATAAGCGGCAAAATCAGCCAGGTTGGCTCCTATACACAAGGAGAGCGAATTGGTGTTGGTATAGATAACAGCCACTCCATCCATTCCTCCGGTGATTTCCCCCAATATCTCAATGGTGACGCCATTCCCATTAGTGACACCGAAGCGCTGCTCGATTACTTCACTGGGCAGTTCAATGATTTCCTTGACCGACAGTGCTATGTTCTCCGGTTTAGGCTCGAGGCGAAATAGGGCCCGGGCTGCCAGGGGAGAATTGACACCATCAGCCAAAAGAGTCACCTTGGCCTGAACTTCTCCACTTTCCCTTCCGCTCTGTACTCCTATGACCTGACCCCTTTCGTCGCGCATTAGATCATTGACCACCGTGGAAGGAACCACCAGGGCACCCTTTTTGCCAGCCTGTTCGGCAAACCAGCGGTCGAATTTGGCTCTGAGGACGGTGAAGGCATTGTGCTTGCGCTGGTCGGCAAAAGCACTGTCCCGGTAGCTAAGACTGTAGCCACCTTCTTTGGACAAATACCAGATTCGGGATTCTACAATGTTCCTCTCTATGGGACATTCACGCTCAGCATAGTCAGGCAGAATCTGGGCCAGGTCGTGGCCGTAGAGGACACCACCGGACATGTTCTTGGCCCCGGGGTATTCCCCTCGTTCAAAAACAATGGTTTTTATCCCTGCATCTGCCAGGATACAGGCGGCAGAGATACCGGCGGGGCCGGCCCCCACGATGGCCACGTCAAAGACCTCTTTCATCCTTTATTCCCTTGCTTTTTGTAAGTTCCGGAGCCTGCTTTCGATGCCTTTGATAAGTTTTGGCACTATTTCCAGGTAATCTCCGATGATGGCATAGTCCGCCATCTGAACCAGAGGAGCATTGTGGTCAATGTTGATGGCAATTACCTTTTCTGAACCCTGCATGCCTACCAGGTGCTGCACTGCTCCCGATACGGCCACCCCGATGTAGACTCTGGGAGCCACTGTTTTACCTGTTTGGCCTACTTGGCGCACATAGGGAAGCAGACCGGCCTCTACAACCGGCCGGGAGCAGGCAATAGTACCCCCCAGAAGTCGAGCGAGATCTTCAAGCATCGGCACCTGCCTAACATTGCAGGCACCCTTGCCCACTACTACCAGGACAGGTGCCCTGGTGATATCCACCTCGCCCTCTTCAATCGCCGTGGGAATAAAGTCCAGGATTCGTGGCAGCGCCGCCGTCTCTGAAGTCTCAAAGTCAAGAGTGCGAATCTCCCCCAGACGCCCAAGGTCTTTCTTTGACATCTTCATCACCCTGGGCCTTACTGTACTTATCTGTGGCCGATGGTTCCGGCAAAAGATAGTAGCCATGATATTGCCGCCAAAAGTGGGACGAGTCATAAGAAGCAGGCGGTCCTGAGGGTCGATATCGAGCCGGGTGCAGTCTGCCGTGAGTCCCGTTTCCAGTTGGGTGGCCACAACACCCGATAGGTCTCTTCCCAGCGGGGTTGCCCCCAGGAGCAGTATTTCGGGCTTGACCTGGTTACAGAGATGGACCAATGCCCGGCCATACATCTTTGGCAGGTAATTTTTAAGGAGAGCGTTGTCCATCGTGTAAACCAGGTCGCAGCCGTAGGCAATAGCCTCTTTAGCCACGGGCTCGACACCCATCCCCAGCACGAATCCCAATACCTGGGTCTCCAGCTTCTCGGCCAGGTTTCTGGCAGCTCCTACCAACTCCCAGGCGACATCGGCCCCCCCGCCATCATGGGTTTCAATGAACACCGCCACGCCCCGGTAATCTTCGAAAGGACGGGGTTCTTGCCCGGCCACAGCCACCTTTTCCTTCCTGATTTTTTCAAAGATGACTGCTGCCGCCGGGCAAACATCAAAACACCGGCCACAGCCAATGCAGACCTCGGGGTCAATCTTGGCTACCCCATTTTTCATTTCTATGGCATTGACCGGACACTGGCCGATGCAAATCTGGCAGCCTATACATTTGTCAGGAATAACCTCAGCAATTTCTTTACCCTGGCTATTTTGGGGCATGTCACACCCTGCCCTTGTTTAAGAGTTCGTCCAGTAGCGGCCCTTCCTTTTGGAAGAAGGTATCCAGGAAACCTTCGACGGACCGCTCGCTGCCTTCTGCGCTATCGAAGACCAACCCCCCGCCCCTTACTGGAGGCACAAAGATTTCTTTTACCCAGGTGGGGGAACCCTTCAACCCCATCTTTTCCAGCGGTCCACCTATTTCGTCTGCTCCCCAAATCTTGATATCCTGTCTCAAAGCTCGGACCAGCTCAGGAAGGGAAGCATATCGTGGCGTAGCTAAACTCAGTTCAACCGTCAGCAACGCCGGTAGTTTGCCCTCGATGGTCTCTCTGCCCCCTTCAATTTCCCGCCTGACGGTAATAGTGCCGCACTCCGGGTCCAGTCCCACAATCTCAGAGATATAGGTAAACTGGTTGTATCCCAGCCGGGTGGCCATACCTGGGCCGGTCTGTCCGGTATCTCCATCAATCGCCTGCTTGCCGCAAATAATCAGATCGATCGGTGCAGTTGACGCTATTTTGGATACAGCCTGTGACAGAGCGAAGCTGGTGGCTAGCGTATCGGCGCCAGCAAAGGCTCTATCCGACAGCAGAATGGCTTCGTTTGCTCCCAAAGCCAGGCATTCACGAAGGGCTGCTTCAGTCTGCGGTGGCCCCATAGAGACAACAGTCACTTTCCCGTCGTATTTCTCGGCCAGCCGTACCGAGACCTCAGCCGCCACCAGGTCGTAGGGGTTACAAATGGATTCAACCCCGGAGCGAACTAATGTATTGGTTTCCGGGTCGATCTTGACCTGAGCTGTATCAGGCACTTGCTTGATGCAGCAGACAATATTCATTTCCGTGCTCTCACCCCGCCAGCCATTAGATTTTTGATAAGAATTTTCTGCTTGATGAGAGAAGTATAAAATATGGAGAAGACAGGATCAAGGAGAAAAAAGGGGCGGGAGGCACGGAATGTACTTCAAGCTTTGTTTCCCGAGCAGCCCGTTCAAGGGCAGTGAAAACCTGATTCCGTAAGAGACCCGGCAATGATAGAGGGTTTTGCTGAAAGCTAAAAGCTAACGGCTCCATCCGGAAGAGGTGGTTTCCGGATGGCTACTAATTAGTACTGTTTGAAGGTAAGCAGATTACGTTGGGGTTTAGCAAGGGCGTCAGCGATCCGCTGGAAAGACTTGGATGCCGATTTATCTATGAACCTCTTTAGAATCTTGAGGCGTTTCTTCTCGGTCGGTACGTGAATAATCCCTAACAATTTTACCTATTCTAATCCTGTATTGACTGAATAGTTCATTTCGGCCTTTCACTTGACCCGCTCTGTGCGTCTCTAAATTTCTCCATTGTTCAATTGCTTTCTCGTTTTCCCAAAATGAAAGGGATAGAATCTTTTGAGGGTTTGTAAGGTAAAACTCAAGCTTAGCCGGGGTCTTTTTTATTTCATTAAATAGGGTCCGGAAATTAAATAAGATAAAATTTATATTTGTTGAAGAGGATGTTTTTAATGGATTCGGTCCGGCTTCATTTATACATTAATTTAGCCTTAAAAATACGGGATAAACCGTATTGACTTAAAAACTGTTTTGCTAAATCCTTCTTAAAAGAAATCTAAATTTAAAATATTTGCCGGGGCTATCATGAATGGATCCTCGAGAGGGCTTAGAATATGGGCCGATGTCTTGCCGGGATTGTCCAAGGGCTTTTGGACAACCTTGAAACACCTTTTTCGAAAACCGGTCACCGAGCAATACCCGGAATATAAACGGCTCCTGCCCGCCCGCTCCCGAGCCAGGATCATCCTTACCCGGGACCCGGACGGCCAGGAACGATGTGTGGCCTGTTATCTATGTTCGGCCGTCTGCCCGGTCAGTTGCATCTCCATGCAATCGGCCGAGCGGGAAGACGGCCGGCGCTGGGCCCCCTGGTTCAGGATCAACTTCGCCCGCTGTATTTACTGAGGCTTGTGCGAGGAGGCGTGTCCTACTCTGGCCATTCAACTGACCCCGAATTTCGAATTTTGTCAGTATGACGTCTTGACGCTGGTTGCCGAAAAGGAAGACCTTCTGGTGGATCACGGCGGAAAAAATCAGGAGTATAATTTTTATCGCCATGCCGGAATTACGATTGCCGGGGGAAAGGGCGAGCATATCAACGAGGACAGGCCGGTGGACTTAAGGAGTAATCTGCCGTGAATAGGCTGAAACCATGACCCTTTACGGAATCTGTTTTTATCTCATCGCCGCCCTGATCCTGATTACCACCGGCTTGGCCGTCAGCCGTCGTAACCCCGTCCATGCCGTGGTTTATCTGATTCTTTCCTTCCTGGGGAGCGCCATGCTATTTTATCTCTTCGGCGCCCCTTTTTTAGCGGCCCTGGAAGTGATCATCTACGCCGGCGCGATCATGGTCCTCTTTCTCTTTGTGCTGATGATGGTCAGTGCCGAAATAGTGCAGGAGGCCCGATTCAGGTTACGACAATGGACACCGGCCATTATCCTGGGGCTTGTTTATTTCTCGCTGGCCCTGCTCCTTGTTTTGACCGATCCCGGAAGTCAAGTCCCCCTCAAGACGGCCATGGCGTACTCCCAAGGCCCTTGGCCATTTTGTGTTCGAGAGATACTGGCTGGCCGTGGAGATGATCTCCCTCCTGCTTCTTATCGGCCTGATGGCCGTCATCCAATTAGGCAGGGGGAACGAGAAAAGCCCGGAGGGGGAAGACTTATGATCGTCCCTTATACCCATGTCCTCCTATTAGCGGCCCTCATTTTTTCCCTGGGTCTCATCTGTATGCTGACCCGCCGCAACCTGATCATGACCCTCATCGGCGTGGAGATCATGATGAATGCCGCGGCCATCCTCTTCGTGGCCGCAGCCCTGCGCTGGCAGCAGCTTGAGGGACAGGCCTTTGTCCTCTTTATCATCGGGGTGGCCGCCACCGAGGTGTCGGTGGGGTTGGCCCTGATTGTCGGCGCTTACCTGCGCAGCGGGTCCGTGGACCCGGATAATTATAATTTTTTGAAATGGTAGCCAGGCGATGATCCCCAGCCTGTTCCAAAACGCGATTCTCCTGTCCGTCGTTACGGCCGTCGCCGTTCCCTTTCCTGGCCTTTGGTCTGATCGTCGTTTTTACCCGGTCCTATCCCAAGTTATCCGCGGTCCTGTCCATCGGGGCGGTAACCGTTTCCCTGATCAATGCCCTGATCCTCCTCAACAAGCTGTGGAATCTGGATCATCCGATCCAGTACGCCGGCCGGTGGCTGGTCTCTGAAAACATCTCCGTCCCTTTCGGGGTTTTATTGGACCCCACCAGCCTGCTCATGCTTTCGGTCGTCACCGGCATCAGTTTCCTGGTACAGGTCTATTCGCTGGGCTACATGTCCGGCGACCCCGGGTTCGCCCGCTATTATGCCTTCCAATCCCTTTTTGCCGGGTCCATGATGACGTTGACCCTTTCCTCTTCCCTGCTCCAACTCTATGTCTTCTGGGAGTTGGTCGGCCTTTGCTCCTATCTGTTAATCGGTTTTTGGTACGAAAAATTCAGCGCCACCGAAGCCGGGAAAAAGGCCTTTGTCATGACCCGTCTCGGAGATGTCTTCTTTTTTATCGGTCTGCTCCTGGTTCTGCTTTCCCTCGGTAACCCGGACATCCTGAACATGAACGGGCCCGAGGTCACTACCAAAATGTCTTCGGGAATGATCACCCTTTCGGCCCTGTTGATTTTCGGCGGGATTGTGGGCAAGAGCGCCCAGTTTCCGCTTCTGACCTGGCTGCCCGATGCCATGGAAGGACCGACACCGGTCAGCGCCCTGCTCCATTCCGCCACCATGGTGGCTGCCGGGGTTTATCTTCTGGCCAGACTTTTTCCATTTTTCAGCCATTCCCATACGGCCATGACCGTTTTTTTGGCCGTCGCTACCATCACCATGCTGATGGCTCCACCATGGCCATGGTCGACCGGGACATCAAGAAGGTCTGGGCCTATTCCACCATCAGCCAATTGGGGTATATGATCATGGCCCTGGCCGCCGGGGGCTACTTTGCCGGGATTTTTCACCTGACCACCCATGCCGGCTTTAAGGCCCTGCTCTTTCTTTGCTCCGGCGTCTGGGTTCATTATTATGAAACCAATGATCTCTACGAAATCAGCCGAAAATCGGGCCGGGGACTGAAAATCCCCATGCTGTGTCTGGTCCTGGCCGGTGCCAGCCTTTCGGGAATCCCTCCCCTGGCCGGTTTCTTCAGCAAGGAGGCCGTCCTGTCGTCCCTGGCCGGTCTGGACAATCCGTTGTGGGTCATGGCCGGACTGCTCGGCGTTTTTCTGACGGCCTATTATACCTTCCGTATTATCTTTGTCATCCTCTTCCCCAAGGAAAAGGACCAGGGGGAGTTGCAGGAAACCCGGGCGGGGACGGCGGCCTATTGGGCCATGGCCGGCGTGCTTCTCCTCATGGCGGCCGTCATCCTGGTTTTGGGCTTTTTGGAAACACCCTTGAAAAACTTTCTGAAGGTTCAACCCATCAAAACAGGGCCCGGGGAATGGCTGACCTATGTGTCTCTGATTATGGTTTTCTCGGCCGTGGCCCTGGCCTGGTGGGAGTTCGGCCGAAAAAAGGCCTTGCAAATCGGTTTTGCGGAACGCAATCCCAGACTTCGGAATTTCCTGGCCGAGCGCTGGTATCTGGATCATGGCTACCGGATTTTTTTGAACCGGGTGATCTACCGGCTTTTCGCCGACCAGTTTACCCGCAACGATCGGCAGGTCATCGACGGTGGGATCGACGAGTTTTGCAAATTCACGGTGGACAGCGGGCGGGTGGTCTCCTATCTGCAATCCAGCCGGCTCCGGTATAATCTTTTTGTATCCTTCACCGTGCTGGCCCTGGTGGCCCTCTATTTTTTCATGGCTTAAAGGGATAGAAATGGTTCAAGGTTCAAGGTACAGGGTTCAGGGTTCAGGGGATCGTATCATTCAATGAAATCTACTATGAATATTACCTACGCCGGATTTCCTTTTCTCAGCGCCCTCCTTCTCAGTTGTCTCCTGGGTCTTCTGGTGATCCTCTTTATCCCCAATGAGCGAAAGGCCCTGATCCGCTGGGTCAGCGCGGTCTTTTCGGCAATCGCCCTTGGTCTGTCCATCTTTTTGTTCATCGCCTACGACCGATCTCTCGGCGGCCTCCAGTTCGTGGAGAAGGTCCTCTGGGTGAAATCGCTGGGAATCCACTATTTCAACGGGGCCGACGGGTTTAATCTGCCCCTCCTGCTTTTGACGGGTATTGTGCACTTTACCGGGGTGCTGACCATGTGGGAACTGGAAGACAGGGTCAAGGAATTTTTTGCCCTTTATTTCCTGCTGGTCATGGGCGTATTCGGCTTTTTTATGAGCCTGGACCTCTTCTTTATCTTTGTCTGGTACGATGTCTCGCTCTTTCCCATGTACCCCCTGATCCTGATCTGGGGTACCACCCGCAAGGAGTATGGGGCCATGAAGTTGTTCCTCTATCTCCTGGCGGGTTCCAGCCTGATCCTGCCGGCCATCCTCTACCTTTTTGCCAAGTCGGGACTGAACACCTTTGACCTGACGAGTCTCATGCAGCCCGGGACCTTTACCCCCTTTCAACAAAAATTGGCTTTCATCTTTCTTTATCTGGGGTTCGGCATTTTAGCCGGCGTCTGGCCCTTCCATACCTGGTCGCCCACCGGCCATGTGGCCGCCCCGACCTCGGTCAGCATGGTCCATGCCGGTGTGCTCATGAAGCTGGGCGCCTTCGGCATCTTGCGGGTAGCCATTTTTCTCTGCCCCCTGGGGTGGCAATATTGGGCCGAAGTCATGGCCGTCCTGGCCACCATCGGGATTGTTTACGGGGTCTTTGTGGGGCTCACCCAGACCGACCTCAAATACGTGGTCGCCTACTCCAGCGTCTCCCACATGGGGATCGTCGGCCTGGGTCTTTCCACCGTCACGGTGGGCGGTCTGAACGGTGCCGTCTTCCAGATGTTCGCCCATGGGATCATGACGGCCCTGCTCTTTTCATCGGTGGGTTACTTTCACGACCGGACCGGGACCAAGCTGATCCCCGAATTGGGCGGGATGAGCCAGGTCATGCCCAAGGCCTCGGCCTATTTTATCCTGGGGGCCTTGGCCGGCATGGGAGTTCCGGGGTTTGCCAATTTCTGGGCCGAGTTTACCATTTTCATCTCTTCCCTGAAGACCTATCCCCTTCGAGGGGTGTTGGCCATTCTTTCCCTGGTGATCAGCGCCCTTTTTATGCTGCGGGTGGTCCAGAAGACCTTCTATGGACCGCGCAATGAGCGCTTTGCCCATTTGCCCGATGTCTCTTTCGGCCTGGGCCTTCCCCGGCTGATCCTGGTGGTCGTGCTTTTTCTTTTCGGTTTTTTTCCGTCGCTGATGCTCGACCTGATCCAAACCTCGGTGATCCCCTTTATGGAGACCTTGCCCAGATGAAATGGATGCCCCTCCTCCCCGAGGTTTACTTTTTTCTGGCGGCCGGTGTGTTTTTCTGCCTGGCCCTGCTGCCCAGGTCAAACCCGCGGCGTGATTTTCGGGTCGCCCTTTTCCTGACCGCCGGAGGTGTGGCGATAACCCTTGGGGTTGTCAACGGAGAAGGCCTTTTTTTCTCCCGGGTCTACCGGGTGGACCTCTTTTCCCAGGTCTTCAAGGTCTTCCTGGCCGTGGGGGTTTTTCTAATCGTCTGTCTCTGCCGCGAGCTTAAGGGCATCCCGGTTCGACGCCATCCTGAATTTTATTTTCTTCTCATCCTTTCCACCCTGGCCATGATGATGCTGATGAGCAGTGTTGAGCTTTTGACCCTCTACATTGCCCTGGAACTGGTCAGTTATTCCCTCTACCTTCTGGTCCCCTTACGAAAGGGATATGGCCTTCATTTGGAGGCGGGGATCAAATATTTTCTGATCGGGGCCTCGACCTCGGCCGTGATGCTTTTCGGTCTGGCCTTGCTTTACGGGGCGACTTCTACCACCTATCTGACCGAACTGTTAAAGGTGCTCCCCGCTAAGATGGGGGCGCCCCTGGTCTTCATAGGTCTGCTTTTTACCCTGTGCGGATTTTTTTTCAAGCTGGCCCTTTTCCCGTTTCACGTCTGGGCCCCCGGTGTTTATCAGGCAGCGGCCAACCAGGTAACCGCCTATATCGCCACCGCAAGCAAGGTGGCGGCCATAGCCATTTTGATGCGCCTGGTGTCTCTGAGCGGAGGGGAAGCCCCAACCATGGTCCACATCCTGGCCATGCTGGCCATCGCCTCCATGACCCTGGGCAACCTGGTGGCCATGGTCCAAAAAGAGTTGAAGAGACTGCTTGGCTTACTCGGCCATCGCTCATGCCGGCTATGTGCTCACGGGTATCCTCTGCCTCAATGAAAGCGGCTATGCCGGGGCCGTCTTTTATGCCCTGGCCTATCTGGTCATGAATTTTATTTGTTTCCTGGTGGTCATCAAAGTAGCCGATCAGGGCCAGGACCTGCAGATCGCCCAGTTGGCCGGGTTGCACCGCCGCGCACCCTTATTGGCCATGGCCCTGCTGCTCGGCTTCTTCAGCCTTGGGGGTATCCCCCCGACCATCGGTTTCACCGGAAAATTCCTGGTCTTCCTGGCGGCCATGGGAAAGGGCTATTTCTATCTGGTCCTGATCGGGATGATCAACGTGGTCCTTTCCCTCTATTATTATGCCCTGGTGATCAAGGCCGCCTATTTTCTTGAGCCCGAGGAAGACCTGCCGAAAATTCCCTTGTCCTGGCCGGTCAGGATGCTCACCGTGGCCATGATCATTATCATTGTCGGCGGCGGCATTTTCCCCGATTATCTTTATGCCCTGGCCTCGGCGGCCGCCCGATTGCTGGTATGAAAATGAATATCCCTTTGTGTCGAGAACGGAGGTCGATGGATATTTTAATGATTTCCCTTGAATCCCCGAACCCCTGAATCCTTGAATCCTTGGATCATCTCGTATCTCTTTTGGAGATGATCCTGAATTAATATTCTTGCCCTGAATCGGCTTGTTATGTTATTCTGATTTTATCAAATAAATTTGCCCTGATCAAAAAGCCATGACCCCATTTTCCGATTCCAGTCGTTCACCCCTTCTCCTCATGGTCGCCGGGGCCAAGGGTGCCATTGCCTCTACCCTGGCCGTTGCCGTGACCGCTCTCCGCCATGATCCAAGACTTGTGCTCCCCAGCCTGACCACGGCCGATAAATTTCCCTTTCTCGGTCCGCCTCAAGCCCTCCGGATGGTGGGCTGGGACAAGAGCCGAAAAAGTCTTTTGGAATCCATAAAAGGCCACGGCGTCCTTTCCGAGAATATCTGGAAACCCCATGATTCAGAACTGGAGAAGATCCTCATTGAGGAAGCCCCGGACCCTTCCCTGGATCTGAAGGACCAGGTAAAAAAAGTGGTCGAGGACATCCAGGGTTTCCAAAACCGATATCCCGATAGCCGCCCGGTCTTTGTCAATCTCCTGCCGGCGGCAATCCGCCAGGATTTAAGCCTTTGCCAAACCCAGGCCCAGCTTCATTCGGAATTGGATCCAAAGACCTTTCCGGACATGGCCTACATCATGGCCGCCATCCAATGCGGCCTGCCGGTGATCAATTTCACCCCCAATGAAGTGGAGATCCCGGTTATCCTGAACGAAGCCGTGGAACGGGCCTTGCCTTTATGCGGCCGGGACGGGAAGACCGGTCAAACCTATCTCAAGGTGGTCCTGGCTTCGGCCCTGAAAGCGCGAAGCCTTTTTATCGACGGCTGGTACAGCCTGAACATACTCGGCAATTCCGACGGAGAAAATCTGGTGGAACCGGGCAAGGCCGAAGGAAAGCTTTTGAATAAAACAGAACTGCTGGATGACCTCCTGGGCTATCGGGTGGGCGAGCGTTATCAAACCGCCACCCACAAGGTGCTCATCGACTATTACCCGCCGCGGGGCGATGCCAAAGAGGCCTGGGATGTCATCGATTTCCTGGGACTGTTCGGTCTGCCCATGAGTCTCCGCCTCAATCTGCAAGGTCGCGATTCCATTCTGGCCGCCCCGATGGTCCTGGACCTGGCCCGCTGGATGGCCGCCCTTCACCTGGCGGGAAAGAAAGGACCCATTCCGGAATTGGGCTTCTTTTTTAAAAAACCGGTGGGGAACATCCCTCCCCTGACCTTTCAAGACTCAATTGCTTTGCCTGGATGAATTGGAACGGACCTGTGAAAGCGCTTTCGCCCGGAGGCATCCTTCCCAATAATTTTTTCCCTTGAAAATTCCTGTCTGAAACGGAAAGGACAGCTCGCAGTGAAGTTCGGTTACAGCACCAATGCCTTTGTCAAATTTTCTCTCCTGGAGGCCGTTGAAAAAATCGCCGACCTGGGGTTTCAAGGGTATAGAGATCATGTGTGACAAGCCCCATCTCTACCCGCCGGAATTTAACGAAGAGTCGCTTAAGCAGCTCAAAAAAATTATTTCCGTGCGGGGGCTGGGGATCACCAATCTAAACAGCTTTACCCTTTTTGCCGTGGGAGACACCTATCTGCCTTCCTGGATCGAAGCGGATAAAGAAAGACGGAAGATACGGATCCGTCACACCCTGGACTGCCTGAAAGTGGCCGATTTCCTGGGGTGCAAAAATATTTCCATTCCGCCCGGCGGCCCCTTGAACGGCATGGGCCGAAAGGAAGCCTTGGCCTTGTTTCACCAGGGATTGGAACAGGTCATCCCCCTGGCGGAATCTTTGGGGGTCAAGGTCCTGATCGAGCCCGAACCGGACCTCCTGATGGAAAACAGCCTTCAATTCAAATCCTTTATCAAGGAAGTAAAATCCGACGCCGTGGGCCTGAACTTTGACATGGGTCACTTCTTCTGTGCGGGAGAGGACCCGGAAAAGGCCTTTGAAGACCTTTTCCAGTGGATAGGTCATGTGCATCTCGAAGACATTGCCCCCAGTAGGGCACATAATCACTTGATTGCCGGTGAAGGGGTCATCCCCTTCCTGGAAATATTAAAAACCATGGCTGCCCTTGGCTACCGGGGAGATATCAGCCTCGAACTCTATCCCTACGTGGACAGACCCGAAGAAGCGGGTCGGGCCAGTCTCCAATATCTGGCGCCGATTTTTCAGGAGTCCGGGCTGGACATTGAAATCTCGTTGCCCTGAACTTCGGGACCGTTGATGTTAGAATTTTAACCGCCCTTAGCCTCTATATGGGCTCTGTAGAGGCGGGTTTTAAACCCGCTCCTACGGGACATCATTTTCATGTTTCGTGGTGCCCCCATGGGGCCTGAGGATTAAATTAAAAATCCCTCCCGACCTCCCTTTTTCAAAGGGAGGAGAAAGACTTCCCCCTTGGAAAAGGGGGATTGTGGGGATTTGGTCTCGCCAAACTCAAGACAAGACAGGTAACTATAAATATGACCACCCCTGAACATTCCGGCCTTGACCCTGAAAAAAAAGAAGCCGATCTCCATCCTTCCACCGCCGACGAGGAAACGGCTCAATTCGGATTCCGAAAGGTCTTGGCCAAAGAAAAAGCCCATTGGGTGCGGAACCATTTCGATACGGTCGCCCAAAAATACGACCTGATGAACACCCTTTTGAGTTTCGGCGTCCATTATCTTTGGAAAAGGACGGCCATCAGGATGCTGGGATTGAAACCCGGTGACCGGGTGGTCGATGTCTGCGGCGGGACCGGAGACCTGTCCATCCTGGCTTTAAAAAAGACCTCCATGACCGGAAGGGTATTTTTATATGACATCAACCGGGCCATGATGGAAATGGGCCGCCACAAATCGACCCACGCCTCATTCCGAAAAGCGATCCTTTACATCCAGGGGGACGCCGAACACATGGCCTTCAAGCCCGAATCTTTTGACGCCGCCATGGTCGGGTTCGGCATTCGGAATTTGACCCACATGGAAGAGGGATTCAAAGAGATGCACCGGGTGCTTAAACCCGGAGGCCGGTTGATGTGTCTGGAGTTTTCCAAGCCCATCTGGCCCTGGTTTCGCTGGCTTTATGATTTTTATTCTTTTCGCATTATGCCCCTTATCGGACTCCTTTTCGTCGGCTCCCGGCAGGCCTATACCTACCTTCCCGAGTCCATCCGCTTGTTTCCTTCACCGGAAGAACTTCGCCGGCGGTTGGAGGAAATCGGTTTTCATCAGGTGGATTATCGAATCCTGACCAACGGCATTGCCGTGGTGCACGTGGGAACCAAAAAATGAAACTCAACTGGGCGGAAAGGTGGGTGGTCAATAATCCCCTTCGGGTTTTAGGGCAGCGGCTGGAAATCGGCCGATTCAAAAAGATGATGCCCCTCAGTCCGGGATTGGCCATCCTGGAAATAGGCTGCGGTCGGGGGGCCGGGGCCGGGCTCATCCAGGGGGAGTATGGACCGGCATGGGTTTACGCCATGGACCTGGATATCCGGATGTTGAAGGATGGGAAAGACTATCTGGCCTCCCGGAAAAAAGAAAGGATTTCTCTTTCGGCCGGCGATGCCTGCTATCTCCCGGTAAAAACAGGTTCGATGGATGTGGTCTTTGATTTTGGCGCCCTCCATCATGTAGTGGATTGGCGCTCTTCCTTAGCCGAAATCGCCCGGGTGCTGAAATCCGGACGGCCTCTTTTTTATTGAAGAATTCTACCCGGCCCTTTATCAAAACTTCATCACCAGGCACATCCTGGCCCATCCCGAGGAAGACCGATTTTCCGGTCCGGACCTCCGGCAGGCGATGACCGCGGTCAAGCTCAATCTAAAAGAGGCCATCGAATCGAAGTGGTTGGGCATCCTGGGGGTGGCGGTGAAGGTCTAATATTTGGATCATCTCCAGATTTGTTGGCGATGATCCAAGGATTCAAGGGGTCTAGGGTTCGAGGATTCAAGGGAAAATCGCTAAAGCGGTTGAATCTCTTCGGTTTCATTTAGCAGAATAACTGTGCGTACGATATTTGATGGCAGCAAGGAAAACAAAATTTATTTGAATTTTGCTTGAAATCGAGAAGGGGTAAGAGCCTTGGCCATTATAGATCGATAGATAACAAGCCCGTTTCCAGCAACTGATCGGGAAAAGGACCTGATATTTTTTTTAAGCGCTATTGACATCTAAATTAGCTTCTGTTAATTAAGGTCTGTCGGTTCGAGGGTTAACGGAACACGGTGCAATTCCGTGGCGGACCCGCCGCTGTAACCGGTGACAATACCCGAAGATCCACTACCCGTTTAAAATCGGGTGGGAAGGTCGGGTGGCGGATGATCCGGAAAGCCAGAAGACGAATGCTCGGACCGGGGCACGCGGAAGGTAAACGCAAAACCCTGATCCCCCAATTCGGGGGGGTCGGGGTTTTTTTTTGCCGACTGCCTATTTTCAAAATCAACTTACGGAGAATAAAACCATGCAAAGCACCAGTAGACAAGAAACTGCAAACCCTCAAAGTCTTTTTTTCACGACTACCAAATCCCTTGTCGGGGCCGTGTTGCTGGGACTGGTTTTCGTATTGGTCCAGCAAATCGCCCACCGCATCGACGCCTTGATCAATCCGGCCAGTGTCATCATCGGCGGCGTCACCTGGGCCACCTTCACCGGTCTGATCGTCCTCTTATACCGGCAACCGGCCGGGCTGATCACGGCCGAAGTGGCCGCCTTTACCGGCCTGGCCACCGGTCTATCGATCCTGGCGCCGTTTTTTATCTTAGCCAACGGGGCCGGTTCCATCGTTTATTCGCTGGTGTCCTGGAAACTGCCCATGAAAACCTGGGGCCATCACTTTCTGGCCCAGTTGGCTACCAACCTGATCGGCAACCTGTTTGTGGCTATCGGCCTGCATGTCCTCTTGCACCTACCCACAGAGGTTATCCTGGTTGCGGCCGGGATCACCACCGCGGCCGGGGTAATCGGCGGGACTATTTTAACCAAAAAAATCTATGAGAGCGTCCACAGGGCCGGGTTGGCCAATTGACGTTCATGGGGGTTTTACTATGTCGCAAGATCTCAGGAAATTTTTAAAAACCTTCGAGCACCTTTTTCCGCAACAGGTGCTCCGGATCGACCGGGAAATGAATCCGGTTTTCGAACCCACGGCCCTGATCATGGAATTGGACCGCATCAAATACTATCCCTTGGTCTACTTTGAAAACATTGCCGGTTCTTCCTTTCCCGTGGTGGCCAATGTCCTGGCCACCCGGCAACGTTTAGCCATGGCTATGGATGCGGGCCCGGAATCGGCGGCCGCTGTTTTTGCCGAAGGCATCAAATCGGCCATAGCACCCGAGCTTATCTCCGAGGCCCCCTTTCAGGCCCACCGACTGACCGCAGAAGCGGTGGACCTGAACCTCTTACCCATCCTGACCCATTTCCCGGTGGATGCCGGTCCTTATATTACCGCCGGCTTGGTCATGGCCAAAGACCCCCAGAGCAATGCGGACACCTGTGGCTATCACCGTATGCAGCTCAAAGGCCCAAACAAACTCGGTATAAGTCTTCATTCCCGACAACGGTTGTGGGAGTATCTGCGCCGTGCCGAGTCGGCCGGGCACAACCTGGAAGCGGCGGTGGTCATCGGCGCCCACCCGGCCGTATCCTTGGGTTCCCTGGCCTTAGTGCCTTATGACCAGGGTAAATTTGCCCGCATAGGAGGGCTGCTTGGGGAACCGCTGCGGATTACCCCCTGCCGGGACATCGGCGTGGAGGTCCCCTTCTTCGCTGAAATAGTAATCGAAGGTGAGATACTGGCCGACCGCCATGAACCGGAGGGACCCTTTGCCGAGTTCACTAATTATGCATCCTATCGCAGCACGGAAAACATCTTTATGGTCAAGTCCGTCCAATACCGGGACCGGGCTTTGTACCAGAGCATCACCCCGGCCATGTCGGCCGATCATGTGACCATCGTGGCCGTCCAGAGGGAAGGCGATCTCCTGCGGGCCCTTAATCAAACCCTGCCCAACATCAAACAGGTCCACGCCCCCCTTTCGGCTTGCGGCCTCTTTCACTGTTACATTGCCATGGAAAAAATCGCCGAAGGCCAGCCCACCCAGGCCATCCTGGCCGCCCTGGCCGTGGATCACAACATCAAGCTGGTCATCGTGGTGGATGCCGACGTGGATGTCTTTGACGAGACCCAGGTCTTATGGGCCGTGGCCACCCGGGTTCAGGCCGATCGGGATGTCCTGATCATCCCCCAGCACCAGGGCATGGGCTGTACCCTGGACCCTTCGACCGATGAGCTGAGCCGTAGCGCCAAGATGGGCATCGATGCCACCAAGCCCCTTTCGGGATTCGCCAGGGGTATCGATCCGGACCCGGCCGCTCAGGCCAAGGCCCGGCAGCTTCTCCGGGAATTGGGTTTTTAAGCCCTTCAGGAGATGATGAGTACCCGCAAAACCCCATTGGTGCAGGCCCACATAAAGACTTGCCGGTTTGGATCACAGGCCCAACCGATCCTAAGGAATATTTCTCTGACAATCCAATCCGGAGAATTTATTCTCCTCTTAGGACCCAGCGATGCCGGCAAATCGGTTCTGGCCCGCTGTCTCACCGGTGTGATTCCCCTTTTTCAGGAAGGGTCATTGGACGGGAGTGTTTCTCTGGCCGGAAAAGCAACAACCTCTCGCCAATTGGCTGATGGTTCGGAGGTGGTCAGTCTGATAACCGATGACCCCCAGAATCAACTCTTTTGCCCGACCCTGGCCGAGGATTTGGCCTTCGGTCCCTGCAACCTCGGGCTGCCCGCTGTCGAGGTCCGAAAGAGAATACAGCAGGCCTTGGAATGGGTCGGGTTGGCAGGCTTTGAGCACCGCCGGCCCGAGACACTTTCCGGCGGCGAGGCCCAGAGGGCGGTCCTGGCCTCTTTTCTGATCCTGAAACCGCAACTCATGATACTCGACCGGGCTACCGGTCAAATGGACATTGACGCCCGGATGGCCATTTATAGCACCCTTGCCCAGATCTGCCGGGATGAGGGAAAAACTGTCATCGTCATCGACGATAATTTTAAGCCCCTTCTACCCTTAACCAGCCGAATCCTATTTTTGGAAAAGGGGGCGATGATTTACGACGGCCCCCTTGACCCTATACCTTCCGAACTCCTGAAAAGTATTTGTCGTCCCTTTGATGATTCTTCCAAACCCTCGATTAAAAAAAAATTGGGAAGTGATTCCGCCCCGGTCCTTGCGGTCCGGAACCTTTCCTATGCCTATCCAGGCGGCACCTTTGGCCTGCGGGATGTCTCCCTGAAAATTTACAAAGGGGAATTCGTGGCCATCCTGGGCAGCAACGGGGCCGGCAAAACCACCTTGATCCGGCACTTCAACGGTCTCTCCATGGCCGACGTCGGGGATGTTTGGGTCGACGGCTTAAATACCCGAACCCATTCGCCGGCCTATTTGGCGGATCGGATCGGGACTCTTTTTCAAGATCCCGAATCCCAACTCTTTGCCGACACGGTTCGGGAGGAAGTGGGGTTTAGCTTGCGCATCAAAGGGGTGCCGAAAGTGGAAATAGAGGCCCGCGTGGAGGCCGTCTTAGATAACCTGGGGCTTTTGCAGGTGGCCGACACCCATCCCTACAAGCTCGGCCGCAGTGCCATGCAGATCATCGCCCTGGCCGCCTGTCTGGTCAATAATCCCCGGATTTTGGTCCTGGACGAGCCCGTGTCCCACCTGAGCTATCCCCGCAATCGGGAAACCCTGGAACTCATAGGCCGATTAAACCGCCTGGGCCAGACCATTATTCTGGTTACCCATGATTTCGAAGTCGCCCGATATTTCTGCTCCCGGATGATCGTCATGGAAGAAGGACGCATCATCAAGGATATTCCCAATCCCGATTCGGTGAATCCGGCCTGGACCGATCGGCCAAAGGGGCTGGCGGCATGAAAGCCCTTCTTTCCAGAGCCGAATCCGGGACTGGAAAAACCTTTGACCCGCGGGTGAAAATCGCCTGGCTGGTGATTGGCTCCGGGATGGTGGTTGGGCAGCAAAAAATTCCTCAACTGTGCGTCACGCTCTTCTTAATTATTTTGTTGGATCGCTGGGCCGGATTGACCCTCGGCCGATTGAAACCTTTTTTAAAAATTACCGCCCTCATCGGAGGGCAATTACTCATACTCCAGGGATTTTTACAACCCCAGGGAACGATTCTTTTTTCGGTGGGTGGATTCCCTTTTTTTTCGGGGGGTCTGTTCCTGGGCCTCCGAGGCATTATGGTCGTTTTGTGCCTGGCCCTGCTTTTCTTTCAATTTTTATTCTGGACCTCGGCCCGGGAGATTACTTTGTTTTTACAAAAAATGCGGCTGCCTTTCAAATACGCCTTTGTGGCCGGTCTGGCAGTCCGTTATTTGCCCTTATTGCAGCAGGACCTCCGGTCCATCTATCAGAGCCAATTGTCCCGGGGGCTGCGGCTTGATGGTTACTTCAAGAAGATCAAAGGGCTGCCGCCTATCATACTGCCGCTGATCTTGAGGACGTTGCGGCGGGCGGAAGCCGTCTCCTTATCCATGGAACTCAAGGGGTTCGGGCGCAATACCAAAGCCACCCAAATGACGGAATTGAAAATGGGGCGGAAAGATCTATGGGCCTTTGCGGCCATGGCGGCCTACGTCTTTTTCCTGGAATGGTGGTTTTAGATTCATCAGTCAAAATCATCAATGATTCGTCGAATTTCTTCGATTAATGGCTGAATATCTTTCTTCATTGAAATCTTTGAAATTAACTCCTTCTATAAACTCTCGAGCCTTTTGAGCATTTTCTAAAATATCTTCCAGAAAATCCCTAAATTCCCGCTTAGTAGTCATACAGGTATAACCTCTCGGAGTATTTGCTGTCCAATCTTCGGTTTCAAGGCAGATTTCATGACAAGATCGACCTTAAGCCCTAATTTTTTCTTTAGGTCCTTTTCGAGTCGAATAAATTGAAAAAGAGTCGGGACACGGCCAAAATCAACCAATAAATCTAAATCACTCCTTCCTTTCTGTTCTCCCCGGATAAAGGACCCGAAAAGACCTAATGATTGCACCCCATAATTCGAAGTCAGTTCGGGCATCATTCGTCGGAGTTCTTGAATAATTGCATCGAGAGAAGGATTTTGATAAGTAAAATTTTTTGAATTTTTTTTATGAGCGTTCGTTTTCTTTTCATTATTATTCCTTCACCTCTTATTATTGTTCATATTAACATCAGTTAAAGTTGAATTCACTACAAAAATTGAGCTTGGAGCGACATGAGTTTCACCTTCGATCGAGCCCTGTTAGACTGAAATATGGATGATGAGTCTGAGGGTCAAACTGTCCCAATCGGGCTTTGCCGAGAGAAAGGATTCGATTAGGTGAAGTCCAAAAAGCTTTATTCCCGCTCGATGGGAAAGGTCATCCTGGCCCCGAACCAGCCTATGATGGTAACCAGGGGGAGCAGGGAGAGGATGAGGAGCAGGTAGATTCCGCTGGCGGCGCTGAAAGAAATCAAGACCTCCGGCACGGTTATCCGCCAAACGAAGGCAACGATCTCGACCCCGAACAGGATGACGGCCACCTTTTTTTTGATGTTCACCGGTTTGAGCGGTCTGGCCATATAATTCAACCACCAGGTGTAATAGCCGGTGCCGATGGCCAGCGGCGTAAAGAGAAGACCCGCACCGAGGCAGTTCAGGGCCGTCGATTCAAAGGTCCTGATCCCGGTTAAGAGATAGAGGAGGGTAAATATCGTCGTGGCGAACATAAAGACGATAGGGAAATGGATGGTCATGGGGTGAGGATGGCGCCTGAGCATGGGAAAGCGCTTCAGGAGCCTGGATAAAATATCGGGTATCTTTCTTTCGGGAAGGTCTTCTTTCTTTAAAACCGCCACCTGAGGGTATCGCTCCAAGACTTCGAGGCCGTGGGGTGCGCCCTGGATATCCGTGGTCAGATCGGCCCCGGCATGATGGCGTCTCATGTGAAGGCCGTTTTTCCATAGCTTGCTCCCGCTCACATCAAAGACCCTGTCCTGATGGACGATATAGACCGGCCTTCCGTTTTCTCCGTTGAATTGCCCAAGGTCCTTGGGATCGATTTCTTTCACCAGCCAGCCCCCTTCTACAAGATCATCTCACACTTTTTCTTTAAATGATTCACCCGCCCTCCAAATCTCAAAACAGGATGGCCATAATAACCACCGCCAGCAAGGAAAGCGGGTAATAGCTGGCCCGGTTGAAAAGGATCAAGGCTTCCTGGCGTCCCTTGGTTTTTAGGAGCTGGTAGGCCGGAAGAAGGAGCAGATAAAACCCGACGTTCAAGGAAGCCAGGACACAAAAGAATTCCGCCCCAACCCGCGATAGGCCCATAAGGATCCCGTTCAGAAGGACCGCCAGGATGAGGGAAGAAAAAATAATTCCATTGGCACATAGAGACCCAAAGCAGACCGGAATGGTAGCCGCCCGGAGCTTCCGGTCTTCTTCGATGTCGGCCCAGTCATTAGGAAGGTTTTGTCCGCCGACTTCCCAGAAAAAAAGCCAGAGAAACAAAAGAATTACAAAAGGGATGGCGGGGTTTGGGTCCACGGCAAAAACGGCGGCCAGGCCTCCGGAAGTCTTAACCGCGCCGCTGAAAATTATTTTTAAGGTGCTGCTCCGCCACAGGAGACAATAGACCGTCTCCAGGAGACATCCCCCCAAAAAAATGACCAGGCAGAACGGGTTCAACATATAGGCCCCGATGACGGCTAAAAGCCCCCAGGCCATGGCCCAGATAACGGCCATTTTAAATGACAAAAATCCATGGGCCAAAGGATGGCGGACAAAAATGGAGTCGAGGTCGTCATTGGCCTCAGGGAATAACCCCTTTTCGAACCTCTTTTTATCGACTCGATAGTCCACCAGGTCGTTCAAGGCATAAACAGCGGTATACCCGGCAAAGGCCGTGATAAGGCCCAGGAAGATGATTCGGAGTGGAGGAATGGCCCCGTACCAGAGCAGGGCCGTAAGGGCCGGGGTGGCCATATCCAACAATCCATGGGGGGTCCTGGAAAGGGCCAAAAAAAACTTCAACTGCGTTGAGGCCGTGCGGGGCAGGTAGACGGATTGGACTTCCAAAAGGTCGACTCCTTGAAAAATAATAATGGATTATCCTAACAAATTCTTTGACCGTTCTCAATTTTTTATATTCTTGGATCCGTAATTAATTCCATTCGAACGGCTCAACACGTCGGTAAGGTAGGGATAAAGCTCCCTGGCCTGACCGACGGAAATCTCCGACTCCGGGAATGGGGGCATGGGGGCTATGGGTTTTCGAATCCAGGAAATAAAGGTGTTGAAATTTTTCAACTTGGACGAATTTTTTATCGGATGATCGGGCTTTATGATATTACCGCCGCCGGGATGACAGGTGATGCAGTTGGCGGCAAATATTTTCTCTCCGGCCAGGTAGGTATTTGACACCACTTCCGGTGTCTTTCTTTCATAGACTAATTGGGCCCCAAAAAAGCCCAGAAGGACCACGGACATTAAGCCGAGGGTATAGACCGTCAGGGACGTCCTGGGACTTCCTTTTTTTCTGTAACCGAAGACCAGGGCCACCAGGAAAAGGACAAACAGGATTCCCGACAGGACCATCTTAATCTTGATCACCGTGAGCCAGGCACCTCCATAAAAGTGTTGCCAATCCATAAACCCAAATAACACCACGGGAAACCAGAAGAGAAAAGCCAGGGTCAGGCAGTGTCGGGCCGATCGGGCCAACTGGTCACGGTTAAACAGGAAAGCCAGCCAGCCGAAAATAAAAGCACCAGCCACCAGGCCTATGGGCAAATGAACCAGGGCTGGATGGACAGGATGACTGTATCCGAAGTGATTCAGGAACTGGTAAAAAGAATTAATCCAGGGATAGCTCATATCCGAATCTCCGCCTCTCCCACCGGGGGAGAGGAAACCAGATTAACTTCCCCCCCTTGATGGGGGAGGATTGCGGTGGGGGTGGTTACCTGTCAAGATCATTCTGAGACTGTCAATAAGTTCCAAGAATACCTGCTTATCCGTCCTACCTTCTCCGCGGCGTCATTTATTGTATTTCAGGTCAAGACTACATTTATCATCCAAAAAATTAAAAAATCTATTGTATAATAAAAAATTCTCGGGATGAATAAAATAGGGAAAGAAGACTTCAATTTTTTTCCAACTTTTTTCTTGTCATTTCTTCCAAGAATATGATAATAAATCTTTTTACATTAGCACGGGCCGTTAGCTCAACAGGTAGAGCAACTGACTCTTAATCAGTAGGTCGGCAGTTCGATCCTGCCACGGCCCACCAAATAACCCAATAAAATCAATAAAATGGTCAACTCCGGTTGGCCTTTTTTATTTTGTACTTTTTGGTTTATACCCTATATCTACCCTTCGGGATTCCGGCATCTCAAAAAATTAAGGACAAATGTCCCGAACTTGAATTTTCCGGCCTATCTGAAAGGCCTGTAATCGACGATCTCAATTAGACTACCTTCCCTATGTCCCTTGGCCCGATCGTTTACCGTGGCGCCAGGGCTTTTGAATTACCCTTGGTTAAATACAGACCCTTTCCCGCCCCGAATCACGACTCGGGGCCTCCCTACCGTTGACCCATTTGACTTAAAGCCTCTTGCCGCATCGATCACAAAAATAGAGATCTTCCCCGTCCACATCCTTCTTTGTCAAAATTTGTTTTTCTTTGGCATCTTCCTTCTCTTCCTTGGTTAAACATTCTGGGCAAACTATTTCTTTATCGAGATGATAGCCTCTAATTTCATAGACTTTAATTATTCCCAATAGATTCACCTCCTTTCCTTCAAAATAAAAAACCCTGAGATCTCCCGGGCCGGTCACCGGCCCCCGGGTCCTCGCGGAATCCCGGAATCTCAGGGTTTTTTGTTGCTTTTGTTTTCATGTGACCTTTCGGGAAAAGGCTTAAATCTATATGTCTATATATCTTGTTATATGGGCTTTGTCAAGTCCCTTTTTTTCTTGAAAACTACATAAGAACATGATAGTTAAATTTTCTATGAAATCAGAGCGTAAAGGGTTTAATACAAATGTCAGGTCCGATCTTTTAAGAGGCCTCAAGATCCTTGCAGCCGAAAAAGATCTCCGAATAAACGATTTACTTGAAGAGGCCATCGCGGACCTTTTAAAGAAATACGAGAAGAAACCTTCCAAGAAATCCACTTAACTGCCAATCGAAGAATCAAAATCAGTAGGAGGAGTCTTATGGGCTGGATTGCAGATTTGCTGAAAGAGATTCCGAGTGCAGCACGCTACAAAGCAGAGCTTGAAGCGATGGAAAAGGAGAATGTTCTTCTTAACCAAAAGGTATCTTCGCTTGAGTCTGAGAATAAAAATTTGAGGCATGAAATACAGCGGAGAAACGATGTAATTCAAAAGGAAGAATCTCATAATAACCTCCTTAAGGGTTCAAAAATGTTATGGGGATGTATTATATTTACCGGAGACAATAAGCTCTACTGCCCATCATGTTTTCATAAAACCGGCAAAAAGATTGAAACATCCAGAATTGATACTCACAACAGACTTTGTCCTGTCTGCAGAACAAAACTTCCTTCCGGATAAGACAATAGGAAAATCAAATTCCCTTTCCTCTTGACATAATTTAACCCGGCCGCCTGTTGGTCCTGAAGGGGGAGGCTCAGGCCCGGCCCCCCACCTTACCGGGTCACGTTCCAAGGAATAAGGCACGCCCCGGCTGCTATGGTTACTTTGAAGACAGGTGACTCATAGCGAAAACCTGTCGACGTTTACCGGGAATCCCGCCACCCGCCGCCGGTGGACTCAATACCAGAGAGACACCCCCCCGATACCGACCTTGAAGGCCGGGAGATTGCTCCCCCGGCCGGGTTAAAGGTTAAGCCCGTTCCGCTATCTTTACCAACCAGCCAGCGGTTGGCCCATTCTTCGGGGTCAGAACGTCGGAGTAAATCGGCTGGGCGTCTAATCGGGCCGAAGCTCTGAAAACCGTTTGATCACTCTCGAATCGGACGTGCGGGCTGGCATCCAAAATGATCTGCTGCCGATCACCGAGCAGGTACAGCAAGGGATCAAGAAGCACCAAATCCCCAGCATCCCCCAGCGCCGGAAGGTGTTCGCTCATGTACAGCGGCCGCCCGAGTATCGCCGTTGCGGGTGCCCCCGCAATGCCTGATCCTTGGTTTGTGGTCAAGAGGCTTACCGGTGCCCCCCCGGTCCCAACACTGAGCGATAAGGTCGCGAGTTGCGGAAAACAACTGGCGTTGCAAACCCAAATGGCCCGGCTATGAGAACCCGGCCGAAGCCTGGCCCACATATTACTACGTTCTCGTCATGATCGTATCGGCATGTTGGCCGCTTTCGATCGGGATAGCGAGCGCCCCGAGTGCTTTTCCCGCGCCATTTCCTGTCCAGAGCAGGTCCTCGACATACCATCTCAACGACGCTCTCCAGATGTTTTCCAAGCGTTGACGGATGCCGCTCGACGCATCGGCCAACCATTCGTTTGAAACAAGAAACAACGCACCAGATTTATGGGCGTTCAACTGCATTGCGCGAAAAGGCGTCCCCTGGAGAGTCCCCCAGGATCCATTTTCGGCAATCTGCCCCCAGGTAATCCCGAAGGGTGCCGTGGTGCTGTGGTTGTTATCCACAAAGGCCGGGGTGGTCATTGCATTGGTGGTCATAATTTGCCGATCACAGGTCTGCAGAAGGACTGTGTCCTGCAAATTTTCATTGAGCGCCCTTTCCACAAAATCGTTGGAATGGCGAACCCTCCTTCCGATCCGACCGTTTCGCCAATCGAGGCCCGAACCTGAAGAGGTTCAAGGCGCGTGTCGTACCCTTCGCCTCGGGATTTCCGAAACAGTGCTTGCATGAAATCCCCCATGCTGTCGAATCCGCCGGTCCCGCTGCCGATTGCCCGCGGGCCGCTGCCGAACCCAACCGTCAAGGCTTTTTCGGGTTGTAACTTGTGTAAGTGCTCAACATGCGCGCTGATTTCGTCAAATAAGTCAGCTTCCTCGGAAGTCATTTCCCTTTTGGCCTCACGTGCCAGCCTCAAAATACGTTGTTCGGCCTCTTGCAGCTTTTGAATTTCTATTTTATTATCCATTTTTTTGTCCTTTTCGATTTTTCTTTTTATGGTACTACCTTACAAATCTGATCCCCGCCGATCTTCCAATCCTCGGGCCTCTCGCTCGATGACTGTCAATTAACCCGGCAACATCTCGCAGCCGGTGGAATCGTTCGCCGGATATTCCGGTTTCTCCCGTTCCCAGCATCCCGCGGGGAGGGGATAAACTTGCTTTTCCGACTTCGCGTCTGTCCTCATCCCACGGACCCGCGCCGTTAAATTGTTGAGGTTTTATATTGAACATCATCGGCTCACACGCCAATAAGGTATAATCATTCATCGCCACACCTTTCCAACCGGAAAGGCCCCCGGCCTTCCGACTTCCATTTTTTCAAAAGAAATTCTTTATGTTGAAGCCAGGCCAGCCGGATTTTTTCGCCCCCATCGAAATGGCGGCTAACGTGAATTTCCCAGGCCGGCGTGCCTCGCTCCACCTCGCCGGTGAGAAAATATTTTTCGATGCTTTCATCAAGCTCAATAATACATTCCCGTTTTCGCGACCGCCGTGTCCTATTGCTTGGCATTTTTATTTTCCTCCCGGACGGCCGGGTCCATTTTTAAGAGGCTCAATATCGAAATTTAACTGTTTAAGGGCTTGCAGGTATGCCGCGCGCGCGTCTCTTTCGCAACTGATCAATGGATGGGGTTTAGGTACGCCAAATCGGTCTCTTACCAAAAGTCCGACCTTATCGATGCTTGCCCTCGCTTTTTGCGACCTATCAAAAGCCTCAAGTCCGGCCCGAAGGATTTCTTTACCGCCGTTATCATCGATCCCATATTCCTCGGTCAATTTTTTCCAAATTTTCTTTGCCTCAATGGATAGGTGAGCCGGTGCATCACTTTTTTCATGTCAAATCACCAAATTTTTTAAAGGAAAAACTTAATTTCATGGGTGAACAATTTTTATCTTAATTGATGTTAACTCGATTATGGCTGGCTCCTTTAGGAATAGCCTTCGACTTTAATTAAAACCTGTTTTTCCGCCTTTCGGCGCCGCATTAAACGGGCCTGAAAGGTCAATAAAAATGCGAAAAGGAAGAGTCATGAAAAGACGGAAGATCGGCGCGATTTTGATCCCTTACGGCATGTTCGTCAATGCCGTCACTTTGAATGAACAAAACCTGGAAAAAATCAGACAGGCGGCTCCCGGTGCCGAGTTGATGTTCGTCAAAGACAAAGAGGAATGGGAAAGAAGGGCCGATTATTTCTCCTTAAAGACCGAGGTGGTATTCGGACATCTTCCGGCCGCCCGCTTCCGAGAGTTGCCCCATTTGCGCTGGGTGCAGCAGGATTTTGCCGGGACGGACTGGCTTTGGAATTATCCGGACATTATTGAAAAAGATTTTATCCTGACCAATGCCTCGGGCGTGCATGCCATACCGATTTCCGAGCATATTCTGGCCCTGATGCTGGCCCAAGCCCGAGATATTCCTTTCAGTCTACGCCAACAAACCAAACGCCAATGGACACGCCGGGGACGGGTCTGCGAAGTGGAAGGATCAACCTTGGGAATAATCGGACTGGGAAAGATCGGCGAAAAAACGGCTGAAAAGGCCAAGGCATTGAAGATGCAGGTATTGGCCAACCGCCGAAACCCGGAACGGTCTTCACCCTATGTCGACAGGATGTATGGAACGGAAGGACTCGAAGAACTCTTATCCCTTTCCGACTGGGTGGTGATCGCCGCCCCGATGACTCCGGAGACTAAGGGCTTGATCGGGGAAAAAGAGTTGCAGGGTATGAAGCAGTCGGCTTATCTTATCAATATCGCCAGGGGTTCAATCGTCCAGGAAAAGGCCCTGATCAGGGCTCTCCAGGAAGGCTGGATCGCTGGGGCTGGACTGGATGTTTTTGAAACCGAGCCCCTGCCCGAAGATTCACCTCTCTGGGAAATGGAAAATGTCATCATTACCGGTCATTACGCCGGAGCGACTCCTTTTTATTTCGACCGGGTGATGGAAATATTCCTCGAAAATCTGCGGCGTTACCAGCGCGGAGAGCCCTTAATCAACCAGGTGGATAAACAGCGGGGGTATTGAAGGGATATAGATGGTTAAACAAAAAGTCAAGAAAAGGGAAAAAGGAGGATCAAAGATATTATCGAAAAAAATGAAGGTCTAGATATGGACCCCTTTGACTAAAATGATTGTTCAACTTGCCAAGGAGCATAAAGAAAATCCATTAAACAACTTTAGTCCGTTCTCAAATAAGCTTTGTAACCCCCCGGCAGAGCCGAGGGGTTACCTGAAAGAAATTATGCGATCACAAACTTGGGTGCATTTTGAAGGATTTCCATCGCATCCTGTATGATCCGATCCACCAGATCCTGGACCTTGGGCAGATCTTCCACCCTTTGCGCACATTCGCCTCCGGCCATGAGCGCTTTTTCTGAATCACCCATATATACGGCCTTGATACCTTCATCCTCATAGGCAACCAGTTCCTGAGCACCAGGGGTGTTATAGTCATCAGGCGTGTCTAAATAAATCGATGGAGATTTAGCAAGGGTATTTTTCTGATGCACTAAGCTTGAAGGGGTTTTGAGCCATCGGGCAGGTCCCACCATACCACGGGCCACCAGGGTCCCTCTATCCGAGGTTTTTACCACCTGCTCCTTCCATAATTGATGGAAGTCACTCTCCTGAGTCGCCAAGAATCTGGTTCCCATCTGAGCCCCGGCTGCTCCCAAGGCGAGAGCCGCCGCCAAAGTTTTCCCGTCGCAGAACCCGCCGGCGCCGGCCACTGGAATATTCGTCCCTGATAGGGCATCAACCACCGCGGGTAATAATGTCATGGAATGGACCGGCTCCCAAGAGGTGTGAAACCCCCCTTCATGACCGGAAGCGACGATTAAATCCACACCGGCTTTTGCACACCGGAGCGCTCCCTTGACCGAAGGCACAACATGGAGCCAATTAAATCCGGCGGACTTGATCTTTTCTCCCCAGGGAAGCGGGTCGCCAGCCGAGGTAAATATCACTTTGAAATGATTTTTCATCTCAGGATTTTCATTGACGACCTTTATCGCCGTATCGATAAGAATAGTTGACAAAGGGACCAATTCCGCCGATACCATGACATTAATACCGAAAACCCCCCCTTTGTCTTTGGTCAAACGATAGGTCCGTTTTAAGGCTTTTTCGAGTACCACAGGCATCTCATCATCCAGCGAAGCCTCAGCGGTCTCCACAAAGGCGTTATAGATCCAGGGTTTTTCTTTTTTGTTAAAAATACCGCTGGTCGACATCAATCCCAGCACCCCAGCGTTGCTTGCTGCAACGCAAAGGTTATTGTTGCTGAAAGGACCCATCCCGGCTTGAATGATGGGGTGTTTGATTCCGAGCAAATCTGTTAGTTTGGTTTTTAACACTGTTTCCTCCTGTCTTGTTGATTGAAATAATTTGTTTTTTGATCGATTATCGTCTTCCTCTTTTCGCATACATTTTACTGAAATATCGGGAAAAAACCCATTGTGTCCAGGAAAAACGGAGAAGGTGGTTTACGCGTTTAAGGGAAGAGGTAATCCGGTATCCCTTATTGCATAGTGGAAAAGTTTTGAGGATCATAATTTCCTTAGCCATAGACCAGAGATCTCTTACTCCGCTCAATACCTTCTCTGAATAATAATTTTCAGCATCACAGAGATGGCTTAGGGGGTTTTCTAATATTTTGTCGGCCAGTTAGCCAGTTTATGGGCGCCGACACCTCCCGTCCGCCGGTCCCGACAGATATCCATAGCACGAATGATGTAGCTCCGCGTCTCCCTGGGATCGATGACGTCATGGATATAATGCATGCCGGCCGCTGAATAGGGGGAGCTGTCCAGAATCATCTGCTGGACGAGCTGCTCCTTCTGAGCGGCCATCTCCGGCGAATTTTCCATTTTCCCGGCAAAGACGACATTGGCCGCGATTTCGGGAGCGACAAAACTAATCTCCGCCGTCGGCCAGGCCACGATGAATTCCGTGGCACAACCCGATCCGGCCATATTCCAGAAGGCCTGCCCGTATGCCTTCCGAACGATGACCGTGATTTTCGGTACCGTGATCTGGCCCAGGGCATTCATGAAATTCATGACCCGGGCGCCCACACGGTTTCTGTTCTGCAACACGGCCGACCAGAAATCCCGGCGTATCCTCGAAAAAGAGAAGTGGTATATTATAGGAGTCACAAAGGACGAGAAAGCTGATCGCCTTGTCGATGCCGTTTGTATCGATCGCTCCGGCATTGAAAGAGGGCTGATTGGCCACGATACCCACGACCTCGCCGCCGATGCGGGCCAGGGACGTAATCACGCTCTTGGCGAAAAGAGGTTTGATGGGAAATAAGACGCCGCCATCCACGACGGTCCGCAAGATCTTGTTCATGTCGTAGGCCCGGTTTCGCTTCTCGGGAAGGATTTCCAGAATCTTATCCATATCGTTCCCCGAACCCTCCGGAACGGGCTTCACGGGAGGCAGTTCATCGCAGTGAGATGGCATGTAGGAAAGATATTCCCGGATGATGTCAAGGCATTCCTTATCATTCTCCGCCACCCGGTCGATGTTGCCCGTAACCTGAGCATGGACCTTCCATCCCCCCAGTTCCTCGTCTGTTATGACTTCGCCGATGGCCAATTCCAGGACGCGGGGACCGGAAACGCCCATGGCGCTCCCCTTCACCTGAACGACGAAATCCGCCAGACAAGCCATCCAGGTGGGCATGCCGTAACATTCCCCCATGATCGCGGCCGCCATGGGAGATTTGCGCACCCGGCTCATGGTTTTCACGAAGGTGTCAAATCCCCCGCCGCCGTAAGAAGCCAGCCCTTTCGCTCCCATAATATCGGGCATCCGCGCCCCGCCGGCCTCGCCCAGATAGATGACGGGGATCCCCTTACGCGGGCCGAACTGTTCGATTTCCCTTTCTTTACGCCATGCTACACGGCTTGAGGTAGCTGCCAGCGTTGTAAAGTCATTGGCCACCAGCGCCACCGTCCGGCCGTCAATTTTGCCGTAACCGGCGATTTTGCTGTCTGCCGGGGTTTTGTCCTCCATGCCGGGTACGTCAGAGCAGTTGAGCATGCCTACTTCGAGAAATGTATCCGTATCCAGGAGATGGTCAATCCGTTCCCTCGCCGTAAGCTTTCCCCTGTCATGCTGAATTTTAATCTTTCTTGGACCTCCCATCCGGAGGGCCTTCTCCTTCCGCTCCTGAAGCTCTACAATTTCTCTCTCAAATGGCATACCTTCGCTCCTTAGATTTAGTTCATTTAATGTCAATAGATGCCTATTTCCCCCTTTTCAAACCGTTAATGGAAAAATTAAATGTAAATTCAGCAATACCTTATCTCCTTTCATTCGGGTGTGGTATTTCTTAATGACTCGATGCGCCTGCCAAATATCCGGACTGCATCTCGCCTTTATTGAATTCCCAATTCTTTCTTGATGCTTTCCCGTAATTTGTATTTCTCGATTTTGCTCGTCGGCGTCTTCGGAAGATCGTCAATAAATCTGATGTACTTCGGCCACATAAATTTTGGCATGGCGGTTTGGATCCACCCCCTGATCTCCTCTTCCGTCAACTCTTCTCCCGCCTTGAGAACGATGAAGACGGCAATGTTCTGCTCTCCGCCCACTTCGGCCGGAATCGGCAGAGCGGCGCAAACATCCACCTTGGGATGACCGTTAATAATATCTTCGACCTGATAGGAGGAGACAAATTCTCCCTTAACCCGGATGGCCGTTCCCATTCGATCGACAAAAAAATAGATGCCCTCTTCATTCCGGAAAGAAGCATCTCCCGTATGAAACCAGAGGTTACGGAAGGCTTTCAGGGATGCCTCCGGTTTATTAAAATACTCGGTGAAGAGCAGGCTCGGAAATTTGGGTCTAAAAACTAATTCACCAACTTCCCCGGGCGAACATTCCTCATCCCGTGCATTCAGGATGTTGGCTTCAAATAAAAGGGACGGCTTTCCCAATATGCCGTTGGAAACCTCCTTTTCGCCATCTACGACCAGCATATCGAACTTCTCGGCAATCCGGAAGATTTCCCCTTTTGGGTATCCTTTGTAGAGGTCCGGGGGGGTTCCCTTTTTTAATTCGTCGATGATGCAGATTGATCCGTGCCCGGTCTCTGTTTGCCCGAATCCCGAAATGACGAAGTCGATCCCGAACCTCTTGGCCACCGAGTGGTGATACTGAGGGAGTGGAGCCATATAGACTTTATTTAAGGTATTCTTGTAGTCGTCCGGGGTCTCCGGCGCATTCATTAACCAGGGAACCATCACGTCCAGTAAAACGGCCGAAGTCGATCCGCTCTGTTTGATCCGAGCCCAGAAATCCTTGCTGCTGAACTTGTCCCAAAGCGCGTTTCCACATCCTACCCAGGCGCCCCTGACAAGGTTAAAAAAGGATCCGGCCACGTGATAGAGGGGAAGATCGTTGTAGATAATATCTTCCTGGTTAAATAATCGTCTCCAGTTGAAAACATAATTATTTAACCAACGATAAGATTGAAGAACTCCCTTTGGTGGGCCTGTGGTCCCAGAGGTGTATATGATATTGGCCGTGTCCATATATTGTAAGTTGGTATCTAAGTTGGATGTTTTCCCCTTGGTCATTTCCTCAAAAGAAATTTCCGAATAAAATTTATCCAAAAATATGCTTTTCAAACTCGAGCGATAATCATGATCCTTTTCCTTTGGAGTATACACAACGACATTTAATGCTCCGAACTCCCCCTTCACCTCATTCAATAGGGGAATTAATTCTCGTTCGACAACAAGGGCTTTAGGATTCGTATCTTTAATTTGGTATGTTAAAAGCTGCCCCTTATAATTGAAATTAATCGGACAAAATACCGCCCCTGTTTTCCATATTCCAAACATAACCATCGCAGTTACCAAAGGGTTTTTCAGAAAAACGGAAATCCTATCGCCCTTATTTATGCCCAAAGATCGGAGGTTGTGACCGATACTGTTGGTGATCTGATTGAATTCATTAAAAGTCAGACTAAGATTTTCTTCTCCATAATAAATAAACGTTCGCTCCTTTGCTTCCAGAGCCCATTTCTCTAAAATGTGAGTTACAATTTCTCCATCTTTAGTCAATTCATTCTTCACATCAGCGCAATTCATAACCACCCTCTTAGTTTCTATCTATCTGGCATTCCAAACAAAAACCCATTATTTTAGGTTCTTTGTTCTTGGGAGGCAAATTAATTTTGAACAGTATCTGACTCCAGACATCTCATTTTTCTCTTGCCCGCATCATAGCCTTTATTTCCCCTTCCGCAACAGTTTCATGCCTTTGATTATAAGTTTGGATTTTAAACACAATGATGCCCTTTTCTCTGTTTCTAGTAAGGGACGCCTCAGTGACGACATACTTCATTTTCAAAGTGTCGCCTACCAATACGGGGGTTCTATAACGCCAGGAATTCCCTATAATTCCCATCAGAGTTCCCTCATAGATTCCCTGCCTTGTCATAAGCCCGGCGGAAACCATCGTGACGAGCATCTCTGGGACCGATTCTTCCCCCAGGATAAAATAATCCGGCCAGCCTGACATTTCGTTAAAAAGTTGAATATCTGTGAGGGTGATTGTCTTGCCTACACTTCCACCTGATTTTCCAATCGGAAAATCTTCAAAATACAAACCCAATATTTCCAAATGACCCCCCTTCCCCCCTTACGACCTTCTTTTTAACAGATTCGTATTTTCTGATTGGCCTTTGTTTTATTCATTTTATTTCAATTGCCATTTTTCCCTTGGAGACAATGGTTTGTTTGTTTCTTATGACCTCAAAGGTCATTGTCAATATTTCTGAACCGTTTGAATATTTATTTCGTTCTTCAATAGTAAAAACCCCCTTTATAAGATCCCCGACGTGAATAGCCGCGAGATAAACTGTGTTTATCTCGTTTATTCTAATTTTCTCTGTTGCCCCGACATAGAGCCTTAATAGTTGACCTATGACCATCGAAGTCACGGAGTTTCCATGGACGATCGTTGTACCGTAGGGGGTCTTTGTCATGCCCGGTCTATTTGTATGGAGCTGAGAATCTCCTTCCCATAAAATTCCCATTAGCAGATTTCTTTCGCTGAATAACTGTTCTTGAGTCTCCAAAATGGTTCCAACTTTGAGCTTATCAAAATGAGAAATCATATTTTCCTCGCCACAATTTAGATTCAATTCTCTTTTATCTGATTTCTTGGGAAGTCAAGATTTAATTGGGATTGTTTTAAGTCTTTTGCGCCCGCCTTCGCCAAATGCCTCAGTGTATTCATCAGCGAGCTATTTCATTGCAGCGGATTTCAATGCAGAATCCAGAGCCTGATAGTTCTCGAACTCATAAAGCGCCAAAAACTGATATTCCTGTTCCCCTTCCACGATTTTGTAACGGCGGCCGCTGATCACGCCGGGGAGTCGTTCGAGCACCCGAGGCAGATGCTCCTCGTTATACCAGCGGTTGAACGCCTCCTCCTTTTCCCGGGGCACCTTTGACATGATGATTAGCATGCTTTTTTTGTTCCATTCGAAATTCCTCCTTCAAAGTAAATCCATCGTCATCAAGAATAGCCTCAGACGTATTTCACTGAAACCCGCTGATCACCTTTGGCGGAAACCCTTTCTTTACATCCTCAAACTTTTAATGGGTTCAGATTGCTCTTCCCGCAAAAGCCCCCTCATGGATTGCCTGGTAGATTTTTCGAGGCTCAAGACAGTCACCAATAACATGGACCTCGCTGAAATTTTCTTTCAACTCTTGATCCAACTCCCTATTGGAAATGAGGCCCAAGGCCAGAACGACGGAATCCCCTTTGATCACCCTCCTGTTCAAGTTCCCATCCACTAAGAATGCCTCTCCGTCTTCAATCTTTTCCAATTTCCATCCTTTCAGAATTTCCACCCCTCTTTGATTTAACAACGAATAGAGTGTAAAACGGGAGCGCGGCTCCAGGTCCGGAGCAATTTCATCCAGCATCTCGATCAGAGTCACCTTCCTGTTCTGACCGGCCAGATAAGCAGCGATTTCAGATCCCATAGCGGAGCCCCCAACGACCAAAACCCTTTTGCCAGTTTTCGATTTTCCGGAAAGGAGATCTAAGGCATTCGCCACAAAAGACTTTGTAATTCCTGGTATTTTCGGCAAGCGGGGACTCGACCCGGCGGCCAGAATGACCGCGTCCGGTTTGACCTCCTTAACCAGGTCCAAAGTCGCCGAACATCCATACCGAACGTCCACTCTTAACTGGTTCACCTGGTCGATCAGATATTCCATAAAGTTACGCAGCTCAGACTTAAATTCCGGGACGGAAGCATACCTCAGAAGGCCTCCGAGTTTATTTTCCCTTTCAAAAAGCGTTACACGATGGCCCCTCAGACTCAGTACCCTAACTGCTTCTAACCCAGCCGGCCCTCCGCCTACGACGCAAACGTGCTTGGCCTTGGCAGCCGGACGTATTTTCATCCATTGTTCTCTCCCCACTTCAGCATTGACCGCACACCGTTGAGTTTTGCCCTCCACCATTCTACTTCGGCAGCCCTCATTACAACGCAAACAGGGGCGAATGGCCGCCGACTGACCGGCCTTGATTTTATCGGGAAGTTGTGGATCCGCGATCAATGCCCGGCCCATGGCGATTAGATCCGCCTTCTTCTTCTGCAACGCATCTTCGGCAAGCTGGGGATCGTGGATCGCTCCCACGGCAATCACCGGGATACTAACCCCCTCCTTGATCCCTTCGGCCAGGTGAAGAAGGTGCCCTTGGGGGAGATAAACCGGGATCACGATGTTTTGTCCCGTTTCAGCCAATCCGCCCGAAACATGCAGGTAATCGATCCCTTGTTTTTCGAGCCTTTTGGAAAAATCCTTGGCTTCCCCGAGGGTGATTCCACCCTGGATAAATTCATCGGCGCTGATCCGATAACCGACTAAATAGTCCTGGCCCACCCGGGATCGCACCCGATCCAGAGTTTGCTGGCCAAAGAGCCCTCGGTCTTTCCCGTAGAGATCGGATCGGAGGTTCGTGTAAGGTGAAAGAAACTGGGCCAACAGGTATCCATGGGTTCCATGGATCTCCACCCCGTTAAACCCAGCGGCTTTGGCGCGGTAAGCCGCATCTGCAAAAGCTTGAATTGTTGCTTCAATTTCATCCAGAGTCATTTCCCGGGCCATCTCTCCGGTGTAGCTGGGCATGGCCGAAGGAGCGATGGGTTGGCGACCCATAACTTTCGCAGACGTGCTCCGTCCGGCATGACAAATCTGCAAAATGACTTTGGCCCCGTATTCCTGGATCGACTCGGCGAGCTCCGCCAGCCCGGCGATGAGCTGGTCATCATAGACGCCCAACTGACCCTGGCTGGCCTTGCTTTCCTTTTTATCGATATAACAATATTCTACGATGATGAGCCCGACGCCTCCTTTGGCCCGTTCCACATAATAATCTATGAGTTTTGAGGAGACAATACCGTCCGGCTCACACAATCGAGAGAGCATCGGAGCCATCACAATTCGGTTGCGGAGCTGTAATTTTCCCAAAGAAAATGGCTGCATCAATAATGAGTTTTTCACCGAATCTCCTTTTCCAAATTGATAAATACCAATGAATCTGTCACCTCGGGTTAGAAAACTGAGATCATCCCCAAATCTGTTGACCGAATATTTTTATGAAAGCCCGGGGATCCATTCTCAATCCATAAACCAGCCCCCGTTGACATTCACTGTTTCCCCCGTTATGAAACTCGCTCCATCCGAGGCCAGAAATACCACGGCATTGGCGATTTCTTCCGGAGTTCCAAACCTGCCCATGGGGGTGCGCTCCAGCATTGCCTGATTCCATTTTTGGGAGGCAAATTTGGCCATGGGCGTAGCGATCCGCCCCGGGGCCACGGCATTGATTCGAATCCCATGTTCCGCCACTTCACTCGCCAGTCTCTGGGTCAAATTGATGATAGCGGCTTTGGAAGCATCATAATGAGCACCCGTGGCCATTGGCTCGAAAGGAGCCTTCCCGGCGATTGAAGCAATATTGACGATCGCTCCCTTCTTTCGGGGGAGCATATATTTTACCGCCTCCTGCGAACAAAAAAGCGTCCCTTTCAAGTTCACCCCCATGACCCGGTCCCATTCCTCCAATCCGATTTCCCAGGTCATGGCCGGCCCTCCTCCTTCCTTTTTGGGAGAAATACCGGCATTATTCACCAAGATATCAACTGTTCCAAACTCCTTTTCCGCCGCCTCTATCAATTTCTTTGCCTCTTCCGGTCGGGATATGTCGATTTTCATTGGAATTGCTTTTGGACCAAGGGCCTGAATCTTTTCAGAGACACTTTGCGCATTTTCATAATCGATATCACTCACCACGACATGAGTCCCTTCCTTGGCAAAAGCAATACAAATCGCCTCCCCAATTCCTCTGCCTCCTCCCGTTATTACAGCCACTTTTTGTTTTAGATTCAATTCCATAATATTTCCTCTCCTTGAACAATTTTTTATTCCGAAAAAACAGTTTTATACCGTGAGATACTTCCTCATGATGGATTCATTATCCTTCAATTCCCCAAAGGTTCCTGTAAACCGTATCTCGCCGGCGTCAATAATGGTGCAATTGTTGCCGAGCTCCCTGGCAAACAGGAAATTTTGCTCGGCAAGCAATATGGACATACCCTCCTCCTGGAGTTTCCGGACTTGTTTGGCAATATCGTTCACAACCACCGGCGCGAGGCCGGTCGTCGGCTCATCCAGCAGCAGAAGGTCCGGATTGGCCATGAGGGCTCGGGCAATGCAAACCATCTGCTGTTCTCCCCCGCTTAGACTCTTGGCCCATCTTTTTGAATATTTTTCTAAAACGGGGAAAAGGCTGTATACTTTTTCAAAAGTCCAGACCCCCTGATCTTTTCTTCGGGAGGGAGCCCTTCGGGCGATCTCCAGATTCTCTTTCACGGTCAAGTTTCCAAACACCCTCTTCTCAGCGAAAGCCGTCACGATCCCCTTCCGTGCAATTTGGTTCGAAGACCGATTCGTTATATCTTCTCCATTAAAAAATATTTTCCCCGCTTTCGCCGGCGTAAACCCGGCAATGCTGCGCATGGTGGTTGTTTTTCCGGCCCCATTCCTGCCCAAAAGGCACAAAACTTCCCCTTTGCCGATGTCCATGGAAACCCCGAAAAGAATATGACTCAATCCATAATAGGTATGAATTTCCCGTACCCGGAGTATTTGTTTCGCGTCGTCGATCACTCTTTGCCTCCCAAGTATATTCTCTGGACGACCTCATTATTCTTAATTTCGTCTATCATCCCATTCGCTACGATCCGCCCGTTGTGCAGGACCCAGATATAATCCGAGACCTCAAAAATCACACTCATGTCATGCTCACACAATAGAACCGTGCAGCCAGTCATCTTGATGAGCGACTGGATCGTTTCCAGAATGGCGGCTTTTTCATCGACGGCCATTCCCGCTGTGGGTTCATCCAGGGCCAACAGATTGGGTTTCATTGCCAGGGCAATGCCAACTTCCAAACGCTTTTGATTCCCGTGAGAGAGTTGCCCGCCCAGCATGTCCTTCTGTTTTTCCAGTCCGGTGCTTTGCAAAAGTCCATAAATTTCCTCTCTGGCGATTTTTTTGGCGGGAGTCAGGAGATTGAAACTCCTCTGCTTTTGGGACAAAACGGCAACCATAATATTTTCATAAATGGTGAGATGGGGGAAGATATTCACGATCTGGAACGATCTGGCAATTCCCATTTTTGTAATCGCCATGGCGGTTTTTCCGGTGATATCTTCACCCTTGAAGAGAACCCTTCCGGAGTCCGGCCTGATATGGCCTGTAATCAGATTAAAGAAAGTCGATTTCCCGGCCCCATTGGGCCCTATGAGGGAGCAAATGTCCCCCTGTTTAATATGTAAGCTGACGTTATCCATAGCCTTCAGGCCACCAAAGGATTTTTCTAAGTTGACGACCTCAAAAAACATTTTGCTTCCTTCCGGTGATACGATCCGCTTCAAGCGCGCCGATCAAAATGTAATGCCTACGAACGAATTTCTTCCGCCTTTTTCCTGGTAACGGTCTGAATAAGACTCATGATGCCGTTGGGCATCAGCAGAACAACCGCACAAATGATGACGCCCAGAATCAAAGGCCAGTAGAGGGTTACCGATGTAATAAAGGTTTCCAGCAAGATCAATACGACCGATCCGACGATCGGTCCGAAGAAGGAATTGATGCCTCCCAGAATACACATCGTGACAATATCCCCGGACTTCGTCCAAAAAGCCAGTTCCGGAAAAGCGCCGAACGTGTAAACCACATGGAGGGAGCCGGCCACGCCGCAAAAGAAACTTGATATAATCAGGGCCAGGTAACGATGCTTTACGACGTCGATACTGACAAAAGAGCTCCGTACTGGGTTCTCGCGGATGGCCCGGAGGGTCCATCCGAAGGGGGAATTCCCGATCACCCAAAGGATCACCGTGCACAGGACGACGACGCCCAACGTAAAAAAATAAGTGTGATTCATCCCTTCCAGCAGGCCCCTGAATTTTACCCCCACGATGCCGTTATCTCCCCCGGTAACATCCCCCAATCTGCGGATAATAGACCACAGGATCATGGTAAAGGCGCAAGTCATAATCGCGTAATAAAAGGCGTATAGCCTCGACACGAGCACCCCGATGATGGCCCCTAAAAGCGTGGCCATTATCGGGGCCAGCAGCAGGATAACCAAATATTGATTTAGGCCCGTTTTGGTCATCAGGATGGCCGTGGCATACGCCGCAGCAGCGAAAAAGGCACCATGCCCGAAGGAAAGGCATCCGGCATACCCAAGAAGGAAATTTAAGGACATGCCCGCCAAGGCCATGATCAGAATTTCGGTGAAAATCCCTACCCAAAATCGGGAAAGGATAGAAGGCAAGGCGATCAGAATGAAGGTAACAAGGCAACCAAAAATCCAGACGAATTTTCCCTTTCCTGGCATAATATCGATATCCTCATTCAAAGAGTTATTCCAAACTGAAGAGTCCCTGCGGCCGGATAAACAATACGGCCGTCACGATGATGTAAATAAATGAGTCCGCATATTGCGGCAAAACTAATATTCCTAAAGATTCAACAACACCTATGATTAACGCCGAAATCAGCGCCCCTCCAACACTCCCCACACCCCCTATAATGGCCACACAGAAAGCAATGATGATCATCTGGGCGTCCATGCCCAGACTTCCACTGGTGATCGGAAAAGCAATCACTGCGGCAATTGCGGCCAGGCCGATCCCGCCCATAAAGACAAGGAGGAAGACCCGGGAGACATTAATTCCCAGGCCGCGGGTCATCTCCGCATCGAAAACGCAAGCCCGAATAATACTTCCCAATTTGCTCTTGTATAAGATCAAAGCAAGCACGATGGCGATCAGACTCGATATCCCAATGATAAAAAGATTATACTTACTCATCACCAGGCCGAACAGATTGATGCTCCCCGTAAAGAGCGCCGGCATTTCGCCATTTTTCGGGTCAAGGCCCCATACCAGTCGGACGATATCCGATATGATGTAGATTACTCCCACGGATAAAAGGAGTTGCAAAACGTGTCCAGCTTTATAGATTCGACGAAAAAGCCCCACTTCGACGATCGCTCCGACCATCGCCATGAGGATGGGAACGAGGACCAGGGAAATCCAAAACCCGACGGCATTTGTCATAGTAAACATTAGATAGAAGGCCAGCATATAGAAAGCCCCGTGGGCGAAATTGACCACCCCCAGGACGCCGAAAATGATGGTCAGACCACAGGATAAGAGAAAGTAGATCATGCCGCGGGCGATTCCCGAAGCCACAAGGCTTATGATGAGAGATACGTCAATATCCATTGCTTATTTCCCTTTTGGAATTTCCAAAATTCATCGGACCGCCCTGGGTGGATCGGGCCTCGACTCTGATTCGCCCGAACCACCCATGACGTCAGAATTCCTATTCCTTTCCCGCAGCCTTTCGGGCAGCATGCCACTCCTCTTTCGTAAGCAGAAAAGGTTCTATGGGAACCCATTTCGTTCTTTTGGGGTCCAGAACTAAACTTGTCGACCCTGGTTTCTTCACCATGGGGCCCCAGATATGGCCGCTCACGACCTGATGATCAAAATCCCGCACCCAAACCGGGCCATTGTAGGTGTCGATTTTTATCCCTTCCATCGCCTTGCAAACCGCAGCACTATCCGTTGTTCTCGCTTTCTTCACAGCCGCCTCATAAAGTTTTACCATGTTATAGGCGGGCCAAACATGGCCGGGAACAACATGTTCCGAGGTTCCCTTCCATTTGCGATATTTTTCATAAAATTTCTTCTGCTCCGCATTTCTCGGCCAAGCCTCATCATCATAACACCAGGACCAGGTCCCCTCAGGAATTGCGTCTCCAAGGACCTTCCGATATTCATTGGAAGCAAGCACGCAGGCGCTGGCCAATTTAATATTTTGGAATACGCCCATCTGGGCACACTGTTTGAGATTCGCGACCGCCCCCCCGGCGAATATAACATTGACCAAAACTTGGGGTTTATAGGCCAGGATCTGGGAAATATACGGGCTGTAGTCCATTTCTCCTACCCGTGGCCATCCTTCATATATTTTTACATTCGGCACGAGTTGCTTGATCATCGGGATGAAATAACGAGCGACATCGTGTCCGAACTCATAATCCCAGGACTCATAGTAGACTTTTGGGTCTTTCACCCCTTTCAGGTATTCTTCGGCTACAACTTTGGCCAGGCCTTTTCCCTCGGCGCTGGTCTGGATCGCATAGCGGAAATGGTAGGGGGACCAATACTCTGTTGTAAGGCTTGTCGCGTGACCTCCGAAAATAAAGGTGGGCGTCTTAAACTCATTGGCGACCGCGGCCAGGGCCGTGGCCTGGATCGTTCCGTAACCTCCGATGATAAGATCCACCCCTTCTCTCGTGATCAATTCGCGGGCGTACCGTGTGGTAAGATCCGCTTTCCCCGCATCATCCCTTTTAATAATTTCAATTTTCCGCCCCAGCAGGCCCCCAGCTTTGTTGATCTCATCGATGGCGAGTTCATGCCCATCCATGATATTTTGGTTAACAAAAGCCATCGCCCCGGTAAAGGTGTAAACGAAGCCTATTTTAATAGGCTTTTGAGCCTGCGCTGGATAAACAAAAGCAACGACGATAAAAACCCCCATTAAAAACACTGCCAGTCTTTTCCTCATGTCCTTCCTCCTTACAATTCTTTCTGCTTTGATAAACGATTAGTTTATGTTAAGATCAACATTCTCATACCTTCTCAAGAGATCCGCATACATTACCGCCCGGGGATCGACGGTCTTCGCAAGCATCCGATTCCTGTGTTCGCCAAATGCGACTTCACAGTCCCATTTTACCTCTGTCAACAACCTTTGCATCCCCCTTTCCGAGGTGTGGACCTTCTCGGGCATCGGCTCAACAGACTTTCTGTCCCCATCCATCATCACCCGACATATAACAATGCGACAGCTCCATGGCTTTTCTGTTTTAATGTACGGGTAATACGGGGCGACATAGTCGTCTATCCCGAAAAAATGCGGTTTTTTCAATGAAGGCTCCACTTACCTCTTTTACAATTATTCAAGATAATAGGTCGGATTAGAATTGAACACCCGATATCTATCTATTATTTCTTTCCCCTCTCAAACCGTTAAGAGAAAAATTAAATATGGCCTCGGCGATATCATTAATTGACAGTTGTCCTTGGGGAGAATACCAGATAATCGTTCGAACAATAATAGAGGCAATATTTCGAGCAACCAACTTTGCATCAATTTTACTAAATTCCTTTGTTTCAATTCCTCTTTGAATTATTCCAGTAAGAATTCGATCATATCCATCTCGGAAACTGACCACTTTTTCACGATTATTTCTGGAAAGCCATCCCAAACCCGAATCAAACAGTGATCGGGAGGCTTGTTGATAACTCAATACATGATTGAGATGAATGATAATAAACTCTCGTAATTGCTCACTAGGCTTTGTAGTTCGATCATTTTCAAAATGCTTAATCATTTCAAATAAGCGCTTATTTTGCGTGTAAAGGAACTCAAATAATATGTCCTCCTTATTTTTAAAAAAGTTATAAATATTTGAAGGTTCGCATTTACAGCTTTTGGCTATATCTCTCATGGAGGTACCGCTATACCCCTTTTTCCAAAAAAGAGTACTAGCTTTTGTTAACATTTTTTCCCTTTGTGGACTTACCCTATTTTGTTTCTTTTCCAATGTTTACCTCTCTATTAAATCACTGACCTGGCGCCTTAACGAAACGAAGTACTCTTTAACTTGGATGAACCGCATTTAAAATATTAATGAACGGCCATTAATAAGACATTCTCCGACTTTTCAGAGAATGTCAAGCTTTTTTAGCATACATCGAAACCCGTATTTTGAAAAAATATTTACCTTGCGTCCTGCATCAACGTTAGAATGACATAAAGCGCTAATCAACTGATAAAAACCTCTGGCCCGCCACTACTATTGGGTTCAAACAATCAAAAGAGAGGCATCTCCGACCCCTTGTTTTTCTAGAAACCAGCGCGAGGCAGTCATGTCCTATCTATTGTCGACCGGAAGAATCGTATCGTCGATTCGATAGAACTTTTGTTTAATAACATCATTCAGAAGAGTCCAAAGCCGGTTTGCGGCCCTTCACAAGGCGTCCATTTTATCTCCGATCCCAATCAATCGGGCGAAAGCCCCTGGAAGAAGATGACCGATAAGCCGTATTAGGGAAAACCGACCGTACGGTTTGATGAGGGGAAGATGGAAACCTATGACCACTTTATGGCACCATTGATGTTCAGTTCCTTCTTGACCTGGCTGATCGCCCCTTCACTGACCCCAAAAACTTTAGCGCATTCGCGTTGAGTTTTATCTGCCTGAAGCATTTGATTTAGTTTAACTTTATCGATTTTTCCTAAAATCATTGCTTAAGTTCTCCTTAAGTACTCCTTAAGTTTAATTAAATACTTAAGTTGTGCCGGTTAAGCCAGGTTAGACCCCCCGACCCGAATATTTCATTTAAATTCTTGCTACTATTGTGCTACCAGAATGAACCTAAAAAAGGGAAAAGACGGGAAACTTTGAGATAGGGAATGCAGGTATTTATTGCTCTTTTTGCCTATTGGTGCTTATTGGTATGGGTTTTCTTACAACTCTTAATCAGTAGGTCGGCAGTTCGATCCTGCCACGGCCCACCAAATAAAAACAAATACTTATCAGATATTTTTTTTAAACCTTATTTCCTGCCAACCCATTGCTAACAAAATTTCCCTAAGCCCTGCCGAACGAACACCACCGATCTATCGTTAATGTCAGTTTTTTATCCTTTAGTCATAGTCAATTGGCTAAATGTCTTCTTCCGTAGAACCAAAAATAGGTATCGATTGCATTAGTTGTCATAAATGGAGGATAAGGTGGGTTAGTGGAAGACTTCGTCTTAAAAACAGCGCCGGGTGGTTTCAAATCCAATGGATATTGAATCACGGTTGAGGCAAATCGAGGGGCACAAAAATCAGGTTAGAAGATTAAAAAAAACTAAGATGAAGAAGCATGTAGCTTAAAAATGATTAGAGGAATTTTTCTACTTTATAAGAATATTTATAATCAAAAAGGTTAAAGAAAATAAAAAAACCATGCCCGAAAATAAAGAAAGCAAAAAGAGGAATGACATCCGGGGTTTTTGGGGGGGCGTTAAATACTCTAAATCTTTTGTCGACTGCTGAATAATTTTTTTATTAATGACCGGACTGGAACTCAGGTAGCCGACTAATAAAGCTTGGTTGCAGAGTATATTTATTAATCGTGGATTTCTACCGGAAAATTTTTCAATATACTTGACGGCCTCTTTAGCGAAAACCTTGTCGGCATTTCCACCGGCCACATTGGCCCGATGTTTTAAGTACTCCCAGATCTCCTCTCGATTTAATGGCATAATCCGGCCAACCACCCCAACATTCTTTTTAACTATCTTCAGTCTGGCGGAATTCAATTTTTCCTCTAATTCGGGATGCCCAACCAACAGAATTTGAAGTGGGTTACCTCCGGGTAAATCGTTGTGTACCAGATTTAATAAGTCCATCAGGACTGCTTCATCCAGGCTTTGGGCTTCATCAATGACCACCGCCACATTCTTTCCCTGATGGATGCTTTGTTTCAGGTAATTTTTTAAATGGAAGATTAGAGAAGCTAACCCTTCTTTTTCTTTGAATAACGGGCCTTCCAAGTCCCTTAAAAGATTCCTAAGGATATCCTCGAACCCGAGCTTGGTTTGATAGACAAAAGATGTTTTTATTTTTTCATCTAAATCATTCAGGAGAGCGTAGATTAAAATAGTTTTGCCGGATCCGACCTCTCCGGAAATTACGATAACTCCTTTTCTTTCTTTGACCCCAGACATCATGTCAGAGAAGGCTTTAAAGTGGCTATGGGTAAAGAACAAGAATTTCGGATCGGGCTTTAGGTTAAAGGGCTCCTCGGTAAAGCCATAATATTCACAGGCGTGCTGCAGTTCATTTAGTGGGACTTGTTTTTTCATGGTGGGTGACGCTTTTGTCCACTGATTTCAGGGGACGTTTTATCCCGTTATAGCTTCAGTGCGAAAATAGGATTCAAGATTACCCTCGAATCCAGCCCTATTTTCATTCCGGCATCCGAACGGAAGCCATTTTTCAGGTCAGCAAAGCTGACCGTATCGTGGTGTCACGCCCCTGACCGGGCATGACGGTTTAGTGAACAATCCTTCCCTAAATCCAAAAAATCGTTGGAAACGCCAAGGAAGAGACAGAGGAGGGTCTGGCTGACCTTGCCCGTTTTTTGAAGATTCAATAATAAAAAAACCGCATTGACTTCCTCCACACGGATTATTCTCCTGGAATTGGCATAGCCAAGGGACAGCGTTAAATAACAAACTTTATTAATATCACTAAGAATCCCCTTGCTTCGCAAGCAGATTAATTCGGCTGCTTCCTGGGTGAAGACATCCTTGATACTACTTCCCACTTGATTGAGTCGGAATTCCATATAATTTACGGTTTCCACCGGGGTTAATGGTCGAAGCCGATATCGCCCCGTTATTCGTTGCTGTAGTTGCATCAAATCATAAGATTTTAGCTTATCTTCAAAATCCGGTTGACCTACAAAGACTTCTTGAAGCAAAAAAGGTTTTCTAGGATCCTGATTGCAGAGTAGTCTCAATTCTTCCAATATATCATTGGTTAGCGCTTGGGCCTCATCAACAATAAGCACTGAGTTTTCACCCCGGATTGATCTATCTATCAGGTAATTGTTAAAAGTAGATAACAGGGAACCATTGTTTCTCTCCACCAAGGGAAACTCTAATCCTCGGACGACTTCCTCTAATAGTTCATTGATATCGTTAGTTGGTTGAAATACGGGAAAGGCCTTGATACTGGAGTCCAGCAGGGTTGATAATTTATTGATCAACGTCGTCTTTCCTGTTCCGGGCTCACCGGTAAGTAAAATAAAGCCTTTCCGTTCGGTAATTACGTTTACCAAGGAGTTTAATACTTCTTTATGATCTTCCGTCATGTAGAAAAACTTGGGATCATAGGAAAAGGCGAAGGGATTTTCTGAAAAATCGAAAAATTCTCTATACATAATATTTCGACACTCTCCTCCCTAACGAAGACCCAATAAAAGTGGACTTCTTAGAATTTCAGAAAGGTTTCACTTCTAAATTGCATTTTCGATGCCAATTCTTAATAAAAACATTTCTCAATAATCTAAGATAGTTAGTATCCATCCGGAAAAGACAATGTTCCGGATGGAGCGGACAGCCGTCAGCATTTTAGCCATCAGCAAAATCCTTTACTATTCATGGGTTAGCTGAATGCTGATCGCTGTACGCTGAAAGCTTCATCCGGTAATTTTGAGTTTCCGGATGAAAACTAGTAAGATTTTATCTGATAGTTAGATATTTCTTCGGGTGGGCAATTTAGACAAAAAATTGACTATGGGGGAAAAATCGTCAAATTTTAGCCGTGAATTCAAACGGGATGCCGTGCAGTGGGTTGGTCACCGAAAAAGGGATGCCGGTAGGTAAGGTGGCCCGAGAGCTTGATATTCACCCCAATCCGCTCATCAATGGAGGAGAAGGTTCTTAGCCGAAGGAGAGAAAGCCTTCTACCGTTTCTCTGCTTTTCCCGATAAAGAGGAAGCCAACTCTTTGAAATTTTGCGTTAGAACCGCCTTAGGATCCGTAAGAGAGAAGGGTTTTCCCAGATTGATAGCGGAATTGGTCTTCTGGTAATCATTGGGGATTAACCAGAAAATTTTCCGATCCAGGCTCTTTTCGGCTTCTTCCAGAGTGATCAAAGATTCTTTCTGAAAACGATTGATAATGATTTCGATCTTTTCCTTCCTTGGGAACCCCAAGTCCTGAAAAATCTTCAGGGACCTCCGGGTGTTGGACAGGCAAAGCAGATCCAAAACAGAAACAAGAAACACCCTGTCTGAATTTTTTAAGAGAGTAAGGGAAGTGGTGTTGAGATGTCTTCCGCTGTCGATTACGATATAATCGAAGGTGGCTTGCAGGAGGTCGAGCAGCCTTTCAAGGACATCTCCTGTGGGTATGACCCCATCCATGGTGGTGGCCGATGACAGGACGTAGATCCCCGAAGAATGCTTGGCCAAAAATCTCTTTAAAAAAGCGGAATCCGCCCGGTTGATGTTCTTGACCAGCACTCCCCAGTCAAAAGAGAATTTCATATCCAAAAAAATGGGGATTTCCCCAAGAGGCGGGTTAATGTCCAGCAGGGCCACAGAAGGTTTGCTATCTAAAACTACCAAACTGGTGGACAAGTTTACGGCGATCGTAGTCGTCCCCACCCCCCCCTTGCTCCCCAATAAGTCGAATATCTTTCCCTTCCGACGGCTGAAGGTAGATTTTAAGTTTTCATCCCGATATTTTTCAAGGGCGGCTCGAACTTCATCCTTTTTCAGCGGTTGAGAAAAAAATTCCTTGGCTCCCGCCCGAAAGGCCCGGATGATCAACTCCGGGTCGGTCCGGCGCGAAGTTACAAAAATATTTTTAACCTCTTCCCTTTTCAGAGGGGCGCCGTTGACTAAAAATTCTTTCTGGAATTCTTCCCCAATTTCCAGAATTAACAGGTCACAAGAGCCGGATTCCTTTGCACCCTGCAGTTTAAACCCCTCTATCAAAGAGATAATTTCATCGATTTCTTTTCTTGTGGTCGGATCTTTAATTTCAATCCTGGTTGATAAAAAAGTGGTTTTCATGATTTAAATCCCTTGGTCGTTTTTATCTTGATCAAACTAACCAATTTTTATTTTTAAGTTAAGGATTAATTATTTCACCCTCCGGGGCTTAGGGTTCGGACTTGATAACTCCCCAGGAAGTTCAACCTCAATCTCTTGTCAACTTGGACACCGAGCCAATGGTAACGGGATAATTGATTATATACAAGAATGCAATATTCTAAAATAGTTTGATTTAAATGTATTATTATGTCAAGTGAATTTCAGATAGCTTATCTTCCCAGCAGGTCGAAGAGATCAAAATGGCTTTAAGGGAACTTGGATTGAAGAATGAGATCGAGGTTAAGTAATGAGGGTTTAGAGAGGTGTTATCTTCGGCATAAATGGGGGACATCATTTGATTCAGTAACTTAAATCTAAGACCTTCTTGAGTGTCTAGAATTAAGCTTATATGGCCCGCATGCACCCAGAAGATATCGTAGATCTTGGCAGAGTGGTTCTGCTAATCAAGACATTCGTCTTTCTTGCTCTTGCTCACGAATAAATATAATGGAAAGTTTTTAAAACCGGGGCTAACCTGTTGCAATCCATTTGACCCTTTGTTGGGAAAGGATTACCAAACGATCTTTAAATCGGGAAGGTGACTGGCGGCGCAAAAAAGGGACCAAAAGTTCTAAGACATTTTTTGAGGTCGTTGAATTCACTTTTAACCGAACAACACCGGGATGATGGCTCAAAGGGAGAACAGCCCAGTCGCCAAAATGCTGATCGAGAGTAACAAGAATTCTATTTTCAGAGATAGCCCTTTCCAGGATCTCTTTATCGTCGGCCCGGGCTTGTCCGATCTCAGATGCCCGTATTACATCATAACCTTCATTCTTTAGGACCTGGCTAATATCCAGATTGAACATTTGGTCAAGATAGAGTCGGAATCCCTCAGGCATTGACAGCCATTACTTCCGTGTGGTCAATGGATTCTCTGGCATAGAAGAGGACAGCCTGAAGGTCCTCTCTTTTCAACTCAGGATAACCGGCAAGGATTGTTTCCCAGGATTCCCCCTCAGCGATTTGTTCCAAAATAACCGAAATTGGTATCCTGGTTCCTTTAACCACGGGCCTCCCGTTGCAGACCCTTGGATTAATTTCAATACGGTCAATGAAGTTCAAATGATCACCCACTCAAATATATTCATTTGTTAATATTTTATTGGAAAGTATAAGTTGGGAAGCGGATAAAGGTCAAGAAGAAAAACTTGACGTATTTGTGCCAGGCAAGAAACTTATAACCTTACCTGGAAGATTCCCCAGCACTACGGTGCCGAAAGTCTTACCGCACACCTTGGTTCAGGGAGCTTCAATGAATAATATGGCCCCCATGCTGGCCATCGTAGAGTTTCTTCCTGATGATTCTCACCAAGTCGATTCCCTCCGCCGTCCCTTTCAACGCGAAACGAATTTTGGGGTGACCAGTGTCAACTATGATTTTGCCGACCTGCTTGTCCGGACAGGAGAGCCATCTTAATTCTTGACAACAAAAAGCCATTTCCTTACAATAAAAGTAAGGCAAATAATTCATTACTTTTGAGGTATCCCATGATTGTGGCTAAGATTACATCTAAGGGACAGGTGACCATCCCTAAAAAAGTCAGGGAAAAACTGGGGGTTCATCCTGGGGAAGACGTGGGCTTTGAGGAAAAAGGAGATCTGATTCTGATCCGAAAGGCCGTAACCAAATCCCCCTTTGACAAATGGGTAGGCAAACTGAAACATCTGAAGGGGCAACGAAGCGACGACCTGGTCAGGGAGATTCGGGGTCATGATAACCGCCGTTGATACCAATATTATCCTGGATGTCCTTGTCCCGAATGAGCCCTTCGGTGAATCCTCCAAGAAACTATTGGATGCGCATTTATCAAAGGGAAGGCTTATCCTTTGCGAGGTTGTTTATGCCGAACTTGCCGCCCAGTTTCCCTCCGAAGAGGAGCTTAAACAGTTCCTCACCGAGACCGGGATGCGGCTGGAATATTCAAACGAAAAATCGCTTTATATTGCCGGAACCAGATGGGCAAAATATGCCAGGAAAAGCAACCAAGACCGTTTTACCTGCCGTCAATGCGGGCATCGTTTTGAAGTTACCTGTCCCCGCTGCCGGTCAGCAATTACAAGACGGTTGCATGTGCTGAGCGATTTTCTAATCGCCGCCCATGCCCTGGTAAAAGCCGACTGCCTGCTTTCTCGGGATCTTGGAATCTATAAGACTTATTATCGTGATCTCAAGGTGGTAGGGTCGGCCTGAGTTTAATAGGAAAATAAAAACCAAGAATTCAGAATCCAGGAGTCAGAATTCAGAATAAAAACTCTTAACCGGTTGATTCAAAGTTTTATTTTCATGTTTCGTGGCGGTCGCTCAGGCGGGCATGAGGGCTTAGTACGAAAATATAATTCAAAGCCACCCCCACCTCGATCCTCCCCCCTCAAGGGGGAGGAAGCAAACGCCCTCTCCCCTGGCGGGAGAGGGCAGGGGTGAGGGGGAGCCGGATTCGGATTTCATCGGCTGGTATGAGCCGGCCATCGGGGAGCAGGGCCGGGAGCCGGATTTCGTCCTTTTCAGGAATCAGCGCGGTCACCTGATCCTGGAAGTCAAGGACTGGCTGGACTTGAAGCCATCTCAGGGGTCAGAATCCAACGGATCGCCCATCTTTTATTCTCTTTTTGCTCCAGGCAATTTATGGCCCCGAAACGAAATAGTACCGGACGGATATCCTCATCTCCGGTGATCAAAAAGGAAGCCAGCTTCTCCATATAGGGGAGATGCCCAACAAGCATCCAGTCTTCAGCACTTTGATCTATTTTATCAGCCCAGGGCAGTACGTCATCCATTGGAGCCAGTCCCTTGGTGGCCTCAACTGGCCTGTCCAAGGCTTTTCCAAGAATATCAGCCGTCTGTTCGGCCCTTAGCTTTCCACTATGAAAAATTTTGGAAGGATTTAGGCCCATTTGTTTGGCCACATGAGCCACTTTTTTGATTTCGTTTTCCCCTTTAGGAGTTAAACCCCTTAGCGGATCTTCGGCTTCTGACATGGCTTCTCCATGCTGAACCAAATAAAGTTTCATACTCCCTCCTTGTGTCTTTCTCTCAGTGGACTTCTCGAATCAAATCTTTAAGCCAACCGGACCATCATTTCGGTCAAGGGGTCCATCCCAGGCCTTCATTCTTCTCAATAAAGGCCTTTCCCTTCGTACTCAGCCGGATAAGAAGTCCAGAACCAGCTTATTAAACTCATCCGCCCGTTCAAAATTCGGGATATGCCCGCATTGCTTTATTATGTGGAGATGGGAATTGACTATCTTTTCTTTTCCGTAATAGGCATGTCGAATTGGAAGAACCCGGTCATTCTCTCCCCAGATGATTAATGTGGGCTGAATGATCCTGCTCAGATTTTCCATAATGGGCGCCAAAAATTCTTCCTTTGCCCCATGAATATCAACAAGCTTTCTGACCACTTTCAGAAGAAAGGCAGAAAATCCCGGTTGAGTGAAAAGTTCATAATAAAGATTAACGAAATCCCTGGTTATCAGTTTCGTGTTGCGAACCGCAAGTTTAAAAAAAAGGGCCACCCCTATACGGCTGGGATGAGAAATCAATTCTCCTATCAAGGGAAGGGACATTAACCGTAAGGTCCAGATGACCTCTTTCCCTAAACCGGCACCATCTACCAGTACCAGTTTATCCACTTTCTCAGGAAATTGAAGGGTATATTGGAGCGCGATACCCCCGCCGAGGGATTGACCTATGAGGGATACCCGATCAACATTTAAGGCTTTCCTGAAATCATCTATAAAGGAATTATAATCAGAAGGGGTAAAGGAAGACGCCGGTTTTTCAGAACGACCAAAACCCGGCAAATCTGGGGCATATACCCTATGTTGTTGGGCGAGGGCCTCGATATTATGCATCCAGATTTCCGCAGAAGCCCCGAGACCATGAATAAGAATAACCGGGAATCCATGATCTCCGAGGCTCCAGAAACGGGCATGAATTCCACCGGCCATTAGGTATCTGTCTTGAAATTTTCGATCTGCAGCGGGCGTATTCATTTCCCTGTCTCCATAATACTATTATACGTTCAATCGACTCATTTTCAAAAGAATACTTTAAATATAGACCTGTTTATTGGGGTTCTTCTACCAGTTAGCTGGTCGAAAGGGGTCCAGGATTCAAGGTTTCAAGGGGTCAAGGGTTTGTTCTCTAAAGATTTTATCAATGCCTGGAGCATCCTCTCGACCTCTCTGATCTCTTTCTGGAGTTTTGATAATTGGTTTTCATTTAAATAGCCTAAGTCTCCGGAGAACATGATTTGGGTCTTAAAGCCGACCGGCGCGGGGGGTTTACCTGAAAGCTTTCCAGGAAAGGAACAATGGATTGACATGATTTATCTTAACTGATACCAAAATAACGGATGGTCGGTTTTTAAAAACAAAGGAGGTACAACCATGGAGTATAAACATATCATTTATCAGCCGGGTAAAGTGGCTCGAATCGTCCTCAATCGCCCCAGGTTTCTCAATGCCCAGAGTTATCTTATGCTGGAGGAGCTGGATTCGGCACTTAGAGCCGCCGTCAAGGATCCGGAGTGCGGGGCTATTGTCCTTTCAGGCCTGGGCCGGGCTTTTTCTGTCGGGCACGACATCGGGACCGAGGAAGACAAGGCCTATAGAAAACAGCAGGGATATGCCGTAGGCGTCGATCAGGGGTTCACTCCCTGGTTTGAAGACATGCGTAAGATTTACGTCGAGTTTTGCCTGGCCTGGCGGAACCTGCCCAAGCCCACGATTGCCATGGTGCATGGGTACTGCATCTTCGGCGGATGGATGGTGGCTGCGGCCATGGACATTATCTTTGCTGCCGAAGATGCCCAATTCCTTCCCGGCTTCGTTGAGTATTTCTCCGTTCCCTGGGACATAGGACCGCGGCGGGCCAAAGAAATCCTTTTCGAGCACCGCTTCATGACCGCCCAAGAGGCCTATTCCTACGGCTTTGTGAATCGGGTCTTTGATCCTGAAACACTGGAGAAAGAGACCATGGCCTACGCCGAGCGGGTAGCCGAAAACTATTTGAGTATTCCTTACTGGGTCAGGTTGTGTAAGTTTTCCATCAATCACATGGAAGAAACCATGGGTTTAAACGCCGAGGCCGAATCATCCTTCAATAATTTCTGTCTCATGACGACCACGCAGGATAGATCCATGGCCTCACCCCGGGAAGGGGGTTTTGCCAGGACCAACATAGCCAAAAAAAACTTTGAACTTTCTCTGCCCTGGCTAAAGAAAGCCGGCTTGAGCAGGAAATAATACTGGATATAGATTTTGATTGCTCTTCCGTTTTAATCAAAATGGAAGTTGGAAGACTTCAGGAAAGAGTTCCCGGCCTTTTTCCCCTGAGAGGCCGTGGCAAAAAATTAAAGGATCCGAAAGATGGGAATGAATTGCCCTAAGCGGGTTTCCTTGTCCCCGAGTAGATAGAAACACCCCGGTGAAACTTCGGGGGTTTAGCGAAGAAGATAGCCACCATAGCCGACAGACTGGACATCCCAAAGATAGTAAAGGCGATCCGGTAATCCTGGGTAGCATCAAAAATGAGACCGGCGATGGTCGGACCGAAAGAAGCCCCCACCTGGGTGAACAACCCGGAAAACCCGATAACCGTGCCGAAGGAGGCCACGCCGAAACAATCGCCGACCAGGAGAGACTGCATCATGACGATTCCACCCATGGTCAGACCGAAGGCAAAGGTCCCCAGATAAAGAACCACCACTTGGTGGGAGTGGGCCATAGAAAGAACGGCTATTCCCTGGAGTAAAAAACAAAAAATCGCCACGAACCGCTTATCAAAGCGGTCGGCGATCGATCCAAGAAATAGACGACTGATAATACTGGCCCCGGTCGTAACACTCACCGCCTTGGCTGCACCGGCCGTACCCAGGGTCAGGCTTAAAAAAGAGATCTGGTGCACGAGAAAGGCGAGCTGGCCGGTCATGGCCAATAAAAAACCGATGACAATAGCCCAGAAGGCGGTCGTATGCATTGCTTCCACCCGTGTCCAGGCGGGCATCTGGGGAGCGAAGAAGATTCGGCTTTCTACCGAGTCTCCGGATGAGGGAACTTCCCGTCGGCCATCGGGAAATTGGCCCAGATCTGCGGGATGCTGTTTGATAAGGAATACGGCTATCGGTATGATCACCAGACAAAAAATCCCCCCCAGTGCCGGTAGTGCCGTCCGGAGACCCCAATGAGCGATCAGATAGACGGTAAAAGGCACCATGATCATCCCTCCCAGGCTTAGTCCGCTCATGGTCAATCCCATGGCCAACCCCCGTTTGAAGACAAACCAGTTGGCGATCAGGGTGGTAATCGTTATCGTAGACGCACAACCATTTCCGACAGCCAGCAGCGAGTAGACCGCGAATAATTGCCAGAGCTGGGTAATCCGACTCAAAAGAAAGAATCCGATTCCGGTAAAAATAGAACCCAAAATAAGAAGAGGTTTGGAGCCATACCGATCAACGGCCCGCCCCACCACCATACCCAAGACCCCGGAGGCGGCGAAATACATCGTAAGGGCAGTGGAGATAATTCCCTTGGACCATCCATAATGGACCCTCAGAGGGTCCAAGATAGCGCCGTGGCTGTAAAAACCAATACCGCAGGAAAAAACCAGGATAACGGTACTCCCTAAAACGATCCACCAACCGTAAAAGACGCTTCGGGTCGTATCAGGGGCTGGACCGACGGGCGGAGTCGGGGATGAATTTTTATCGGCTTCAGACATAACCCATTTTTTCCATAAAAGAAAAATTAGAACGGACGTAATTTTCTTGAGATTGGAAGAAGGCCCGGCTATCCAATCACCTAAAAGCTTTGGAACGGATTTTCGACAGAAAGAGGCTTTTGGAAAATTCCAAAGAAAAAAATCATGCCGGACTTAGTCGGAAAAAAAATATCAGGAAGAGGGTACTCGACATTCATTGAGATAACGGGCGATGATCTCTTCGCTCAAGGTGTAAGGGTCGGTCCTTTTGTGGATCAGGTCCTGAATGAAGATGTCCCATTGACCGGTACGGGTCAGGTGGTCCATGATCACCTGGATCACATCCTGTTTGACCAGATCAAACAGTTCCATCCGGGCCCGATCGTGCTGGAACTTTTCCAGATAACCGAGGTCTTTCTTCAGCAGGAAGGACCGATGTTCCTCGATCCCCTTCATTAAATCCTCAATCCCCTGGTTTTTGACCGCTTCGGTCAAAAAGATGGTCGGTTTCCAGCCTCCTTTGGATTTCCGGTCCTTATCCATCTCGATCATCATCATCAATTCCTGGCGGGTCTTCTGCACCCCTTCCCGCTCGGACTTATTGATCACAAAGACATCGCCGGCCTCCAGAATACCGGCCTTGATGGCCTGGATATCATCCCCCATGCCCGGTATGACGATGATCAAGGTGGTATGGGCCGCCCGGACGATTTCGATTTCGTCCTGCCCTACTCCTACGGTCTCCACCAAAATGTAATCCTTGCCCATGGCGTCCAAAACAGCGATGGCCCCGCGAGTGGATGGGGTCAGACCGCCGAAATGGCCCCGGGTGGCCAGGCTGCGGATAAAGACTCCATCATCGGTACTGTGACGCTGCATGCGGATGCGGTCCCCCAGGATGGCCCCGCCGCTGAAGGGGCTGGTCGGGTCCACGGCCAATACGCCGACCGTTTTCCCCTGGGCGCGTAAATTCTGGATCATCCGGTCCACCAGGGTACTTTTGCCGACACCGGGGGACCCGGTAATGCCGATCACATAGGCCCTGCCGGTATGAGGGTATAGTTCCTTGAGCAGTCGCCGGGCTTCGGGAAGTCCGTCGTCGATGTCTCGAATCAAACGGGCCACGGTCCGAAGATCTCCGTTTAAGATTTTTTGTGTCCGGTCCATAATCATCTCGGCCTGATATTATCCCGGACCCACTGAACAATCCCATCCAAGGTGGAACCCGGAGTAAATATCTCCTTAACCCCTTTTTGCTTTAAGGCAACGATGTCCTCATCAGGAAAAATACCGCCGGCGATTAAAGCAATATCTTCGGCCCCTTTTTCCTTGAGTAATTCCATCACTCGGGGCAATAAAAAATTGTGGGCCCCGGCCAGGCTGGATAACCCGATCAGGTCCACATCCTCCTGGAGGGCGGCCTGGACGATCTCTTCCGGGCTCTGATGCAAGCCGGTATATACCACCTCGAATCCCGCATCCCTGAAGGCCCGGGCAATGATGCGGGACCCCCGATCATGCCCATCCAAGCCCGGTTTTCCAACCAATATCCTTATTTTTCTTTCCTGGGTCATAAGCATCTCACTTTTATTAAAAAAATAGGGTTCAAGGATTCCAGGATTCGAGGGTTCGGGGGTTTTAATTCCGAGCCTTTCACTTGAATCCCTGGCCCCTGGACCCCTTGAATCCTTTCAATCATCAATAATCAATCAAAAGATCCCCGGGTCCCGGTAGCGGCCGAAGACCTTCCGGTAGACGTCGCAGCATTCCTGCAAGGTGGCGTATTCCCTGACCGCCTCGATCAGTATGGGCATGACATTTTCGTTGCTCGCACAGGCCTCACCCAGGCGTTCCAGACATTCCCGGACTTTGATATTATTCCGGTCGTTTTTCACCTGATGCAGCCTGGCGATCTGCCGGGCCTCCAGTTCCGGATCGATCTTCAGGATCTCTACCGGGGGGGCTTCTTCGGTAACGTACTTATTGATCCCCACCATGACCTTTTCCTGACGGTCGATCTGCCGTTGAAACTTATAGGCCGCATCGGCAATCTCCATTTGGGGATAATGCCGATCCAGGGCCTCCACCATACCACCCATATCATCGATCTTCTGGATGTAGGCCATGGCCTCTTCTTCCATCTGGTTGGTCAAGGCCTCGACAAAATAGGAGCCTCCCAGGGGGTCGATGGTATTGGTCACACCGGATTCATCGGCAATGATCTGCTGGGTGCGCAAGGCAATCGTGGCCGCCTCGGCGGTCGGGATGGCCAACACCTCGTCCAGAGAATTGGTATGCAAGGACTGGGTGCCCCCCAGGACGGCGGCCAGGGCCTCCAGGGCCGTCCGGACCACGTTATTATAGGGCTGCTGGGCCGTTAAAGAGCATCCGGCCGTCTGGGTATGGAAGCGCAGCCATAAGGACCGGGGATTTTTGGCTTTGAAGCGCTCTTTCATAAACCGGGCCCACATCCTTCGGGCCGCCCGGTACTTGGCAATCTCCTCGAAAAAATCGATGTGGGCGTTAAAGAAAAAAGAAAAGCGGGGGGCGAAATCATCCACGTCCAGGCCCCTCTTCATGGCGTCCTCCACATAGGCCAACCCGTCGGCCAGGGTAAAGGCCAGTTCCTGAACGGCCGTCGAGCCGGCCTCCCGGATGTGATAGCCGCTGATGCTGATGGTATTCCAGCGGGGCACTTCCCTGGTCCCGAATTCAACCGTGTCGGTCACTACCCGAAGAGAAGGGCGGATGGGACACATAAAGGTCTTCTGGGCGGCAAACTCCTTGAGCATATCGTTCTGGATGGTCCCGCCCAACTTGTTCCGGGGGATACCCCTTTTCTCAGCCATGGCGATATACATGGCCCAGATGATCGAGGCCGGGGGATTGATGGTCATGGAGGTAGTGATTTTATCGATGGGCAGACCGTCGAAGAGGATCTCCATGTCTTTCAGAGTATCGATGGCCACACCGCATTTGCCGCATTCCCCTCTGGCCAGGGGGGAATCGCTGTCGTAGCCCATCAGGGTAGGCATATGAAAGGCCGTGCTCAACCCTGTCTGCCCCTGCTGAACCAGATAATGGAAGCGCTGATTGGTATCCTCGGCCGAGCCCAGCCCGGCAAACATGCGCATCGTCCACAGCCGGCCCCGGTACATGGAAAGCTGGACCCCGCGGGTGTAGGGATAGGAACAGGGGTAATTCAGATCCTCTTCATAGTCCATTTCGGCGACGTCCGTCGGAGAGTAGATGTTTTTTATCTCCAGGTCGGAGACCGTCGAAAATCGCTTTTGTCTTTCCGGGTAATGGGAAAGCTGTGCGGAAAGCTCTTTTTCCCAGGCCTCCCTGCCCTTCCGGTCCTTTTCAATCTGGTCGTCTTTAAACATCCTGGACATAGGCACCTCGCACGATCAATTCCTAACTATTTCATCATCCTGCCCCGGATTCAATCGGTCCCCCGGGACGGGATTTTAACAGTCTGAATCTATACCAGAGCCCTTTCGGAGTCAAGAAAGATTCCTGAAAATTTTGGCCGATTTTGGTCTTTTTATGGTTGCTTCTTCTTTCGATTTATCTCTCAAGAGAGGTCGGGGTTGGTTATATAGAAAAGGGTAAGAAGCTTCTGGCACCTTTTCAGTCTGGGACCGGCATTCCCATTTTTCGCAGCCATCGATAATGTTCGATGAGCCCGGTCCAGAAGGAGCGGTGTTCGGCATATTTCACCCCGAATTTTCGGCAGGTCTCTTCCACCGCCTTGGCCATGCCCGGGTAATTGACGTGGCAAATCCCGGGAAAGAGGTGGTGCTCGAGATGAAAGTTCAACCCCCCGAGAAGCCAGGTTTTGATCGGGCTGTGCCTGTCAAAGCCAAGGGTTACCTGGGCTTGATGGACGGCCCAGGGATTTTTCATCTGATTCGTGTCTTCACTGGGCAACGGGAAATCGGCCTGTCCCACGCAATGAGGGAGCTGGAATACGACGCTCAGCGGCACGCCCATCATGATCACGACCAGCGCATAAAAAAAGAGCACCGCCCCAAGGGGATGAAAGAGGAGGGGAAGCCCGATGGCCAATATGAAGAAAATCGTTTTGCCAATAATGAATATGACAAGATCCCACCCCTTTGGACGGGATATACGGCGCCGGTGGATCCGGCCGGAGATCAGGTTACGAAAATCGGCTACCCATTGCCATTTGATGATCAATAAGCCGTAGAGAAACCACATATACAAGTGCTGCCAACGATAAAACCAGGACCATTTCTGGTGGGGCGAGAGCCTGCCAAGACCGCCCAGGTCAATGTCAGGATCGTAACCGGTGATATTGACGTAGTTATGATGAAGTATGGCGTGCTTCTGGTGCCAGACATAGGAGCTGGCTCCGACCATATCCATCGTCATGGCCGCCAGACGGTTGACCCAAAGATGCTCCGAAAGGGACCGATGCCCGCCGTCATGTTGAATATTAAACCCTATGGCCGTGGTTAGTAGTGCCAGCAGAATAGCGAAAATCAGACCCTGCCATATATTTTGAGCGACAAAAAGGAGCATCCCATAGGCTGCGAAAAAACAGGTCAAAATAATGGCCGCTTTCAGATATACTCGCCAACCGCCCTTCTTGGGCAGTCCCGTGCTCCGGAAGTACTCCTCTACACGATGGTGCAGTTCCGTGAGGAACTCCTTGTCGGGATTGAATGTCAGCTTTTGAAACGGCTCCTTAGGCTGATTTTGTGTCGTTCTTAATTCTACGGTGTCTTCTCCACCGCCTATCATTAGACACCTCCGAGTGCCTGTTTAATTTAATACCCCCGCGGCTTTCCCAGCTTTCCCAGACGGCATGGGTCAAGGCTTCCATCTCTGGGCCCCTTTTAAAATTCTTTCAGAATGCCGCGGGCCATTGGAGAATATGATGGAGTAAGGGTGGTTTGAGATCAGGCCTGAACGAATTCGTAAACCGCTACCGCCCTCTATTCATAACTCAAACCGGATGACGGCATCCCTCGGAAGGGCCATGCCCATGGCCACTTCCACGGCCTTGAGTATGGCTATAGGGACCGGGCAGGAGGGATGACAGCCGACCGACTGGGCCGAAGAAAAGACCGGGCTTTTGCCGACCGGGGCAAAGAGATCTCTTAAATTCATCTCCCTGATCTCCTCGGACAGACTTTGGATCTGTTGACATTCCGACCCGGAAATCCTTATCGAAATCTTCCTTTTTTCTTTCTCCCAGGCTTCAATGAGACAACGAAACCCACAGATGCCCGAGTCGACCGCCACCCGGACCACTTTTGGCTTGGACGAAGTTAGTTCTGCCATTAAAACGATCATTCCCCTCTCATTAACCCATTCAAAGGGTTAAGCGGTCGTCTTTAACTGTTCGACGAAATCAGGGAACAACTTGTATAAAGGATGGTTAGGATCCGCCGGAAGCTGTTTGGTCTCGGCGAAAACCGCCGTGGCTAAAAAGGCATCGGCCATGGCCACGGCCGGGAAGATCCGAACCGATCCGGCCATGGGACCGGAGAAAATCACGTCATGATAAAAAAAGGCCGAAAGGCCTTCCAGGGCGGCATCGGCCGCCGACCAGCCCTTAAAGCCCCACAAATCCCGTGCCTGTTTCCACATGTATGAGCCATTGCTGGGGGCGCTGGCCGTGGGGAAACCCCATTTTTCTTTGATCAGCTTGTTGGACAAGCCGCAAAGGGCGGTAGCCGGGCCGTTCATGACCGAGGTATCCACAAAAATACTCTCAAATTTTGCCCCCACTTTCTCGATGGCGTCCAAAAGCCTCTGGGTCCCGGTAATCCGGCCGGTAGGCATCTGGTCGGCCTGATCGAAAGAAACCAGCAAGACATGTTTGATGCCGATCTGATAAATTTCCCGAATTTCAGTTTCAAGATCTTTTTCCCAGACGGTCAAACTGTTGTAAAACACGCGGTCCAGAAGCCCCTTATCCGCGCAATACTGGGCACCTTCCAGCTTGGGCTTCATCACCCAGGCGTCTATACAGAAAGGCAGATTCGAAACGCTAACCAGGAAATCGATATAGGTCTTGAACTCGGCGCCGGTGTTGGCCACCACATCGGGCATACAATTGACCCCTGTTTCGACCACCAATTTGGCGCAGGACTGCAACAGCTCCCGACCCCGATCTTCATTAAAGCCCTCTTTTCGCTTGGCCCCTTCAAAGACCTTATCTCCTTTTTGGAAAATCGAGGGAGAGAGGACCGTGGGATACATCCCGGGCTGCCCGCCGAACTTTACCCCGCCGACAGTACACACCTTTTGTTCATTTTTAAAAGAAAACATAAACCCTCCTTTCTAATAATTCCTTGTGTTGTCGATTGACTGGAAATAAATGGGATTGTTTCATCGTCCTTGTCACCCTTGTGGGAAGAATTTCCAATGTTGGATTTGAAGTCCGGAGCCGGTCGAGCAGGGATTGAAAACGATCATCTCTCACTGCTGATGCGATCGGGGATTCCTTTGTCATAATAATGCTTGAGGTTTTTCATTTCGGTTACCAGGTCGGCTTTCTCCAATACTTTCGGAAGGGCGTTCCGCCCGGTCAAGATGAGTTCCATCATTTCGGGTTTAGAGTCCATGACTTCCAGGAGTTCCTGAACCGGGATAAGATTATAGGCCACGGCCACATTTATCTCGTCCAGGATAAGGATGTCACAGGCGTTTTTCCTCATGAGTTCTTTGGCGTATTCCAAGGCCTTTCGGGCCAGTTCCTTATCCCGGGGGTCCGGGTTGACCGTATTGATAAATCCATGGCGCCCCATGGGGACGATCTTCAGCAGGGGGGCCAAGAGCTTGGCCGAGACCCGCTCCCCGGATATCTCCTGCCCTTTGAGAAATTGAATGACGATCACCTTGCGTCCATGCCCCACGGCCCGCAGGGCCAGCCCTAAGGCCGCCGTAGTCTTTCCCTTCCCGTCCCCGGTATAGACCTGAATCATGCCTTTGCCGTTATCCTCCGCCATTTTAATCGCCTCCCAGCAAGGACCGGGCAATCACCAGCCGTTGGATCTCGGATGTCCCTTCATACAAGGTGGTCACCCGCACATCCCGGGCCATCCGTTCCACCGGGTAATCGGCGGTATAGCCGTATCCGCCCAACATCTGAATGGCCTTATAACAGGCCCGGTTGGCCGCTTCAGAGGCCAGGACCTTACCCATGGAGGCCTCCCGGGTAAAGGGTTTTCCGTTCTCTTTTAAGAATGCCGCCCGCAGGACCAGCAATTGGGCCGCTTCCAATTCGGTATAGGCATCGGCAATCATGCACTGGATAGCTTGAAATTGAGATATGGGTTGATCAAATTGTTCCCTGCTTTTTGCATAATCTACCGCAAAATCCATGGCCGCCCGTCCGATACCGATGGATTGGGAACCGATCCCGATCCGGCCGCCGGCCAGTTCCATCAGGGCGATCCGGAAGCCGTCGTCTACAGAAGCCCAGAAGATTTTCTTTGGTGAGACGACAATTATCGAAGATGAGCTGATTGGTGCTGGATCCTTTTTGCCCCATCTTTTTTTCATCGGCCCCGACAATATAACCGGGAGTGCCCTGCTCGACGACAAAGACGCTGATGCCTTTTCCTTTAGGGGCATTTTTATTAGTCACGGCCCAGACCACTACCACGTCGGCATACTCGGCGCTGGAGATAAAAATCTTTTGCCCGTTAAGGACCCAATCATCGCCGTCCCATACAGCCGTAGTCTTCATCCCGGCCGGGTCCGATCCGGCCCCGGGCTCGGTCAGACCAAAGGCCCCGGCCGTGTATTCCCCGGAACAGATACGGGGGATATGCTTTTTCTTGATTTCTTCGGTTCCGAATTCCAGCAGCACCTCGGCCACCATATTGGTCACGGACATGGTCGTGGCCGTCGAGGCGCATCCGGCGGCGATCTCCGTCATGGCCAGGCTGTAAGCCACAACCCCGACCTGGGCCCCGCCGTAGGCTTCGGGGATGTTCATGCCCATCAGACCCAGTTCGGCCATTTTTTTCAAATTAGCCTTTAAAATGGCCCGGTCCTTGGTCTCATCCAGTCTGGCTGCTTGCGGGGCCAGTTCCGTTCTCGAAAAATCCCGGCACATCTCCTGGATCATTTTTTGTTCTTCGGTGAGGGCGAAATTCATGATTTTTTAATAGGATTCCGGGATTCAAGGATTCAAGGTAAAAAAGACGAAAAAAATTTTGATCAATTCTTACTTCTCGTCCTTTTTTGGCTCCATCTAGTTTATTTCCCCTCGAACCCTTGAATCCTGGAACCCTGGACTCCTTTTTATTTATTTTCCTTTCAAAATATTATTGGCAATGACCACTCGCATGATCTCATTGGTGCCTTCGTAGATCTGAGTGATCTTGGCATCCCGCATATGGCGTTCCATGGGGTATTCCTTGCAATACCCATAACCCCCCAGAATTTGAACGCCTTCAATGGCCGCCTGCATGGCCGCATCAGAGGCGTACATCTTGGCCATGGCCGCCGCCTTTTCATATTGCAGGTGATTATCCTCCATCCAGGCGGCCCGCAGGGTCAACAGCTCGGCAGCGTCCAACTGGGTGGCCATATCGGCCAACTTCCATTGAATCGCCTGGAAGGTGGCAATGGGCTTGCCGAATTGTTCGCGGGTCTTGGCATATTCGACACCCTCTTCCAGGGCCGCCCGGCCGATGCCGATGGCCTGGGAGGCGATGCCGATCCGGCCCCCGTCCAGGGTGGAGAGCATCTGTTTAAAACCTTCGCCCGGTTTTCCCAGTAAAGCATCCTTAGGGACCCGGGCATTATCAAAAATCATCTCCGCCGTGCCCGAGGCATTGATCCCCAATTTTTCCTCCACCCTTCCCAGAGAATAACCCGGGGTGTTTTCGAGATCGACCACAAAGGAACTGATCCCCTTATAGCCTTTTTCCTTATCCGTGGCCGCGGCCAGGACGCAAAACCCGGCCACATTCCCGTTGGTGATGAATTTCTTCTCCCCGTTGATGACCCATTCGTCCCCATCTAAAACCGCCGTAGTCCGCAAATGGGCCGGGTCCGATCCGGCACCGGCTTCGGTCAGGCCGAAGCAGCCCAGCTTTTCACCGCTGGCCACCGGCTGGAGATATTTCAGCTTCTGTTCATGGGTCCCGAAGGCCATGACCGGAAAACAATACAGGGAATTATTGACCGACATGATGACCCCGGTTGAGGCACAGGCCTTGGAAATTTCGATCAGGGCCACCACGTAGCTGACATAATCCATGCCCCCACCCCCGTATTCCTCGGGGACGGCAATGCCCAAAAATTTCAACTCGGCCAGCTTCTTACAGATCTCGGCCGGATGTTCATGATTGGCATCCAGACGGGCGGCCACCGGCTTGATCTCGGCCTCGGCAAACCTCCGGGCCATCTCCCGGACCATCTGTTGTTCTTCGGTTAAATTGAAATCCATTTTTTCTCCTTGTTAGAAATAGGGTTCAAGGATTCGAGGGTTTAAATTCCAAGCCTTCACTTGACCCCTGGACCCCTTGAATCCTTCCTCTTTTGGCTGGAGATTTTATTCTGAATTCTGGCTCCTGAATTCTGAATTCAAGCTTTTTAAATCTCTCCCTTGAACTCCGGCTTCCGTTTTTCCAGGAAGGCCGTCAATCCTTCCTTGGCGTCAGGGCTGGTAAAGGCGATGGCAAAGGCATCGACTTCCATGGCGCAGCCATTGCGCAAATCCACATCAAAACCGCGATTCATGGCCTGTTTCACCGCCCTGAGCGATGCCCGGCCTTTGGAAGCCATAAGCTTGGCGGTTTTTATCACTTCGGCCATCAATTGTTCGGGGGGAAATACCTTATTGACCAGGCCGATCTCTTTGGCCTGTTGGACCGTGATCATCTCCCCGGTGAGACATATTTCCTTGGCCCAGCCTTTGCCTATCAAACGGGCCAACCGCTGGGTTCCGCCGAATCCAGGGATGATCCCCAGGTTGATTTCCGGCTGTCCGAATTTGGCCTTTTCCGAGGCATAGATAAAGTCACAGGCCATGGCGATCTCGGTCCCGCCTCCCAGGGCAAAGCCGTTGACGGCAGCGATAATCGGTATCTCCAGGGCCTCCATGGCAAAAAGGACCTCTTGCCCGGCGGCGGAAAACCGTTTGGCTTCCAAAGGACTCATTTGGGACATGGCCCCGATATCCGCTCCAGCCACAAAGGCCTTGTCTCCTGCCCCGGTCAGGATGAGGACATGAACCTCTTTATTTTTAGAGATTAACTTTAAGGCTTCGCCTAACTCTTCTACCACCTCCGGATTCAGGGCATTTAAGGCCTTAGGACGGTTGATGGTGATGGTCGCCAGCCCGTCTTGGATGTCCAGCAAAATATTAATAAATGTCATGATCTCTCCTTTCATTTTTAAAGCATACAGCCATCAGCGGACAGCTTTCAGCTTAAAGCCCTTAAGAAATATTTTTCTATCGACAAGAATAGTCGGTTTAAAAAGAGCCTCATTTATTTGCTGAATGCTGACGGCTGAACGCTGAAAGCTGTTTTTCATTTCCTTTCCAAAATCAAAGCTGCCCCCATGCCGCCGCCGACACAAAGGGTGGCCAGGCCTAAGGTGGCCTTCCTTTTCATCATCCCATAAAGCAAGGTGATCAAAATCCTGGCCCCGCTGGCGCCGATCGGATGCCCGAGGGCAATCGCCCCCCCGCTGACATTGACCCTTTCCATGTCCCAGTCCATGGCCCGGTTTACGGCCACCGCCTGAGAGGCAAAGGCCTCATTGGCCTCGATCAGGTCCAGATCTTTAACAGTCAGCCCCGCTTTTTCCAAGGCCTTTTGGGAGGCCGGAATAGGGCCGGTGCCCATAATCCAGGGATCCACCCCGGCCGTGGCATAGGAGCGGATAAAGGCCAGGGGCTGAAGGCCCAATTCCTTGGCCTTATCCAGAGACATGACCACCAGGGCGGCCCCCCCATCGTTTATCCCCGAGGCGTTGCCGGCGGTCACCGTTCCATCTTTTTTAAAGGCCGGTTTGAGCTTGACCAGATCCTCCCAGGTCGTGGCCCGGGGATGTTCATCGGTATCGAATAAAATGGGATCTCCTTTTCTTTGAGGAATGGGCACCGGGATGATTTCATCCTTGAACCTTCCCTCGGCCAGGGCCTTCTGGGCATTTTCCTGACTCCGCAAAGACAGCCGGTCCTGGTCCTCCCTGGAGATCCCGAATTTTTCGGCCACCTTCTCGGCGGTGATCCCCATGTGGACTTGCCCAAAGACATCAAGAAGTCCATCATAGATCATCAGATCCACCAATTCCCCGTTGCCCATCCTGGCCCCCCAACGGGCTTGCCGCAGGGCATAGGGGGCCATACTCATGCTTTCCATCCCGCCGGCGACAACAATGTCGGCATCTCCTGCTTTGATGGCCTGGGCGGCCATCATGACCGACTTCAGACCGGAGGCGCAGACCTTGTTGACGGTGGTGGCCGGAACTTCCTGAGGGATGCCGGAATGGATCACCACCTGTCGGGCCGGGTTCTGTCCCTGCCCGGCCTGAAGGACGTTGCCCAAAATAAGCTCGTCTACCTGATCCGGAGAAACCTGGCCCCTTTTCAGGGCCTCCTGAACGGCCAGGGCCCCCAATTTAACGGCCGAAACCTCTTTTAAGGCGCCGCCGAATCTTCCCACCGGCGTACGCGCCGCACTGACAATGACGACTTCTTTCATAAAACCTCCCCTGAATTCAGTATTGAGTCAGGAGTTCGGAGTTGTTAGTTGTGAGAAATCTCTGAATCCTATCAAGCCGTTACTCCGAACTAATTACTTCGAACTCCTAACTTTTCTTAGACTCTTTCCACAATCAAACTGACCGCTTCTCCACCCCCCAGGCACAAAGAGGCCATACCCCGTTTAGCCTTCCGGTCTTTCATGGCATAGAGCAAAGTGACCAGGACCCTGGCACCGCTGGCCCCTATGGGATGTCCTAAGGCCACCGAACCCCCATGCACATTGACCCTTTCAGGATCCAGACCCAGTTCCTTGATAACCGCTATGGTCGAGGAAGAAAAAGCCTCATTGACCTCTTGAAGGTCGATGTCCTTATAAGTTAAACCGGCTTTTTTAAGAACCTTGGGTATGGAAAGCAAAGGGGCCATTAGAACGTATTTAGGGTCCAAGCCCGAGGCCCCCTGGGCCCCCACCCGAGCCATGGGGGAAACCCCCAGCTCTCGGACCTTACTTCCAGACATCAAGACCAGCGCCGCCGCCCCATCGCTGATCTTGGAGGCATTCCCGGCCGTCACCGTGCCGTCTTTTTTAAAGGCCGGTTTTAATTGGGTCAGGGCCTCCAGACTGGTTTGCCGGAGTATTTCATCCTGATCAAAAACCAGGGGGTCTTTTCCCTTACGGGGGATGGAAACAGGCAGGATCTCTTCTTTAAATTTGCCTGCAACCCTGGCCTTCAAGGCCCGTTGATAGGAATTAAAGGCAAACAGATCCTGCTCTTCCCGGCTGACCCCATATTTCTCGGCGCAGTATTCGGCACTGACTCCCATCAGAAAATCATTATTGATATCTCTCAAGCCGTCATGATCCATGGAATCGATCAGGACCCCATTGCCCATCCGGTAGCCGGTGCGGATCTTTTCCAGATAATAAGGGGCCTGGCTCATATTTTCCAGCCCGCCGGCGACCACCACCTCGGCATCTTTCAAGGCGATGGCCTGGGCGGCCAACATGACGGCCTTCAAACCGGAACCGCAGACCTTGTTGACCGTTATGGCTCCCACCTCATAAGGAAGACCGGCCTTGAGCAGGGCTTGACGGGCCGGGTTTTGCCCGAGCCCGGCGGGAAGGACATTGCCCATAATGACTTCATCCACCTGCCCTTTTTCCAGTCCGGCCCTGCGGATAGCCTCGGTAATGACCATGGCCCCCAATTCGGTGGCCTTGAAGGCGCTTAAGCTCCCATTAAGAGACCCCAGAGCGGTCCTAACCCCACTGACGATAAAGACTTCTTCCGGCATATAGTCAGACTCCTTCGAAAAAATTTTACTGTGCTTTCAATTTTGACAGACTCGTAAGAAGACCTCGCCCCGGCGAAAGCCGGTGACGGTTCATTCAGCCCGATTTTTTGTTTTTACCTTATCGGGTTTTGGGACCAATTTGTCAAATCTTTTTGTGGTTCAGATGAATTCAAAAGCCCTTGATTCTCCTCCTTTTTTGCAAGGAGAATTGGCCTCTTTTGGAGTTAGATGGAAAGGAAAGCTAATTATTGCCGGAACAGAAATGGGGACCGAAAATGGCTTTTAGGAAATGGACACCGAGGGGTTGGCATTAAGGACCTTATGAAATTCTTCATCCAGATAGTCCAGGGTCTTCAGTTGATGGCGGATAATCTTGCCGACGACCATGAAGACGACCATCTCGGACATGTGAACGGCATGATCGGCGATGCGCTCCAGATATTTGGCCACAAACATGATCTTCATGGCCCGGGGTATAAGAATGGATTTTTCCCCCATCATTTTCAGAAGATCTTCAATCACTTTTTTGTAGGTTTCATTGACATAGCTATCGTCCCGGCAAACTTCCAAGGCCGACTCGACGTCTTCATTAACAAAGGCCTCAAGGGAGCGGCGAACCAAGTCCTCAGTGGCCTCAGCCATAATCGGAAGGTGCAGGCAGGCGCCGATACGAGGTTCTTCAACCATCTCCACGGACCTCCTGGCGATATTGGTGGCCAAATCCCCCATGCGTTCCAGGGTGGTGGTGACTTTCATGGCCGTAGAAATAAATCGTAAATCTCTCCCCGCCGGTTGGCGCAGGGCGATAACCCGCAAACACATCTCTTCCGTGTCGACTTCCAACTCGTTGATCTGCTGATCGGAGTCGATAATAGTTTGGGCCAGTTCGGGGTCGCGGTTAATGACCGAGCTTATAGCCGAAACGACGTTGTTCTCCACCAGTTCCCCCATCCGCAGGATCTTTTGTTTAAGAAGACTTAATTCCTCATCATATTTAGTGTTGATGTGGGAGCGATGCATAAATTCCTGGCGGTATTCCTTTCTTATAAAGATCTGCTGGTTTCTGGATTCTGGATAAAATTAAAATACCGTTACTGGATTAGCGGTTGATACAGGTAAAGACATAAAATCCAATATCCAGCATCCTTGTTTTATTATTATTTAACCTTTCCGGCTATTTCAGCCAATACGTCTATACTTCGGACCACGCCGATAATCCTCCCGGCATCAGCGACCGGTATCAGTTCCACATCCTCTTCGGTCATTATCTGGATCACTTCAAATAATTTTTGGTTGGCCCGAACGGAAAGGTCATGACGAATCAAGACGTCATTGACCGTAATTAAAGATCCATCCGTACCTTGATTGCGAATTTGGGTCAACCAATCCTCCCCTTCCGATTTATTCAGTGTCCGGTTATGAAGGTAAATCATATATTTTAAAATATCTCTAACCGTCAAGAGACCTAAGTACTCCCCCGAGGTTCTCATCACCACCAATCCTAAGGCTTCGGGCTTTTCCTTGCTATGACCGGTCAAGATGGCGCAGGCTTCATTTAAAGGAGTTTCAGGGGTTACGGTCTTAAAAGTCAAATCTATTACATCCCAAACTTGTTTTTCTAATGGCATTAGCTTTGCCTCCTTAAGAAAGATCGGACAGGCCCGGATTTTAGGGGAGAAGGAAATGCAAATGATAAAAATGGGGTTCAAGGATTCGGGGATTCAAGGTTTTAACTTCCAAGCTCTCCCTTGCTCCCTTTACCCCTTGATTCTTATATTTTATTTGTTGCCTATATTCTCAAATAGATCTTGTCAAGTAAAGGGTTATTTATGTTATAATTAAAAAAAAACAGGTTGTCAAGCAAGGCAAGAAATGATTCGATTTATTTTTATGGCCTCGGCCGTAGCGGTGGTTTTTTTGGTCTTGGGGTCGGGGTCACGGCTTCTGGCCCTGACCCTCGAAGACGTCTATGAAACCCGTCTGTCCAATGGATTGCAGGTCCTGTTGATGCCCAACACCAAGGCACCGGTGGTTTCCATCCAGGTCTGGTATAGGGTAGGTTCGCAAGATGAACCTCTGGGGAAATCAGGGCTGGCCCATCTTACCGAACACCTCATGTTCCGGGGGACGAAAAAATACGGGCCCAAGCAATATTCCCGGATCATTCAGAAAAACGGCGGGCAGAACAATGCCTTCACCAGCCGCGATTTCACGGCCTATTATGAAAACCTGGCCTCAGACCGCCTGGGTATCGCCCTGGCCCTGGAAGCCGATCGCCTGACCGGCTTGCTGGTCGATGAAGAAAAATTCTTGACCGAAAGAAAAGTGGTTCAGGAGGAACGTCGTTTAAGGATTAAAGACGATCCCTCCGCCTCCCTTCTGGAAGAAGTCGTGGCGACGGCCTTCAAATCACATCCCTATAAATGGCCGGTAACCGGGTGGATGGAGGACCTGGACCGCCTTACCCGTGCCGATTTTTTGAATTTCTACCGGACCTATTATCAGCCGGCCAATGCAACTCTGGTCGTGATCGGCGATTTTGATAAAAAGAAGGTTATCCCCCAGATCGAGAAAACCTTCGGGCGGATCCCAGGAGGAACCGCCCCTCAACCACCGGCTATTCAAGAGCCGCCTCAGGAAGCCGACAAACGAATTATTCTTCGCCGGGAAGAGGCCCAGTTGCCCTACGTACTTCTGGCCTTTCATGTCCCCCCCTTCCCGCACCCCGACTCTTTTCCCCTGAAGGTCATGGCACAAATTTTGGCCGGAGGAAAAAGTTCCCGAATGGTTCAAAAGATGGTATACCGGGAGCAAAAGGCCTTGGAAGCCGGAGCGGATTATGCCTTCCAATCCAGGGATCCTTATCTCTTCTTCTTCTATGCCCAGGCCATGCCCGGCCGAAGCCCGGAGCAAATAGAAGAGCGCCTTTTTCAGGAATTGGAAGAATGGGAAAAAAATCCCCCTACCGGCGAAGAAATCGAAAGGGCCAAGAATCAAATCGAAGCGGGATTTATTTTTGCCCAGGATTCCATCTTTTATCAGGGGAGCCTTTTAGGGAAATATCAAACCCTGGGGAATTGGAAAGACCTGGAGAAATTCTTGCCGGGGATCCGAGCCGTCCGGGAAGAAGACCTCTTGAGGGTCTATCAAACCTATTTCAAAGGGAAAAATAAAACCATCGGGGTTTTGATACCCATTGAACGGGAGCAAAAGAATTCCTCTTTTTCAAAAAAAACCGATTCGTAATCGGATGGATTCGAAAAAATTCCATAAGGCCCGTCACCCCCGCGAACATCGGATCAGAAGCCTGCCCCGGATTTGATCCGGGGTCCAGTTCCTTAATCCTGAATTCCGGCTTTCGCCGGATGACAAGACCAAAACGGGCATTCCACAACATCATCATAATATGGTTGAAGGATTTTTAAGTGAATCTATTAATAAAGGTCGGAGTTATGATACCCTTGTTGGCCCTCTGTTCTGAAGCCTTTACGCTCAACACCCGGGCCGAATTTTTGGCCCGAAAAACCACCCTTCCCAATGGGTTGACCTTGGTCGTTTCCGAAAAGAACCAACTCCCGACCATTCACCTTCAAGTCCTGATTCGGGCCGGCGCTGCCATGGACCCTCCCCCTCTTTTGGGTCTGGCCAACCTGGTCGCCGAATTGCTGCCCCAAGGGACCGCCCAAAGGGATGCCGCCCAAATCAGTCAACAGATCGAATCGGTCGGGGGATCTCTTTCCGCTTCCGCCGAAGCGGACTATGCCACCATTCGATTGTCCATTCTCAAAAAAGATCTGCCCCTGGGTCTTTCCATCCTTTCGGACATCCTCTTAAATCCCGGCTTTGACCAGAAGGAGATCGGCCGTAAAGTCTCTGAATTGAAGGCCCGATTGAAACGGATGGAAGAGGACCCCAGACAGGTGGCCCAAAAGGCCTTTGCCCAAAAATTATACGGGCCCCATCCCTATGCCCATCCTCCCGAAGGGTCCCTTTCCACCCTTTCCTCCATAACCCGGGAAGATATCGTCGGCTTTTTTCACGCTTATTACCGGCCTAACAACGTGAGCATCTTGATAGTCGGAAAAATAAGCCTCGAGGAAGGCAGCCGAATGATCCAAGAGGGTTTGAAGGAATGGAAACCGGCCCCTATCCTTCGACCGTCCCAGGTCCAGCCACCGGCCCTGACCGGCCCGGTCATTGAAAAAATCGACCGGCCCATTTCCCAGGCCAGTATTGTCTGGGGGCACTTGGGGATAGCCCGATCCAATCCGGATTTTTATGCCCTTCAGGTGATGAATTACATCTTGGGGGGCGGGGGATTTGTTTCCCGGTTGGTGGATATCATCCGGGATAATCTGGGGTTGACCTATGGGATCTCCAGCCATTTCGACGCCCGGGAAAATACCGGGTCTTTTCAAATTGCCATGGAAACCAAAAGCCAGAATACCAACCAGGCCCTGTCGGAAATCTCAAAAGAGATCCATCACTTTCTGGAAAAAGGGATTTCTCCTACCGAACTCTCCGAAGCCAAGGCCTATCTGACCGGGAGCTTCCCCTTGAGAATGGATACCAATGCCAAACTGGTCCGCCTTTTAACGGCCGTGGAATTCTACGGCCTGGGCTTGGACTTTCCGGAGAGATACCCTGAGCTTATCAATCAAGTGACCGCCGATGAGGTTCGGCGGGTAGCCAGGACCTATCTGAAACCCGAAAAATTTCTTCTGGTCGTTGTGGGTAAACAAAAAGAGATCCAGCTAAAAGACAGCTGGCAAAAATGAAGGTTCAAGGCTAAAAGTTCAAGGTCCAAGGAAAAACAGAAATCTCACAGGGTGTAATACCGTAAACCAATAACGCAGGGAATTCTCGAACCCATTTTTGGTTTCAAAACAAGGCCCGGACAAACTCTTCAGCATTAAAGGGCTGCAAATCATCCACCTTCTCGCCGATGCCGATGTATTCGATGGGAATCTTGAGCTCATTGCTGATACCGACGATGATCCCTCCTTTGGCTGTCCCGTCCAGCTTGGTGAGGATGATCCCGTTGACCTCCAGGGCTTCGTTAAAGAGCCGGGCCTGGGAAATAGCATTTTGCCCCATGGTGGCATCCAGGATCAACCAGGTTTGATGGGGGCCGTCCGGGACCTCTTTTTGGATCACCCGGCGGGTTTTTTTAAGCTCCTCCATCAGGTTCACCCGAGTATGGAGTCTTCCGGCCGTATCGATCAGAACCACGTCCATTCCCCGGGAACGGGCGGCCTTGACACCGTCATAGACGACGGCCGACGGGTCGGAGCCTTCTTTCTGCCTGATGATCTCGGCACCGGAGCGGCCGGCCCAAATCTCCAATTGCTCCCCGGCGGCGGCGCGAAAGGTGTCTCCGGCCACTAATAAAACCTTTTTCCCTTGCTCCCGAAATTTTTGAGCCAGCTTTCCGATGGTCGTGGTTTTTCCCACGCCATTGACCCCGATGACCAGAATAATATAAGGTTTTTGGGAATAATCAGGGACCTTTCGGGGCACCTCCAGAAACCGGAGTATCTCCTGCTGGAGGGTTTCCCTGAGCTTTTCGGGATCATTCAACTCCTTCCTTTTCACCTTTTGCTGAACCGAATCGATCAGGGCCTGTGTGGTCAGGACCCCCAGGTCCGAGGTAATCAATATTTCCTCCAATTCATCCAGCAGATCTTCGTCGATCTCCTTTTTACCTAAAACCAGATGATCCACCCGGCTGATCAGGGTTTCCCGGGTCTTGGTCAACCGCTCTTTCAGGCGGCCGAAAAACCCCTTTTTATTTTCATAAGCAGGACCGACTTCCTCCGTTTCTTCGGTCGGGGTTTTGTTCTCTTCGCTTTTACTTTCTTCTTTTGGGCGAAACCATTTTAGCATGCGGCTATTCCTTTCCTTCTTCAAAACATGACGGGATTATAAAGGATTCCACTGGCAGGGAGAAGTAAAAAAGATTTCTCCCTGCCTAAGTTTAATGGATGGGGGGAATAAAAGAAAACCTATTGAATGGTGTCTAAGCGGACCGAGACCAATTTGGAGACTCCCGGCTGCTCCATGGTTACCCCATAAAGGGTATCGGCCATTTCCATGATGCGCCGGTTGTGGGTGATGAGGATGATCTGAGAATCTCGAACGATACTTTGAACCAGACTCTTGAAGCGTTCCACATTGGCTTCGTCGAGGAAGGCATCGATCTCGTCCAAGAGACAAAATGGACTGGGTTTGACCAAATAGGTAGAAAATAAAAGGGCCAGGGCCGTCAGGGCCTTTTCCCCGCCGGAAAGAAGGCTCATGCTGGTCACCCGTTTCCCCGGGGGATGGACCATGATCTCCACCCCGGCCTCCAGGGGGTCAGTCTCATCGGTTAAGGATAATTTGGCCGAACCGCCCCCGAACAACAGGGGGAAAACCTCGTTCATTTTTTCCTGAATCACTTGAAAAGCGGCTAAAAAGAGGTCCTTGGAAGTAGAATTTATTTTCTGGATGGCCCTTTTCAAAGAATCCATCGATTTGAGCAGGTCTTCTTCCTGGGTATGGTAAAAATCATACCTTTCCTTAAAGGCATTATATTCTTCCAGGGCCGTCAGATTCACTTCCCCCAGTTGATCCAGCTTTTCCTTAAATGCCCTGCGTTTTTCCTTTAGGGTTTCCAGATCTTCCTCCCCTTTCAGATAATCTTTGACCACCTCTTCCAGGGGTTGACCGAATTGTTCCAGGGTCTGTTCTTTGATATGATCGATTTTCATCGTCATCTGGGCCAACTCGATCCTGAGGTCGTTTTCTTTTCGTTCGGCATCGGCCCTTTGACCCCTCTTTTCTTTAAAGAGGATTTCCAAATTCTCCTTTTGCCGGATCATTTCTTCCCAGGTTTGATTGGAAACCTGGATCTCTTCTTCCAAGGCCTTCACCTCCCGGCTCAAATCCGCTACCGCCGTCTCCCCGAGAGAAATATTTTCCATGAGCCGGAAATGATTCTGACTGCCGGCCTCGGTCTTTTCCAGGAGCCTTTTCCGACGGCCCTGTTTCTCGGCCAGGGACTCCTTCAGCCGTTCCCATTCTTTTCCTATGTGCTCGCCCTTTTCCTTTAAGGCCGACATCCGGGTATAGGCTTGGGTTAAGGTCTGCCTCTCCTGTTCCAGGTTGTTTTCCTGAAGCTTAACCCCTTCGCCCTTTTCCTGGATTTCTTTTTTTAACCCTTCTATATCCGAAACAACGCCCCCTTCCTGGGCTTTGAGGGTTTGTTCTTCCAAGGCCTCATCTTCCTCCAGGGTACGATATTCTTCTTCTTCCAGAGAAAGCATCTGTAAGCGGCGCTGCAAAGGTTTTTTCTCTTCCTGATAGCCGAAAAGGGATTTTTCCAACTCAAGGATCTTCTGTTCTTCTTCTTTCTTCCGGTCTTCCAGAGTCTTGAGAAAGAGATTCTGCTCCCTGATCTCATTCTCTTTAATCTGACATTCTTCCCCTTTCAGGCCTATTTTCCCTTGCCACTGTCCAACCCTCTCTTCCAATTTATGGATCAGATTCTTTTGGTACAGGATACCGCTTTCCGGGCTCCCGGAACTGCCCCCGGCAATGATTCCCTGGTAATCGATCAGGTCTCCGTCCAAAGTAACTACGGAAACCCGGCCTTGATGATTTTTCCAGACCTCCAACCCTTCGGCTAAATCTGAGACCAGGGCAAAAGACCCCAACAATATATCCAGCCATGGCCGGCACTCTTCCCGCACGGACACCTTGGATAACAAAGGGACCAAGCCTTTTTCTTCCCAATTAACCGATCCCTTCTCTAATATCGGCAAGGTTTCCATGGACAAAAAATGGGCCTTGCCTTTTCCGGTTTTCTTCAAAAAGCCTATCCCCCGGACGGCTTCCAGAGGATCCCCGATGATCAGGGCCTGCAAAGCCTCTCCCAGGGCGGCTTCTACGGCAGCCTCACAGCCGGGTACGGTTTCCAGGCCTTCGGCCAGGACATGGTCAAAAGACGAGCCTTCGGAAATATCGGCCAGGCTTTCTCCCTGGGCCAGGGCCCTGACCCCGTTTTGATAGATCTGAAAATTATCCCGGATCTCCTGAAGATTTCTGATTTGGGCCTGATCTTGTTTCAAGCCCTGTTCCAAGTCCAAGAGTTCGATCTCCAGGTCTTTTTTGGCCCTTTCTTCTTCAGCCTTTTGTTGTTGGGTCCGGGCTATTTCTTCTTTGTACCCTCTTACCGATTCCCTTTGTTCTATCAGAAGGGATTCGGTCTCCCGGACGGAGCTATTCAAGAAACTCATTCGATCGATCAACTGGGCCTTCTCTTCGGTTTGTCTGACTATTCTTCTGCTCCGGTCCTCCCGTTGTTTAACCAGATTGGCCCGCATGTTTCTCACCCGGCTTAACTCGGTCAGCCTGGTAACCAATAAATCCTTGGTCTGTTCTTCCTTTTCCTGGGCCTGGACCCAGTTCTCTCTGGACTCGGCCAGCTTCTTTTCCTGCTCTTTGACCCGCGTTTCCTCGAGAGACACCTTTTCGGCAAAAGAGGCCACCTCTTCTCCCAGGGCATTTTCAAGGGATTTATTTTCCGAAATCCAGTTATCGATTTCTTTCAATTCTCTCTGGATTTCCAGGGCCTCCTGACCCAGCCCAGCCAATTCTCTTTGATACTGTTGGATCAGGCCTTCCTGTCTTTGCAAATCGGCCTTTTGCTCATAAAACCGTTCCTGTTTCTCCTTTAACTGCTTCTCGATTTCCAAAAGCCGGACCTGAAGTTGGTCCAACTGATCCTCAAGGGTTTGGCAGTCCTGCCCCAGATTTTCCACTTGCACCTGTTGTTCTTCCAGCTCTTCTTCTTTCCGCCCTATGTGGAGGACCAGGTCTTGATATTCCTGGGCGTAAAAGGTCAATTCAACTTCTTTGGCTTGTTTCCGGATCTCTTTAAAGCGTTCGGCCTTTTTAGCTTGCCGATAGAGGGAATTCATCTGCCTCTTGATCTCGGCAATGACATCCCCTACCCGCAGCAGATTCTGCTGGGTCAATTCCAGCTTTCGCAGGCTCTCGTTTTTTTTACTTTTATACTTGGAAATTCCGGCTGCTTCCTCTATCCAGTGACGGCGATCTTCGGGCTTGGAATCGATAATGGCCCCAATCCGTCCCTGTTCAATGACCGAATAGGCCTTGCTGCCCACACCCGTATCCATAAACAGGTGGGTGATATCTTTCAGCCGGCAAGGTTTGTTATTGATGGCATATTCGCTTTCTCCGTCGCGAAACAACCGGCGGGTAATAACCACCTCGTCAATGTCAGCGAATTCCGGGGGCATGGAGCCGTTGTCATTGTCCAGGACCAGAGAAACTTCGGCCATACCCACCGATGATTTATTGTTTGAGCCGGCAAAGATCACGTCTTCCATTCCCTTGCCCCGGAGCTGTTTGGGGCTTTGCTCCCCCATAACCCATTTAATGGCATCGACGATATTGCTTTTCCCGCATCCATTGGGCCCGACGACTCCGCTGATACCTTTTGGAAAGGAGACGACCGTCTTTTCTGAAAATGATTTGAAACCGTTAAGCTCTAATCTCTTAAGTTTCACTTTAAAAAATTACCTTTCTTTTTTTACCCTACCGGGGCTCCTCAATAGATCGCCGTAGGATCATCCTTTATTTAAAATTAGGATGAATCAATTTTAATCTAAAAATTATTTTTGTAAAGAAAAAAATACAATGGAAAGGAGTCAATCAAAATTGAAATACAATATATAGTAGATAAAGGAGAGGGAATCGTCGTCAAGGTCCCGAAAAAATCAGCCCCCCTGAATCAGATCGAAAATTTGGAGAAGAGGGCAAATCGGTTGAAGAGAGCGGTCAATCGGAACAATAAGGCCAAACGATTTTGCCGGAGCTTTTCATCGGGGGCCATAACCAGTACCTTGTCAAAAAAGGCATCGATGGTCGGACGGATCTGGGCTAATTGGAGGAGATAATCGGAAAACCCTTTTTGCCGAAATAACCGCTCCAGGTCGGCTTCTTTTTCCACCACCTTTTCATAGAGGTCCTTTTCCTGGTCTTCTAATAACAGGGCAGGGTCAACATTTCCGGCTTGATCCGAGGAAAGGCCTTTCAGGATATTCAGGGCCCGTTTGCAGCCGATGGTCAAGGAGGGGAAATCAGGATGGGCTTGAAATTCCTGGAGGGACAGGGCCCGCTGCCTTTCTTCCAGGAAATCATCCCAGCCGGAGAAAAGTATTGCCTCAACGGTTTCACGGCCGATCCCCTCCCCTTCCAGGAGGTGCTGCAGGCGCAGGGCGAAAAAATCGAAAAGGCTTTTTTTGATCGAAACGTCTTCTTTAAAGCGTCCGGCATACAGGGATAAAGCCTGGTCCAAGGTTTCCTCCAAAGATAAGGAATATCCCTTATCCCAAATAATCAAAATAACGGCCTGGGCCTGGCGCCGCAAGGCATAAGGGTCTGCCGAACCGGTGGGGATCTGGCCCAGACCGAAAAAGCCGACCAGGGTATCCAGTCGATCGGCCAGGCCCACTAAAGCCCCGGTGGCCGTTTGCGGCCTGGGCCCGTCGGCCGAAACAGGCAAATAGTGTTCATAAATTCCCTGGGCCACTTCTTCATTTTCCCTGGATCGCAAGGCATATTCCCGTCCCATGACCCCTTGCAGGGTCGGGAATTCCCCAACCATCAGGGAGGTCAAATCGGCCTTGCACAGCCAGGCCGAGCGCCTGACCAACTCTTCTTTTTCCGGAACCAGTTCTCGGGAAAGATGGGCGGCCAAGGCAACAACCCGCTCCACTTTTTGGTAAGAAGTCCCCAGGCTGGAATGAAAGACTACCCCTTTCAGGTTCTCCACTTTTTGGCTCAAGGCCTCCTTCAGGTCTTCCTGGAAAAAAAACCGGGCATCGGAAAGACGGGCCCGGAGGACCTTTTCATGGCCTCGGATGACCCGATCGGTATCCTTCACCTTAGTGTTGTTTACGGCGATAAACCGGGGAAGCAACTGCCCCTGGTCTCCCACCAGAGGAAAATAACGCTGATGCTCCTTCATGGAGGTGATCAGGACTTCAGGCGGGAGATTTAAAAAATCGGGATCAAACCCGCCGGAAACCGATTCGGGAAATTCAACCAGGAAAATGATTTCCTGAAGCAATTCGGCATCGATCAAAACCTTTCCTTTGGCCCTTTGCCCCAGGACTTCAATTTGTTTTTGTAATAATTCTTCCCGGTCCCCAGGGTCAACGATGACCGAGGCCTGACGCAGCTTCCCCAAATAATCTTCCACCCCTTTCAGGATTATGGGTTGAGGGGCCATAAAACGATGGCCGCGGCTCTGATTGCCGGAGGCAATCCCATCTAATGAAAAAGGCACCACCTGGCCTCCGAGGAGGGCCACGATCCAATGAATGGGACGGGCGAAACGAATAGAAGAGCTCCCCCAACGCATGAACTTCGGGAAAGGCAAGTCCAGGATCATTTGGGGCAGGAGTTCGGACAAGACATCCCTGGTCGGAAATCCCGGAATGGTTTTCCTGAGGCCCAGGTAAACCCCTTTGGGGGTTTCGATCAATTCCAGTTCTTCGACGGCTACTCCTTTGGCTTTGGCAAAACCGAGAGCCACCTTGGTCGGAGTCCCGTCCTCAGAAAAGGCCGCTCTTTTCGGGGGGCCGATGATGTTTTCGGTCTTGTCGGGTTGAGAAAGGGGAAGTCCATAAACCAATAAGGCCAACCGGCGGGGTGTACCCATGGTTTTCATTTCCCGGCCGGGCAGACGGAATTGGTTGAACCGGTCCTGGGCCAGTAATTTCATAGACTGCAAGGCCCCGGGTATAAAACGGGCGGGGATCTCCTCGGTGCCGATCTCAAGTAACAAGTTCAGTTCCATAAGCCTCTTTCTGAAAATACCCTTGAAGGACAGGATTTACAGGGTGACCATGATTTTTTACCCTTTCGAAAGAAGGGAAAAAATGGCTTTATCCTGTTAATCCTGTAAAAAACAAATGGGTCTAAAAATGGTTTATCGGACATCAGGCATCCTGATTAAGCAACGGAAACCCCTGGATCTCCCGCTGGATGGTGTACTCATTGGCCACGGCCCGGGCCAGGTCTCGAATCCTTCCAATGTATCCGGTCCTTTCGGTGACGCTGATGGCCCCCCGGGCGTCCAGGATATTAAAAACATGGGAACATTTCAGACAAAAATCATAGGCCGGCCGGGGAAGTTTCAGGGCGGCCAGTCTTTGGCTCTCCTGTTCATAAGATTGAAAATGGTTTCGCAATTGTTCCACATCGGCCCGTTCAAAGTTGTAGGTTGAAAATTCGAATTCCTCCTGATGATGGATTTCCCCGTAAGAAATTCGGTCGTTCCATTTTAGATCAAAAACATTGTCCTTTTCCTGAAGATACATGGCGATCCGCTCCAGTCCGTAAGTCAGCTCAACCGAAATGGGCGAAAGGTCGATACCCCCGCATTGTTGAAAATAGGTGAATTGGGTGATCTCCATGCCGTCCAACCAGACCTCCCAGCCCAACCCCCAGGCCCCGAGGGTCGGGGATTCCCAGTCGTCTTCCACAAATCTAAGGTCGTGTTCCAGGGGGTGGATCCCGAAACTCTCCAGGCTTTTTAAATATAAATCCTGAACTTCCAGGGGAGAGGGTTTGAGGATAACCTGGTATTGATAATAATGCTGAAGCCGGTTGGGGTTTTCACCGTACCGGCCGTCGGTCGGGCGTCTGGAGGGTTCCACATAGGCCGCTTTCCAGGGCTCCGGCCCCAGGACCCTTAAAAAGGTTGCCGGATGAAAGGTCCCGGCCCCTACTTCCAGGTCATAGGGTTGCAATAACAGACACCCCTGTCCGGCCCAATAACGGTTCAATGATTCAATCAATTCCTGAAAGGTAAGCACAGTACCTCCTGTAAAAGAAAGGTGCAAGGCACAAGGCGAAGGTTAGGTTCAAAGCCAAAAAACTAATAAAGCATTAACCTTGGGCCTTGGGCCTTACACCTTAGACCTTGTTTTTATCATCCATAAACTTCCTGAATCTGCTTCAGATAACGGGCCGATCCCAGTTCCTTCCCCATAATATGCCTGGAAAAAGACCCCAACAGGTCTTCGACTTCTCTTCTGGTCTCCATGGAAAAACGAATCCGAAAAACCTGGGGTAATGGCATGCTCACCGACTGGCGAATGCTCTGGATCGCCCCGCTGGAAAGTCGGATCCCTTTGTCACCTCGAAGGCAAAGTGGACACAGGATCCCCCCTCTGGTCAGGGAAAAGAAGGCTTCGCCCATCTCTTCCGCCTTTTTCCCGCAATTCAAACAGGTATTCAGGTAGAGGGCGTATCCGGCTAATTTAAGCAACCGTACCTGAAAAATAATAAAAATATCCGGGTCCCCTTTTTCCTGATCGAGGGCTTGCAGGGATTCCCTGATCAATTCAAAGACCAAGGGATTTTGATCTCCCACGGCGAAAAGCTCCCTGATCATTTCGCAGAAGAAGGAGGCCTGCCCCCATTTTCTAAAATCTTTTCGAATCCTCGGAAAAGGATCGATCAATTCCCCTTGATCAATTCGCGCCAGAGAAATATTTTGTTTTTCAAAAATGTTCAAGCGGACCCGATTCAAGGGTTCAAGACAATGAACAAACCGTTTCTTACTTTTTTTGGCCCCCTTGGCAATCCCCCTGAGCCTTCCCCCTTGGTAAGAAAAAAAATCAATAATCAAGTCCGCCTCCCCGTAAGGTTTTACCTGAAGAACGATCGCCTCAACGGACTTGCCTGGCATAGGAAAAATTAGGGATAAAGGCGATAAAGAGTTCGGGGAAAGGGGATGGTCTCTCGAACATGTCTTAATCCGCAGACCCAGGCGACCATTCTCTCCAAGCCCAGTCCAAAACCGCCATGGGGGACCGTGCCGAAACGGCGAAGATCTAAATACCACCGGAGGTCCTCTTCGGAAAGGGCCTGTTCTCTGACCTTTTCCTGGAGTCGTTCCAGGTCATCCTCCCTCTCCGAGCCGCCGATAATTTCCCCATAGCCTTCAGGAGCCAGTATGTCCATATTCAAGACCAGTCTGGAATCTTGGGGGTCTTTTTTCATATAAAAGGCCTTACATTCGGCGGGATAACCATAGATAATCACCGGTTGGTCGAATTGCGAGGCGATGGCCGTCTCTTCATCACCCCCCAGATCTTCTCCGAAGGAAACGGACAAATTCTGTCCGGCTAATAATTCCAGGGCCTGGATATAGGACAGACGCGGAAAGGGAGGTTTAATCTTTTCCAAAAGGGTCCTGTCCCTTTCCAGAAGTTTAAGCTCTTCGGATCGTTTTTCCAGGACACGGTCGATCATAAAGGAGATCATTTGTTCGGCCCAGGAGATCAATTGTTCCAGGTCGGCAAAGGCGATCTCCGGTTCAACCATCCAAAATTCGGTCAGGTGCCGACGGGTTTTGGATTTCTCCGCCCTGAAGGACGGGCCGAAACAATAGACCCGGCCGAAGGCCATGGCCCCCGCCTCCATATAAAGCTGGCCGCTTTGAGAAAGATAGGCCATCCCTTGCTCAAAATAGGGAGTACTAAACAGATTACTCGTCCCCTCGCAGGCCGCCGGGGTCAATATGGGGGCATCCAATTCAATAAAGTGGTGAGCATCCAGGAAATCACGGGCCGCCCGGGCCAATTCATGACGGACCCACAAAATGGCCTGCTGCCGTGGAGAACGCAGCCAGAGATGGCGGTGTTCCATCAAAAAAGCCGTACCATGTTCCTTGGGGGAAATCGGATATTGCTGGGTGACCTGGATGATTTTCAGATCGGAAACTTCTAATTCCACCCCTCCCGGTGCCCTGGAATCGTCATGCAAGACCCCGGTCAAAGCCAGGGATGATTCCTGCGCTAATTGATCGAAGGATTGGAAGGCCTCGGGGCTCACCTTTTTCTTTAACATGACGGCCTGCAAAATCCCGGTCCCATCCCGAAGGACCAAAAAACGCACCTGGCCGCTGGAACGTTTGTGAACCAGCCAGCCCTGGATGGTCACTTGCTGTTCAAGGTATGAACGGCACTCAAAAATAGGAACAATCATGGCGAGTTTCAATCCGGCTAGAGAAGGATTTGGATATAAGAACGATCCTTTAATTGTTGGAGCCACTGACTGAATCGAAGGTCCACTTCTTCTTGATAGAGATGCTCTAAGATCCTTTCCCGGACCTCTTCGTAACCAACTTCCTTGGCATCTTGGGAAGCGATCAACTTGATAATCTGCCATCCGTGGGGGGATTGCAGGACTTGACTGAACTCCCCTGTTTTCAAGGTAGAGACCACCTCCCGGAGGAACGGATCAAGATCGTTAAGGCTGAATACCCCCAAATCCCCTCCTTGGGCGGCGGAGGGATCCTGAGAGTATTTTCGAGCCAGATCTGAAAAATCCTCTCCTTTTTTGAGACGCCCCCAGATCTCCTCGGCCTTCTTCTTTTGTTCCAAGACTTCTTCGGGTGCAGAAGTGGCGGAAGTGGTCAGGAGAATAAGGGCCAGATGAATTCCTTCTGCCTTTTGAAATAGGGATTTGTTTTTTTGGTAATATTCCATGACGCGGGCCTCGGGGATGATGATTTTACTTCCGATTTCCCGGCTAATAAGTTTAAATCTCTGAATCTGTTCTTTTATCTTATTATTAAAATCTTTCTCGGTCAATCCTTCCTTGTTTAAGGCCTTGGCAAAATCTTCCGCGCCGGTCAATCCCTGATCTTGCTTGATTTTGGCCACTGTTTTTTCTACCTCATCGGAAGAAATCTGGATCCCTAAGCGCTTTATCTGGAGCTCTACCAATTTCTGATCGACCAACTGGAATAGGACCTGTTTCTGAATCTCCCCCGGTCTTTCTTTCTCCACGACCGAAGGCGGCAGACTTTTTATGGCTTTTTCCAGTTCATAAAAGGTAATGATTTCATTGTTCACTATGGCCACAATCCGGTTGGTTTCTTCGGCGCAAGCCAATCCGCCGGCGAACAAGAGGATCAGCAAAACAACAATCCCAATAATTTTATTTTTCATGCGCGACCTTAAAAAAGAATGCCCTAAACTTCAGGGCATTCAAGGAAATTATTATAAAGAAAGGGCTTCAATTATTCAGCAATCTCATACCCGGCCTTTTTAAGGGCCTCTACCACCTCATCTTTTTTATCTGATTTGATTCGGATAAAAACCCGCAATAAATCGGTGGTTCTCTTAGGTATGGAAAAAATACTGAGGATGGTTACTCCTAACTTTTCAACGATGGACGTCAAATTTCCGATCGTACCCAACTGGAGGTCCACATTTTCCAGGGAAATGATCTCCTTTTCAATGTTGGTCCCAAAAAGGTTCATCAAGGCCCTGCCGATTTGGCTCTCCGTGACAATCCCCACCACTTTTCCTTTTTCATCCACGACCGGGAACCCGCCGATATCTTTTTTCGTTCCCAGGGCAATGGCGTCGATTACCGTATCCTCCGGGGATAGAGTGACGACATTTTTTTTCATCAGGTCTTTCACCTTGATTCTCATGATTAAATAATTTAATTCATGGATACTCAAAGTAGTGGCTGGAGAAGGTGCGGCCTCGATGAGGTTACGGAAGGTAACGATGCCCACCAATTTCCCTTTTTCAACCACCGGCAGGCGACGAAACTTATTATCTTTCATAATTTTTTGGGCTTCAACCGCCAAGGTGTCCGGAGTGACGGTCACCGGGTCCTTGGTCATCCAATGTTTAATCTTCATGCGGGCCTCCTTGTTAATTTGGTATTAGGGCCATCCACTCCAGGCTACCGATAAAGACCTATCCCTTCATGTTATTAATAAAATTATCAGAATTGTTTTCCCAGGTCAACAGCAAAAAATCAATAGCGCTTCCAATGGTTATTTGATGTTTTGAATGAGGACGGCGGACCGTCTATTCGGTTTATATGGTGTAAAACTTCATGATTGGCAATTCAACGCCGGTCAATTTGTACCCAAAACCCGCGCCGGTATCGATCCCAATCTTTTGGTTAAGCTTAAAAGGTTGCGGGAACGGGGTGTGTCCAAAAACAATCGTCTTCCCAAAACTAAATTTGGAAAAGTAAAAATCTTCCCTTATCCAGAGAAGATCAATGAGGTCCTGTTTCTCCAATGGGATTCCGTCCCGGAGTCCGGCATGAACAAAAATATAGTCCTCCAGTTCATAATAGGGAACTAAGGATTTAAAAAAATCCAGGTGCTCGGAAGGAAAGATCGGGTCAGGGGCCAGGTGGGGAGGGCGCCGGCCTTTCCCGAAATAACTATCCAAGGTCTTCTGTCCTCCGTTGATCAGAAAGGGGCTGTTTTTGTCCCCCCGAAGGTATTCCAGTAACATCTGCTCGTGGTTGCCTAAAAGAAAAACGGCCGAAAGGAATTGTTTTTTAAGTTCAATCAGATAATTGACCACTTCTTTTGATTGATTACCCCGGTCGATATAATCCCCCAAAAAAATCAAAACATCTTTCTCCGGGTCCAATTCGACTTTTTCCATCAAACGGATCAATTTGTCATAAGAGCCATGGATGTCGCCGACCGCTAAGATTCTTTCCATGATTCCATCCCTATCTTATCGTTCTACGGGTTTTACGCTGGTCTACCCGGCGAAGACCGGCCTCAACGGCCCCTTCCAGGGCCTGCTCGTATTCTTCGGCATAAATCCGGCGGTTGATCCCGGGATGCCGCGGGGTCTCGCCGCAAGGATGGTATTGATCCATGACATTCACATAGGTCTGGGGGGAGATTTCTTTGGAAATAAAGTTCATAATCTCTTTGGTTTCGGCCAATCCGCCGGGCATAACCAGGTGTCGAACCAATAATCCCTTCCGGGCGATCCCCCTTGGATCAATCACAAGATCCCCGACCTGCCGGTGCATCTCTTTCAAGGCCGCTCGGGCGATCTCCGGATAATCGCCGGCTTGCGCCAATTCTTGAGAAACAGCGGGTTCCCAAAACTTGAAATCCGGCATATAAATATCGACAATATTTTCCAACAAGAGCAGTGTTTCGGGAGATTCGTATCCCCCGCAGTTATAGACCAGGGGAAGATGCAATCCCTGGGGAATGGCCGTCAGCAAAGCCTTCAAAAGCATGGGGACACCATGGGTTGGAGTAACCCAATTGATATTATGACATCCTATGGCCTGCAGGTGGAGCATTTGTCGGGCTAAGTCTTCAGGAGAGGTTTCCCGGCCTTCTCCATAATGGCTCAATTCGTAGTTTTGGCAGAAGATACAACCCAGATTGCAAAAAGCAAAAAAGAGCGTCCCCGATCCATATTGTCCCACCAAGGGATCTTCTTCTCCAAAATGAGGGCCTACACTGGAAACAAGGGCAAATTGGCCGGTCCGGCAGAAGCCCCGTTCCCCTTCCAGCCGGTTTATGCCGCAATTCCGGGGGCAAAGACTGCATTTCCTGAGAATCTCCCAGCCCCTTTCGGCCTTCCGTTTCAGCGAACCGGACTCAAATTCTTTGATATAAGAAGGCCCACCCAATCTATTCTCCTTTCCCTCTCTTTCTGAATGGGAAAAAGGTCCGAAAAAATATTCTCTTTTTATCACAACTTTCCACCCAGGAAAAGTAAAAGGATTTTTTTTATTGCTTTTTAATTTGATTTTTAAGTCGATTTATTATAATTTTTTTAAATGACTTCATGATGTTGTGAGACTATCTTCTGTTTAATAGGGATGGGAGGCTGTTGGATGGATAAAGGGAACATTAGAGTAGCCATCTGCGGGGTTGGAAATTGTGCCAGCGCCTTAGTGCAGGGGATTGAATATTACCGCCAAAATCCTTCTGTTAAAGAAGGTTTGATGCATCAAAATTTGGGGGGGTATTTACCGGAGAATATTCGAGTCGTAGCCGCTTTTGATATCGACCGGAGAAAAGTCGGTCGCCCTTTTGAAGAGGCCGTCTTGGCCCTTCCCAATTGCGTCTATCCCATTTGGCCTTCTCTGCCCCATTATGGCATCAAGGTCCAAATGGGTCCTGTTTTGGACGGCTTCGCCCCTCATATGAAGGAATACCCGCCGGAGCGGACCTTTCTTCCTGCGGATGAAAAACCGGTGGATGTGGAGAAAGTTCTTAAAGAATCCAGGGCCGAGATGTTGATTAATTACCTCCCGGTCGGCTCGACCGAAGCCGTCCGTTTTTATTCCTCCTGCTGCCTGAACAGCGGGGTCAGTTTGATCAATTGTATGCCCGAATTCATTGCTTCCGATCCACAGTGGGCCAAAAACTTTGAACAACGGGGCATACCCCTGATCGGAGATGACATCAAATCGCAGATCGGGGCCACCATCATTCACCGGGTTTTGGCCCACCTCTTTGAAGAACGGGGGGTGAAGATCAAACGGACCTATCAGCTCAATACCGGCGGGAACACCGATTTTCTGAATATGCTGGAAAAAAACCGATTAAAAAACAAAAAGATCTCTAAAACCGAGTCGGTCCAATCCCAATTAAATGAACCTCTGGCCGAAGAAAACATCCATATCGGGCCTTCCGATTATGTCCCCTGGCAGGGAGATAACAAGGTCTGTTTTTTACGGATTGAAGCCGAAAATTTTTGCGGGGTCCCCCTGGAATTGGAGGCCCGGCTCTCGGTCCAGGATTCCCCGAACAGCGCCGGCGTGGCCATCGATGCCGTCCGTTTTTGCCGGGTGGCCCGGGATCGGGGGGAGTCCGGCGTCTTGCTCCCGGTTTCAGCCTATTTGATGAAGCATCCTCCGGTTCAGATGGAGGAAGGCGAGTCCCGGCGGCAGATGGAAGAATACTTAAGACGAAAATAAAGTTCGGAGTTAAGAGTTCGGAGTTCGGAGAACCCCACTTTCAAGCTTCATCGTGCCCCACCGGGGTTTGAGGATTAAATTCGACATCAAGGATAAAGTTGGGCTATAAAGAGGATATCTCATTTGCTCCGTGAAAGCCGGTTAGGGAGCCGTTATCTGAAATGCGTGGAAGACGGTCCGGTCTCTTTCTTCCATCGTCTGGGAGTCAAACCCAATCACCTGACCTACCTGGCCTTATTGATCAGCCTTTTGACCATCCCGGCCTTTTTCCATTCCCTCTGGCTTGGAGGCTTGGGGGTCCTTATATCCGGGGCCATCGACACCATGGACGGCGGATTGGCCCGGAAGGCCGACCAGAAAACCAGGTCCGGGGCCTTCCTGGATTCTGTTTTAGACCGATACAGTGATTTTTTTGCCGTCTTTGGGATCTGGCTCTTTTATTTGAAGAACCTCCCCCAACAATCCGCCTTGGTGACCGCCCTCCTCTTCTTCTTTTTAATCGGCTCCTTTATGGTCAGCTATTCCCGGGCCCGGGGAGAAGGCCTGGGATTGTCGATTTCAATAGGATTTTTTGGCCGGGCCGAGCGGGTTGTTTGCCTGGGCCTTGGGTCTATCTTGAATGATCTTTTGATCCTTGCCTTTCCCTCCCGGGCCTGGCTGACCGATCATCTTTTTTTTATCGCCCTTCTGGTCTTGCTTACCGTTGGAACCCATCTGACCGCCCTTCAACGGATTCTCTACCTTTCAAAAAACCTTTAGCCTATTAAATAAAGCCCCTTGCTATGCCAAGGGATCGGGTGGACTTCAATCATAAATCCACCAAACCACCGCCAGCGATCCGGCAAAGCTTGAGCTGCTCTATAGAAAAATTGGTTTTGACTGACTGTCAATCGGAGGGCCGAAATGAAGAAGGTTACGATAACTACCAAAAAATAAAAGCCAACCTTTTGGGGGATTGGCTTTTACTTTTTAAGGAAAGGAGATAAAGAGATTTGTTATCTTGCCTTCTATTAGGTGCAAACATGATGCCAAATTAACAGACAAAAATTTTGTTTATGTAACATACTAATTTTGTTTTCAATAATAAATTAATCCTCAATTGGATGCTGCCCGGTTCGAGACTTCGGGGTAAAAATATTTTTACCGGGAAATCAGAAGCTCAGGCTCAAAAATAAATAACATTTTGAAATAATTAAACAATAATGGTAAAAAAAATTTTATGTCTTTAAATTTTAACCGAAACTACTTGTTTTCATTTAATATTTAGGAAAATACTTCCCTATCCCCAGGAAAGTTGGGAGAAAAAGATTGGAAACATTGACCTCTTTGGATTTCTTGACCCGCGAGAGTATCTCTATTTTGGGGTTAGCGATTTGGGAAAGGGCTCCTGAAAAGCGATCCATCGATAATCGCCCTGGACGGCCAGAAAGGCCCCTCGGATAATTCCTTTTTCAATCAGGCCACGGGCGACGGCAAGCCCGGCCGCTAAAACCGTTTCCTTCTCCTCGGGCGTAAGTGGGGCAACATCCAGGGTAATGAGAAGATGGGGGATGTCCGTCTCCGGGTCCAATTCTTTGGCCGGACTGCGGACCACTTTGGGCGAATCCAGTTTCATCTGCCCGGCGATCCAGGTGGCCGCCGCATCGGCGATAACACTATCGGCTGCCCAGACACTGACCGCATCGGCAATCCCCGGAGAAAATGACCTTCCTCCCCAGCCGCTGGTGGCCACACCGCCTATCCCCTGGTCCGGAAAAATTTCCAGGACATGGGAAACCTTTTCTTTAAAAGAGTCTTTTAAACCCACTCGAATTCTTTGTTTTCCCTTCAAACCTAAGGCAATATCGCCGCCGTTATTGACGATGACCCGGTCTGCACCCAAAGTCAGAGCCGAGGCAACGATTTCATCGGCTACCAGACCGGCCACGGCGGCCATACCGGTCAATTCCGCAGAAACCTTCCGGCAGGCCGAAACAGCCCGTTTTATTAAAGGGGGAAGTTGGTCTTCTCTTTTTAATTGTATTCAAAGGAATTTTGAGGAGGTTCTGATATTCGGCCAATTGACCCAGAAGCTCCAGGGCCTTTATGGCCGATTGAACGGCCATGATTGGCCGGGGCTGGTTATCGGCCCAGACCGATAAAGTCAGGGTCATGGGACCCCAGTCGACCAGGATCAGATCGGGGGAGAGGACTTGGATGGGGGAAAAGAATTCCGGGTTCCGGGTTACGGGTTGCGCGTTGGGAGCGCAAAAGAGTTCGGAGTTCGGAGTTCGGAGTTCGGAGTTCAGAACCCCTGGATCAGACGGTTGGTTAGGGGATATTATGAACGTCTGAGTTGTTTGCATTTTAGTAACTATTGAGCCTTTTAAATTCAAAACCCTTAATTAGACAGGATTTACAGGATTACCTGGATATTTGTGCCTTTCTGGAAGAAAGGCACATACCAGTCGTCCTGCGGACAGGAACCTCATTTTTCGCAGAAAGCGGATGCAATCTTTCTCGGCCCCCTCCGGAGCCTGAGAAAAAAACTGTTAATCCTTTTATCCTGTCTGAAAAATATCTTTTCATATCATAAGTCTAACGCTTGGTCCATTTTATCAGTTTCCCACGGATTTGGGAAAAAGGCTTTATGGCTTTCACATGCCCTCCCATGGCCTCATAGTCTTTCAAAGTCATAGTGTATTCAAGGGGCGAAATGATGGCCGGGGTCGGGGTCCAGGTGAAGGCCCCTTCCTGGACCTGTTCCACGTCCACATAAAAAGTGATCCCACCCCCGGGCAAAAGAAATACCGGTGCCCCGCCTACGGTCAGGACGGCCTTTCTTTGATGAACGGCCCGGGTCAGTTTTAACGGGTAGCGGGTAACCCCGGCCCGGGCCGATCCACCGGCCCCGCCCACATACAAGGCAGAGACCATCGAGGCCTCACAGGTTTCCTGAATGGTAAAAACGGCCTCTTCGGCTTCCGGGGTCAAGGGCTGCTGGACAAATCCCTTATCAGCATAATAGATAAAAAAAGCAGCCCGCTCTCCGGTAGTTTCGGTGATCAAGACCCTGGTTCCATCCGGTGTTTTGTTCGGATCTACCGAGGCAATGACCTCCAGGGGATTTTCGATCGGGGTGCCTCCCCACCCTGGGCCGCTGCGGCCGAAATATCTTCCCGGTGTGGACTCGGGAAAGATCAGACGGATCCCCGTGGGTCTCATACCCATGGCCCGTCCGGAAGCATGACGGCTCAATTGAGAGGTGATATGGGCATCCAGGACGATCACCTCGTCGGCCGCTTTTTTAAAGAGAGGGGCAAAGAGTCCGGCCGTGGCCGAGCCGCAGCCCACCCGCATGGGCCCTGTTTTTTGTCCATTGATCAGCGGTGGCCGGCCGACCTGAAGGGTCAAACGGGCGCCCTTTTTGATGGTCAGTTCAACGGCCCGGCGATTGGCCACGGCCGCTATGGCCCTGGCCACGGCAAAGCCCTGCTTTCCGGTCATCCGGTTTACCCCGCCCACAGCCAGGATCTTTGAACCGTACTCTTCGGTTTCCACCATGCCCACCGGACGGCCTTCAAAACGGATTTCCGCCCCTTCCTGGCCGAGAGATTCATCCGTATCCACCTTGATTTTTATCCCCGAATAAGAAAGGGGGGCCTCGGTGACGACCGTGACCACATCCACTTCATCACGCCGGTCGCCGACAATATAGGGGGCCGGGATGTGATCCGGGTAGGTTGTGCCGGCACCGATGCCGGTGATTAAGGGAGGCATCAAATAGGAAGGGGGTGCGGGAGGTATGAGATTCTTAACCTCATCATAAAAGACCAATGGTTTAACTCGGACCAGTTCTCCCTGTTGATTGGCAAACCTTCGGCAGGCCCCGGTCTTGTCAGGAGCGATCCGGCAATTGACCGGACAGGCCGTACAGACGATCCGGTCCGATAGTTCTTCGGTCATCTCCTGCACGGCCTGAACAGGACAGACCCTCAGACAGGTGCGGCATTCCACGCAGTCCGGGCCGATAACCGCTTTCCCGTCAATCAGTTGAACACATTCGATGGGGCAGTCTTTGACACACAGCCCGCAGGCGGTGCATTTTTCAGGATCGATGATCATAGCTTTCTCTTCTAATAAAGAATGGTCTCGTCGCCTGTTCCTTTAAAAGGGGCCAAGGATTCGAGGATTCAAGGGCTAAATCCCCCTCGATCCCCCTTTTCCAAAGGGGGAAGCTTATCTCCTCCCTTTGACAAAGGGAGAGCGGGAGGGATTTTGATGACTTTTTACAAACCCACTACAACTCTTTCATGATCCTTTCCAGACTCAAAGGCAAGTGGGTCATGGGCTTTCCCAGGGCCTTGGAAACCCCTCCGGCAACGGCCGGGGCCGTGGGAATCAGGGCCGGTTCCCCCACCCCCTTGGCCCCGTAAGGACCGGTGGGATCTTCGTCTTCGACCAGCAGCGGTGTAATTCGCGGGACATCGGCCATGGTCGGCAGATGGTATTCCCGGAAGTTATCGGTCTTTCCAGGGATATATTCCTCCATGGTGGCAAACCCGATGCCCATGACGATACCGCCGCAGATCTGCCCGAAAACTCCCCGCCGATTGATGGCCTTGCCCACATCATGGGCCGCGGCCACTCGGGGGACCCGGACCAATCCCGAATGACGGTCCACCTCGGTTAAGGCCACTTGGGCGGCAAAGGCATAACTGGCATAGGGATTCCCCTGCCCGATTTTGTGGTCCAGTCGGGTCACCGGCGGGTCGAAGCGGCCATGGCCTTTCAATTCTTTCCCCTGGACGGCAAAACGAGAAGCCATTTTGAATATTTCCAGAGAGCGTCCGTCGGGGGCAATAATCATCGGCCCTTCCCGGCGAAGAACCGAGGAATCCAAATGCCATTCCAATGCCGCCTCTTTAAGCAACATCTCCTCAACGGTTTGAGCCGCCGCCAGCACGGCATTGCCCGAGATATAGGTCTGCCGACTGGCCGATGTGGCCCCGGCGCTGGTGGTCCGTCCGGTATCTCCCCGGACCAACTGAATCAGGTCCAGGGGTACCCCGAAAAATTGGGCGGCCATCTGGCACAAGACGGTATCCGATCCCTGGCCGATCTCGGCCGCACCGGTAAAGAGGATCAGCTTTCCGTTGGGTAAGACCTGAATCTGGGCCGTGGAAGGATTGCTCACCCCGGTGTTTCCCAGGCCGTAAATCATGGCTCCCAGGCCCACTCCCCGGAGGACATCCTGATCCGAAACAGCCCTCTTCCGCCAGGCCTGATAAATTTTTTGAATCCGCCGGAGGCACTTTTCAATCCCCACGCTGGAGGAAAGGACCTGCCCGGTGGCGGTTTGAGAACCGGCCTTCAGACAATTATGGAGGCGAAACTCCAGGGGGTCCATCCCAATGGCCTGGGCCAGGCCGTCCATCTGGCCTTCATGGGCCAGGGCCATCTGGGGCACGCCAAAGCCCCGCATGGCCCCGCCCCAGTGTTTGTGGGTATAGACCATACGGCTGTCCACCAGCACATGAGGGACTTCGTAAGGACCGGTGGCCTGGACCGCGGCCCGCATACAGACCGCCACCCCGTAAGAAGCATAGGCCCCGCCGTCTCCCAGGATTTCCACTTTGACGGCCGTCAGTTTGCCCTGCTCATCCATCCCACTTTCATAATCGATCAACAAGGGGTGCCGTTTGGAGGTGCTTAAAAAAGATTCTTCCCGGCCGTAAACCAGACGGGCTGGCCTTTTAAGGTGATAAACGGCCAGGGCCAGGTAGCTCTGAACACTCAAGTCCAGCTTGCCGCCGAAGCCGCCGCCGGTGGCCGTTTGAACCACCCGTATCTTTTCGGGTGGAAGACCCAACAACCGGCACAGGTCGCTTTGATCGTAGTGGGGGTTCTGGGTGCAGGCATAGACAATGATATTGCCGTCCTGCCAATCGGCCCGGCCCCCTTCGAGTTCCAGTGCCCCATGTTCTAAGGATGAGGTGGAATAAGTGCGTCTCAACCGATGGGCCGATTTGCTCAAGACCTCTTCGGCATCCCCCTTGACGACCCCTTGCCGAAAAAGGAGATTCCCCTTTTCATGAACCAGTGGAGCATCAGGTTCCAAGGCCTTCAAGGGATCAAAGACTCCGGGCAGAGGTGAAAGTTCCAGAACCACGGCCCTGGCGGCTTCCAAAGCGCCTTCCTTAGTTTCAGCGGCGACCAGGGCCACGGCTTCGCCGGGATAGCGAACGACTCCATCGGACAATACCGGCTGGTCCTTGGTCATGGGAATGATGCCGATTTGATTGATCCCAGGAATGTCTGCGGCGGTAAAGACCCGGACCACTCCGGCCATCCTTTCGGCGGCCTCTAAGCAGATCCGCAAAATTTTAGCCGGGGCCTCATAGGCCCGAACCACGGCCAGATAAAGATCTCCGGGTCGGCCTTGATCGGACCCGAAAAGGGTCAGGCCTCGAACCTTTTCTTCCGCCCCGATTCGTCTCGGGCTCTTACCGATGATCTGAATCAAATTGATAACCTAAAAGAATTTCCGGGTTTATATTTTCGAAGTAACTCCTCATGCCTACACCCTATACCCCTACACCGAAATCCGGCTGGCCTTTTTTAAACCCAAGGCCACCAACTTTTTTAAGGCCGGGACCTTATAGGCCATGGACGGCCTTTGCCCGCTTGCTTTAAGCATCACCCGGGTGGCGGTTTCACCGGCATTTAAAAAAAGGTCGTCATTCGGAATTTGGCCTATAAGCTGTTTCTCGACCTCGGTCAATCGGCCGGGTCTGGGTAAAATCGCCCCGGCGGCAATAGCGGCACAAGCAATCTTTCCCGAAGGATCCAGGGCCAATTGGACCGCCAGATTCATGCGGGCGATGGCCACTGCCTGGCGGCGCATTATTTTGTCGAAAAAACAGGCCTCCGGCTGAAGAGGCGCTTTTAAGAAAAAAGAAACGATCAGCTCATCCAAGGCCAGGGCATTTTTCCCCGGGGAGGTGATAAGATCCTCCACGGGCACACGCCGACTCCTCCTTGCCGAACGGACATGGGCCTCGGCCGATAAGGCGACCAATGGGGTGATGCCATCCCCGGCCGGAGAAGCACTGCCCACATTACCGCCCAGGGTGGCCAGGTGGCGGACCTGGGGAGAGCCGATCCGGGAAGAGGCCCTGGCCAGCAAGGGCCATCTTTTTTGAATCTGGGGATAGCTTTCCAAAACCCGAAAAGACACGGCCGCACCGATGTTTACCTGATCGTCTTTAAAATGAATTTCTTTCAGTTCAGGGAGGGCTGAAATGTCGAGGAGAAATTCAGGGACGGCGCCGCATTCCAAGCGGGCCGTGCGCAGGGACACCATGACATCGGTGCCGCCGGCAAGGATCCGAGTCTTTTCCCCTTGACGATCAAGGGTATCCAGGGCCTCTTCAAGGGATTGAGCCGGAATGTACTTGGGACCCATCAACCTTTCCTCAATTGCTTGGCCGCCTTTTGAACGGCCCGGATGATATCATGATACCCGGTACAGCGGCACAGGTTTCCGGCCAGACCCTCGATCACCTCCTGCCGAGTGGGAGCAGGATTTTCTTTGAGAAGTGCATAAGCGGCCATGACCATGCCCGGTGTGCAGAAGCCGCACTGGATGGCCGCCAGGTCGACAAAGGCCTCCTGGATGGGGTGGAGTTTTCCTTCTTTGGCCAATCCTTCAATGGTCAGGACCCGGCGGCCCCGGACCTTACCCACGGCCATTAGACAGGCATTGATTGCCCGTTCGTCCAATAAAACCGTGCAGGCACCGCATTCCCCTACCCCGCACCCCTCCTTGACCCCAAGCAGGCCGAAGTGTTCCCGCAGCACCGAAAGCAGGGTTTCACTGCCGGAGCATTCCACGGATACCGGTTGATCATTTAAGATAAATTCAAGGTTCATGCTTCCCGAATACTGATCAAAAGACTATTGGTTTGAGATGCCAGGTATGAGGTTTTTTAGTCTTAAGCCTTGAACCTCACACCTTGTACCTTGAACCCTTTTTCCCTATTAAACCCACCTGACCGTGACCGTCTTTTCATCCAGGAAGAGCTTTACCGAATCCATTCTGGACTTCGAGTTCCCGAAGGAGGATTCCTTCTTGGAACCAAGACCGAAAAAGGCGTAGGGCTGGGGAATACCGGCATTGACCCCCACATTACCCACTTCGCATTCCCGGATGAACTTACGGGCCGCCTTCCCGCTCTCGGTGGCGATACAGGCCGAATGGCCGTAGTTGCTTTCATTAATGAGTCCGATGGCCTCGTCCAGGTCTCCCAACCTGAAAAAATTGCAAACCGGACCGAAGGCTTCTTCCTGGGCAATGCACATATCGGGGGTTACGCCTTCAAAAATAGTAGGCCCGAGGAAATACCCCTTTTCGTAACCTCTAACCTTGACCGAACGCCCGTCAAGAATGAGCCTGGCTCCGGCCTTTTGGCCCGTCTCGATGAATTCGGCCACCTGGTTCCGACCGTTTTTGGTGGTTATCGGGCCGAGCTCTGTCGTATCATCCAGGCCGTAGCCCATCTTCATGGCCTTGGCGGCGGCGATTAATTTTTCTTTTATCTCCTCATACATCTTATCATCCCCGATAACGACCACGTTGTCCGAACCCAGGCAGCGCTGACCGCTCATGCCGAAACAACCCCGCAGGATATACTGGACGGAACTATCGATATCGGCATCGGGCATGATGACGATATAATTCTTGCCGTTTCCGTTCAGGGAGGACCTCTTTCCGTATTTCCCGCACAGTTCAAACAGCTCCTTGCTCACCCGGGTGGAGCCGATGAGCCCTACCCCTCTTACTCTCGGGTCCGAGATGATCCGTTTGTTCAACTCCCGTTCCGGTCCCATATGGAGCAGGTTGGCCACACCGGGCGGAAAACCCGTCTCGTCGAGCATCTTGAACATGGCATCGGCCGATACCGGGCATTGCCGGCTCGGCTTAACGATGACCGTGCACCCGCAGGCCAGGGCAAAAGGCACGAAGGAAGACCAGGCATGCATGGGGACGTTGCCCGGGGTAATGATCAAAAATACACCGACCGGCTCCCTGAGCAGGTAACAGTCGATCCCGGTGGCCAACTGATCCACATGCTCGCCCTTATAAAGGCTGTACAAGACGCTTCCGGCGGCCTCGATATTCTCCATGCACCGGGAGATCGTCCCCCGGCCCTCCTCAATGGTGCAGCCGTGGTCCTGAACCAGAATCCTGGCCAGTTCCTCATGGTGCCTGGCAAAGGTCTCCCGAAGATTAAAGACCAGTCTGGCCCGGTCCCTTAAGGGGACGTCCCGCCACTTCAGAAAGGCCTCCTGGGCGGCGGCCATGGCCTGCTCGACCTCTTCCATGGAGGCCACCGGGGCCTCGGCGATGACCTCATCGAGGGCCGGGTTGGTGGTTTCGAAATAACGATTGCTTTTCGGTTCAACCCACTGCCCGTTAAGGTATAATTTCAATTTCCCGTAATGCTTGCTTACTTCCGGCAAGTAGTGCCATTGATTCCCTCCTGATCTAAATGATTAATATGTAGGACAGGTGCCCTCGTCTGTCATCAGCGGTTCACGGCCGAGGGCGGCTGTGCTACAATTTCAAAATCATAAATTTATTTTCATGCTGAGACTCTCATGCTTCATTGGGGCACCACGAAACATAAAAATAACTTCTCGTCAGGCAATGGGCTATTGTCAATGGGAATAAGGGTCAACTTTTACATCTCCGTATTTTCTCCCGACTATCGCCTCCTGCCTCTTGCCTGTATTTCTAAAAAGTGGGTGGTGTAATCACCCAGAGGACGATCACATCTTCTTTTCTCTTATTTCCCCAATTATGGGGGATCAGCGAGGAAAAGTAGAAACTCTCGTCTTTACGCACCCGATGTACCTTGTCATTAAGTATTAATTCCAGTTCACCTTGCAGGACGTACCCGAATTCCTCCCCGGCATGGGAATACATGCCGTGGGAGCCGCCGCCGGTCTTGATCACGGTGTAAAAGGGCTGCATCTTTTTGTTGGTGGCATTTTTGACCAGGGATTGTATCTTGGCCTGCCATCGTTTCAACTGGATATCGACCCGGCCTTTTATGGGGGTCACCACATCTTCATCATTCATGGTGGTCATAAAAAAATCGGTGATGTTGACATTCAGGGCCTCGGCGATTTTTTTCAACATGGAAATAGAAGGGTCGGTCTTCCCCCGTTCAAGTTGTGAAATCAAGGAAGGGGTGCATTCCACCCATTCGGAAAGTTTCTTGATGGTCAGGTTTCTGACTGCTCTCAGCTCTTTTACTTTTTTTCCGATGTTCATAAGAAAGGCCTAATCACAAAGGGTTTAAGAAGCGCTCCTTGAACAAAAGTGCTCAAGGTTTTATTCTGGATTCTGACTTCTGGCTCCTGACTTCTGATTCTCTATTACATGGCCAGATAGGCCCGGCGCACATGAGGGTCAATCATCAAATCCGCTCCCCGTCCCTCCAAGACCAGACGGCCGTTTTCCAGCACATAGCCGTAGTGACTCATTTTGAGGGCAAAGGTCACTTTCTGTTCGATCAATAAAATTGTTTTTCCTCGCCGGTTGATTTCTTCCAGGGCCTTAAAAATATGGGAAACCATCAAAGGATGGAGTCCCAGCGAAGGCTCGTCAAGGAGCAGAAAATCGGGGTCCATCATCATGGCCCTGCCTATGGCCAACATCTGGCGCTCTCCTCCGGAAAGAGACTTGGCCTTTTGTTTGGCCCTTTCTTTCAGTTTGGGCAGCAGGTCCATGACTTCCCCGAGCAACCGGGCCTGGCGATGAGGGTCTTTTAAGCTATAGGCCCCCAATTTCAGATTATCCAGACAGGTCATTTCCGGAAAGACCCTCGCCCCCTCGGGGACCAGGCTCAGCCCCAGACGCACCACTTTTTCCGGCATCATGCCATCCAATACCTGTCCCCGGTATTGAATGGCCCCTTTTTCGGCCCCTCCCCTTGGGGTAACCAGTCCGACAATGGCCTTCAAAAGTGTGGATTTGCCCGACCCGTTGGGACCGATCACCGCCACCATCCGGCCTTCCTCAACCTCCAGGCTCACCTTCCAGAGGACCTGGACGTCTCCATAAAAGGCGTCGAGCCCGGTTACCTTAAGCATATTCCTCACCCAAATAGGCCTCTATTACCTGCCGGTTCCGGACCACTTCCCCGGGGATCCCTTCGGCGATCTTCTGGCCGTAATCGAGAACGATTATCCTTTGACAGATGCCCATGACCGCCTGCATGATATGTTCGACCACGATCAGACTGATCCCACGGGCATTGATTTCCCTCAGGAGTTTTAAGACCCCTTCGATCTCCATGGGCGTCAGACCGGCCATGTTCTCATCCAACAATAAGATCTTGGGGCCCGTGGCCAAGGCCCGGGCCAATTCCAGCCGGCGCCGCATGGCCACGGTAATGGACTCGGCCGGGGCCTGGGCAATCGAGGCAAGGCCCACCCATTCCAGGATTTCCAGGGCCGCCTGACGGGCCTTGGTCAAAGAAAGGTCCTGTCCGTATAGACCGCCGATGACCACATTATCCAGGACACTCATCCCGGAAAAGGGTTGAACGATCTGGGCCGTTTTTATCAATCCCATTCGGCAGATCTTGTAGGTCGGATATCGGGAAATCAGTGTCCCTTCGAATAAGATCTCTCCCTTGTCGGGCCGGAGGATACCGGTCAGGACATTGAACAAAGTTGTCTTACCGGATCCGTTGGGACCGATGACGCCCAGGATTTCTCCCTGTCCAAGTTCAAGGGAAACATCCGCGAGGGCGGCCAGGGCCCCAAAATTTTTACAGATCCTTTGGGCCTTCAGGACCGCTTTTCCGGTTTCCATCGCTGCCTCATTCCGCAATCCCACTCCGAATTCCATTCGCCAGATTTCCTCATAATCTTGGCACCCTCTGGCCTATGGCCCCGCTGATGCCCTTCGGCATAAACATGATTACCAGGATAATAATGATCCCGATAAAAACCAGATACCAATTCAGGAAAGTGGTTCCCAAAACTTCTTCGATGACCTGGAGAAACCCCGCGCCGATAACCGGTCCCAAAATGGTCCCCATCCCCCCCAACAAACTCATGATGACCATTTTGATGGTGATCTGGACATTGAAGACATCCACCGGTGTAATATACCCCAGGCGGCTGGCTTCCAGCGATCCCAAAATTCCCATAAAAAAGGCGCTCTGTCCATAGGCCCTGACCTTTATGGAATGGGTGTTGATCCCCACCCGGGCCGCGGCCTGTTCGTCCTGATGGATGGCCTTCATGGCGTAACCCATCTTGGAACGGTCGGTAAAAAAGGTCATGCCGATCACGCAGGCGGCCAGTCCCAGGTAAATCCAATAATAGGTCAAGTCATCGAAACGTTGGTTGTAGGTGAGCCCGCTCCCTCCACCGGTCAAGGAGTTCCATTCTTCACAGACCTGTTTCAAGGCCTCGGCCAGGGCAAAGGTGGCAATGGCAAAATAGGCCCCCCGTAATTTCAGGGTCGGCCAGCCGACCACCAGGGCCAGAATAAGGGTGGCCAGGCCGGCGGCCACGGCTGCCGGAAAAAGGGGCATTCCGGCCTTTAAGGTCAAAACGCCGGCGACATAAGAACCGACCCCCACATAGGTCACCGCTCCGAAATCAATGTAACCGGTATAGCCGCTCATAAAATTCCAGCACCCGGCCAGACCGATCCAGTAAAAGACGATCAGCAGGAAATTAATGGCATACCCGGATTTAAAAAAGGGCAGAAGGCCCAGCAAAGCCACAACCAACAATCCGATCAGCCCCCAGTATTTCTTCATTACTCCACAATCCCCTTTCCCAGGATCCCCTGGGGCCGGAAAAGTAAAATCAAATAGAGGAGAAAAAAAGTGATGGCCGTGGACCATCCGGCGGTAAAGAAATAGGTGGTCAGGGAGCTGATAACCCCTAAAATCAATCCCCCCACCAGAGCCCCGGGGATATAGCCCATACCGCCCAAGACCACGACACAAAAGGCGATGATGGTATAGGGCAACCCCATTCCGGTTTCAACATGGCGGAAGGCCGCAATCAGAGAGCCGGAAATGCCGGTAATGGCCGCCCCAATGCCGAAGGTAAAGGCATAGACCCTCTGGACGCTGATGCCCATCAAACGGGCCATCTCCCTGTCCTGGGCCGTGGCTTGTATAGCCCGGCCTATCTTCGTCAGATAGAGCAGGACATAGAGACCGGCGATGAGGATAAAGGCCAGGCCGAAGGTGGCTAATTGGACCAAAGGGATGGTGATCCCCAGTACGGAGATGTTCGCCCCCGAGTAGGAAGTGGTGATCACCCGTGGATCGGCCGACCAGGCCAAAAGGGCCAGGTTGGCCAGGGTCAAATGAATTCCAAAGGTCATGATATAACTCATGATGGGCGGGGCCCCGACCACCCGGTTGATGATAAAGCGCTGGAGCAAATAGCCCAGGGAAAAGAGTCCTAAAAGACTGAAAGGCAGGGTTAGAAAGGGATCGAGCTTTAGAAGAGCAAAAAGCCAGTAGGTAATAAAGGCCCCCAGCATGACCATTTCCCCGTTGGCGATATTGACCACGCCCATGACACCAAAGATCAGGGAAAAGCCGGCGGAAAAGGCCGCGTATATCCCGCCTAAGCAGAAGGCCGTTGATCAGGGCTTGAAGAAAAGGGAGCATAGGCTTTAAAAATCGGTTCAAGGTTCAAGGTTCAAGGTATTAAGGTCAGAGTTCAAAGAAAATACTCATCCTCAGAACCTTAACTCCGTACTACCTTAGCACCTTGATCTTCTGATTCCTGAAGTTTATTTCCTCTCCCCCCAGGCCGGCATGGGATACAAAGGTTTTCCCTCCGCGGCTTGCCGGGGATAGACGTTGATCAGTTTTCCGTTTTGGATTTGAACGGCCACCGGGGGATGCTCGGCATTGGCACCGTCTTCTCCAAAATGGATCTGCCCGTAAGAGGTCATGATATTGATCTTGTGTAATCTCTCCATCAATTTGACCCGGTCTTCTTCCTTAACCGGCGGGGTTATTCCCAATTCCTGAATCGCCGTCTGCTGGGCCAACGCCCCTCCGATGGAAGCGGCTTCCACATAATCGGGAAAGCGGTTGAAGCGCTTATGATAGGCCTTGTTCAGATCAGCGGCCGTTCCAAAGTAAGTGTCTTTATAGGGCAGGTTGGGGGTCCACTCACTGGCGGCAAAAACATACTCGGCATCTTTTCCCAGACCCTGGGCAAAGGCCGGAACGGTGGGTCCGTAGGAAAAGGCCACGGCCTTGGGATTAAAATCGATCTCTTTCATGGCCTTCATCACCCGAAGGGCCACGGCCATATGGGAGCCGACCAGCAAGACATCCGGATTTTTGGCCTTAACCTTTTGCAGCAGGGTATTATAGTCCTGGAGGTTCAAAGGAAAGAGTTCTTTGTGAACAATGGTGAAGCCGTGCTTTTTGGCATAGACCTCAAATCCGTCACAGGCCTGGGCGGTAAAAGGGATATTGGCCCCGATAATGGCCATGGTCTTGGGCTTGGGTTGTACTATGGTAAAGACCTCCACTACCCCCCGGACCTCTTCGGTGGCCTTGCCCAGGGTTGAAAAATAATATTTAAATCCCCTTTCAAAAAGGGCGTTGGAACTGGCCGACCCGCAGACCATGGGGAACTTAAGACGTTCCGAAGCAGCCGAGGCGGCCATGACCTGGCTGGAGCCAAAACCGCCCAGGAGCAAATCGACCTTGTCTTCCTTGACCAATTTTTCAACCAGCTTGGCACTCATCTGGGGATCGGATTGATCGTCATAAAAGATAAATTCCACGGGAAATTTTTGTCCCTTGGAAACAATCCCGCCTTTGGCATTGATGGTTTCCGCGTAGAAGGTATAGGCATCTTTCACCAGGGCGCCGTCTTTGCCGAAGGTACCGGTTAAGGGAACGGCCACACCGATACGAAAGGATGCGGCCTCACTGTTAAAGGACCAGACGCCCAGGACCAAACAAATCATGACCAACAGAACAATTTTCTTCATGGCTTCCTCCGATATTGGGTTTTTATTTTTTCCCGGTAAAAATTTCTTGACTCTTTTTTCGTTAAATTATAATTGTTTTATTAAATATAATTAAACAAATTGGAAGTCAATAATTTTTATAAACCAAACCGGAAAAGTTTTTTCACCGGTAATTGAAATGGGGTCGCAATGACCGACCAGTGAAACATGAATGGCAATTATTTTCTCCGTCAGACAGATGGGATTACGGATGGATTAGCCGAATGCAGAAAAACTTATTTTTACAGGTTGCTCAAAAAGGTCCAGATACAAGGCGCCCGAAACCGGGAACCCGCCCCGAAGGGGTGGGACTGAGCAGCGCCTTCTTGCGAAGAAATCCCGAGGAATGAGGCGTACATTGAAGTACGCCGCAATGACGAGGGACGAGGGAAACGCAGTAGATGGGCTTTTTTCAGCAACCTGTTAAGGAGAAAGGAACCTTATGGAAACAATCTATATTACCAACGTGGGTCTGATGATCTCCGGAGATTGGCGGAACCCCATCCTGGCCGCCGACACCCTGATAATCCAGGATGGATTGATCAGCCAGATTGGTAAGGCCGAAACCCTAAAACCTCCTGAGGGGGCAGCTATTATAGATGCCAATGGTTCCGCAGTCACTCCGGGCTTGATCGATTCTCACTGTCATTCGGTCCTGGGGGACTTCACCCCAGGCAATTGACCCTGAATTTTCTCGAAAGTGAACTGCACGGGGGCGTCACGACCGCCATTTCCGCCGGAGAAGTACACTTGCCTGGGCGTCCCAAAGATCCGGCCGGCGTAAAGGCCCTGGCCGTGTTGGCGGCCAAGAGTTTTCAAGCCTATCGACCCGGGGGGATGAAAGTCATCGGCGGGGCGGTGATCCTGGAAAAGGGATTGACCGAGGAGGACTTTATCGACATGGCCCGCCAGGGGGTCAAGGTGGTGGGCGAAGTCGGGCTCGGCTCGGTGAAAGACCCGAAAGAGGCCGCACCCATGATCCGCTGGGCCAAAAAACAGGGCATGATCGTCATGATGCACACCGGGGGCACCTCCATCCCCGGGAGTTCCACCGTCACGGCCGAAATGGTCATGGCCGCCGACCCGGATATCGTCTCCCACATCAACGGAGGACCTACGGCCGTCTCTACGGAAGAGGCCTTTAAATTAATCGATCAAACCTCATATACCCTGGAGATCGTCCACTGCGGCAATCCTCTCCGGGCCGTTGAAGTATCTAAACGAATTGTCGAACGAAAAGAATTCCACCGAATCATTCTCGGCAACGATGCCCCTTCGGGCACCGGCGTGGTTCCCCTGGGAATTTTACGCACCTTGAATCTGATCGCTTCCCTGGGAGGTGTTTCCCCTGAACTGGCCTTATGCATGGCCACCGGCAATACGGCCCGCCTCTTCGGTTTGAACCGCGGCCTCATCGCCTTGGGCAAAGAGGCCGACCTGGTTTTTATGGATGCCTCTATGGGCTCTCCCGGGGAAGATCTCCTTTCCTGTATAGCTGCCGGTGACAATCCGGGGATCTCGCTCATCCTGGTCGATGGCCAGGTCGTAGCCAAAGGGAGCCGAAACACCCCGCCCCCCAAAAGGGCGGCCAGGATAGTTTAGATTTGCGATGTCGATTGATGAAAAATAATTATTTTAAATTTCGAGATACTACTGGAAAAAAATAACGGAGGTTACGGCCATGGAAATTCGAAAAATGGTTACCATACTTGAAGAGACCCGGCAGGAAATGGGAAAATCCATCCAGCCCCCGACGCGAAAAGCCGCGGCCCTGGCGGTTATCAAGAACCCTTTCGCCGATCGGTATGAAGAAAACTTAGACCCCCTGATCACCATAGGAGAAGAACTGGGATCCTTATTGGGCCGAAAATGTCTTGAAGTTTTAGGCATTCCTCCGGAAAAAGCCCATTCTTACGGCAAGGGGGCTATTGTCGGCAGCGGGGGCGAGCTGGAACATGCCGGGGCCATCCTCCATCCTAAATTAGGGGGGCCTTTCAGGGAGGCCCTGGGCGGGGGCAAGGCCATCATTCCCTCTGCCAAAAAAATGGGCATCCCCGGGACCTGGATCGACATCCCGGTCCATTACAAGGATGCCGCCTTTGTCCGCTCTCACTTTGACGCCATGACGGTCAGTGTCTATGATGCCCCCCGACACGACGAAATCGTGGTTGGCCTGGTAGTGACCGATTCCGGTAGGCCCCTGCCCCGCATCGGCGGATTAACCGTGGATCAGGCCAAGAAAGAAGACGGCTTGCGTTAAGTCGTCCTTCTTGTATCCTAACGAAGATGGACCATCTGCTGGGGGAAGGGGATCTCAATCCCCTCTTCTTTTAAACGCTTAAGAATCCGCTTGCGCAGTTCGTGGACGATCTGGCCTTGATTGACCGCGTCTTCTATATGACAGTCCAGGGTAAAATCCAGTGAACTGGTTCCAAATCCGGGAACCAAGAGAACGGCTGGGGCCGGATCGGCCAATAATCCTTCCACCTGGCCGACGGCCTTGCCGGCTTCATCGTTCAGAATGGCCTCTATCTTTTCCGGATCTAATTCGTAACCCACCGATACCGGGACCGGCAAAAAAATTGGTGACCACGCTTTGCGAAAGTTTATTGTTGGGGATGATCACCATATGGACAAGCTAATTCCTTCGGAAAAGAGACAGGATCATTGTTTCGGGGTGCTTATCTTGCACTCCTTTCACCACACCCTCTTCCCCCAGAAAGGGGAGAAGGGTGGTAAAGGAGAGACATTATTTCTGGCCAGGATCAGGGGCTATTTGGCCTCGATTTTTATTTGTTTGGCTTCCTGGGTTTTCTTCTGAGGTAGGGTCAGGTTCAGTACACCGTCTTTAAAATTGGCTTGTATCTGCCCCTCTTCGACTTCTCCGGGCAGCCGAATGCTCCTGGAAAAGGCGCCGTAGGATGATTCCCGCAAATAATAATTGGCCCCTTCCTCCTCTTTTTTGGTTTCTTTTTTGCCGCTGATGGTTAAAACGTTTTTGTCGAGCGTGATGGAAATATTGTCTTTGCTGACGCCGGGGACTTCAGCGGTTAAATAATAATTTCCATCCTTTTCATAAAAATTGAAACTGGGGACCCACTCTTCTCCCAAGAACCTTGGCCATTCCCGCCAGAGGCGGTCAGACCAGGCATCCCCCAAGCCTTCTTCCCCCCAAGGGGTCATCCACGAGGGTCGTCTTCCTGTTTTAAGTATGGGCAATAGCATAACGTTTTCCTCCTTTTTTTGATTTCTTCCTGAAATTGAATTATTTTAAAATTTAAAGGTAAACCCGGAAAAAAGAAATCCATTAAACCCTGTATTTTTAAAATGGGAACACTGTATTTCCAATTTTTCTTCCAAGGGATCAGATGGGTTTTCTAAAAGTACTATTTTTTCATTCAAAAATACGGGTTTTGCCTTATTTATTTAGGAAATTAATTCGATTAAAATTTAATTCGTCCTAAACCGTCATGCCCCGTTGGGGGCGTGACACACCACGAATTAAGAAAATAGAACTGGTCGAGGGTAACCTCGAAGCCTATTTTCGTACTTAAGGAGGAGTAAATGAAACCAGTAAAGAAAGGCTTGATCTGTTTCCTGTCTGTCGTAGTGATCTTCATAGCCGGTTGTTATGGACCCCAGACAGGGACGCGGGGGGACGGTGACTTTGAACCCCTAAGAGGCGGCCAGACAACGCCCCGGAATAGCCATTTGCCGACAAGGGGGCCCGGAGGGATCGGCATGACCCCTGGAGGAAGTTAATCGGTACTGCTGAAGTTCGTTCGCTAATCCCATTGAAGACTGGACATACTGCCCAGATAGTCAGGTTTTTGACCTGACCGGAATGCGCACGCTGTCTCTGTTCAACGCGCCTTTTCCAAAAATTTTTTATTTCTTAATACCCCCGATTCTTTTTTCTGATTCTTTTTCTTGACCGGACTTGGTAACAATGCTAATTTCTTATCCATTATGATATCCTATTCCTCTTCGAAAATCCTCATCATCTCAATCCTCATGGGCCTATCCATTTCCGGCTGTTTTTCCAGTCAACAACTGATTGCCGACAAGTCAGTCGGCCTTTTCAAGGAAGTGTCTCAATCCGCCAACCGGCAGTCGGATATTGTCCTGGTACGACAGGGACTTCCTTCATACCTGATGTTGATCGATGGAATGATCCAGGCTTATCCGGAAAATCCCGATCTTCTCCTGGCCGGTGCTCAGGCCTACGCCTCTTACGCCTCGCTTTTGGATGAGGATGAATCATCACGAACCGCCCAATTGATTCAAAGGGCCAAAGTCTACGCCTTAAAAGCCCTGGACCTGAATCCTTTGTTTAAGGGGTCCCTCGATATGCCCCTCGATCTCTTTCAGAATCAACTGAAAGGAGCCGAAAAAAGTCATGTCCCCTTACTATTCGGAGTGGCCAGTATCTGGGGGACCTGGATCGTCCAGGGTCCCGATCCCGTGGAGGGAATGGCCGATCTTCCTAAAGTGGAAGCGATGATGGACCGGGTGCTACAACTGGACCCGGGTTATTATTACGGCGGTCCCCACCTTTTCAAAGGGATTCTCCTTTCCGCTCCGGCCTGTCCAATTCGGCGGAGATTTGAAAAAGGCCGAGGTCCATTTTCAACAGGCCCTGAATTATTCGCAGGGTAAATTTCTGATGACCTCCGTTTACTTTGCCCAGTATTATGCCAGACAACGTCTGGACCGGGACCTTTTTGTCAGCACCCTTAATAAAGTCCTTTCCACACCGGCGGATAGTGATCCGGATCTGACCCTGATCAACACCCTGGCCCAACAAAAGGCCAAAAAGCTATTGGCCCAGGTAGATGATTTCTTTTGAGGAGGAGACTATGGGATTTCGGAATGCGGATTTCGGATTTCGGATTTACACAAACATCGGTCACTCGCCGCCGGTTACTCGTTTCTATCTGCCCGCTCCTCCTCTTATTCTTGTTTTTTTTTCAAACCCTTTTTCCCTTTTCCGCGTCGGCCGACAAGGTAGTCTTGAAAATAGGCACTCTGGCGCCGGAAGGGAGCACCTGGGTCAAGACCTTTCGGGATATTAACCAGGAGGTCGAACAAAAGACCGGCAAGGCGGTCAGTATCCGCATTTTCCCCGGCGGTGTCCTGGGAGACGAGGAAGATATGCTGCGCAAGATCAAGGTCGGCCAGATCCAGGGCGGTTTCTTTACCGGCGGCGGCCTGGGGCTGATCTTCAAAGACATAAAAATCCTGGCCATCCCTTTTCTGCTGGAAAATTACCAGGAAGTAGACGCCCTCATGAACAAGATGGGGGGGTTCTTTGAAAAAGGCCTCTTAGACAACGGCTTTAAAGTCATGGGTTGGGGAGAATCGGGTTTTATTTATCTTTTTTCCAAGCAGCCCATCAAGAACGCTGCCGATCTTCGGAAGGGTAAAGGTCTGGATATGGGAAGATACGGCCATGGGAAGGGCGGTCTTTAAAGAATTGGGGGTCAATGCCGTACCGTTGGGCATCCCCGATGTCCTGGTTTCCCTCCAGACCGGGCTGATTGATACGGTTTACGCCTCCCCGCTGGCGGCCATTTCCATGCAATGGTTTACCAGGGTTTCCTATATGACCGATGTACCCCTTTCCTATTCCGTGGGGGCCGTGATCCTCCAAAAATCCGCCTTTGAAAAAATCCCTCCTTCCTTACGGCCAGGGGTGGAAGAGATCTTTCGGAAGCACCTGGCCCTGCTGAAAGAAAATGTTCGCAAAGAAAACCAAAAGGCCATCGGAGTTCTGGTCAAGCAGGGAATCAAGCTGGTCCCCCTGGCCCCTAAAGAGGTAAAGGAACTGCAAACCCTTTGTCTGAAGGGGGTTGATTCCCTCGGAGAAGACGTCTTTTCCAAAAAAACACTGGCCGAGGTCAAGACCTTTTTAAAAACGATCCGAAAAGAAAACTGATGTCCTTCCAGCCTTCAGCCCTGACCAGGATTTCTTCTTTTTTAAATCGGCTGGAAGAGATCTTGCTGGGGTCTCTCCTGATCTTCATGGTCCTTTTGGGATCTCTTCAGATCCTCTTCCGCAACATCCTCTCCATCAGCTTATTCTGGATAGACCCCCTCTTGCGCCACATGGTCCTTTGGATCGCCCTTCTGGGGGCCTCTGTGGCCACGAGGATGGATCGCCATATCTCCATTGATCTCCTTTCCGAACGACTACCCCCCCGAATCCGGGTCTGGGTTCAGGCCGGCATCCACCTCTTTTCAGCCGGGGTCTGCTTTCTTTTGGTCCTTCCGGCCGTCCATTTTGTGCAGGAAGAATATCCCATGGGGAGAATCCTGGCCCTGGGCATCCCGATTTGGACCTCTGAAGCCATCATGCCGGTCATGATGATCGTCCTGGGGCTGCGTTTTCTGGGCAAGGCCTGGGGGGCCCTTAACATCGAGGGTAAACATTCATTTCGTCGCGAGGCCGGCAACAATGAAACATGAAAAATTTCGAATATTGAATGCTGAAGTTCGAAGGAAAGCCAAAAAAAATCCCTTCATGATTCGAAATTCGATGTTCGATATTCACTATTCGTTTTAGGGGTTCTTCATGGCCATCCTGTCCTCCCTGCTAACCGTGATCCTGGCCCTTTTAGGGACGCCTCTGTTTATCGTCATTGCCGGCGGCGGTCTCCTCTTCCTTTACAGCAACGGCATCGATTTCACGGCCATGATCATTGAACTCTATAAACTGGCCCATACCCCCATGCTGGTGGCCCTTCCGCTCTTCTCCCTGGCCGGTTATATCCTGGCCGCAAGCAAGGCCCCGAATCGCCTGGTTCGCCTATCCAATGCCCTCTTGGGCTGGCTGCCGGGAGGTTTGGCCATTATTGCCTTGATTGTTTCGGCCTTCTTTACCGCCTTAACCGGGGCCACGGGCTTGACGATCATCGCCCTTGGGGGACTTCTCTTTCCGGCCTTAAAGATGGATAACTATCCGGAAAAATTCTCCCTGGGATTGATAACCACCTCAGGCACCCTGGGACTGCTCTTTCCCCCCAGTCTACCCCTGATCCTCTACGGTGTAGTGGCCCAGACCAGCATCGATCAATTATTTGTGGCCGGGATCCTGCCCGGACTGGTCATGGTCCTTCTGCTGTCTCTTTATAGCGCCTGGAAAGGGGTGCAGGCCCGGGTGGCCAGGCCGAAATTTGTCTTGAAAGAACTCGGCAAGGCCTTGCGGGAATCGCTTTGGGAAATCCCCTTGCCTTTCGTAGTCCTGGGCGGGATTTATACCGGAACCGTCGCCCTCAGCGAAGCGGCAGTCCTGACCGTACTCTATGTGCTGCTGATCGAAGTAGGGGTCTATCGGGACATCAAGATTCGAGAGCTCTTTCCCATCACCCTCAAAAGTACCATCCTGGTCGGCGGCATCTTGATTATCCTGGGGGTCTCCTTCGGGTTGACCAATACCATGATCAACCAGGAAATCCCCATGAGGATCCTGGATTTTTTGAAAACCCATATCCAGAGCCCGATGATCTTTCTTCTCTGGTTAAACCTCTTTCTACTGGGGGCCGGTTGCCTATTGGGCATGTTCCCCGCTTTGATCGTCCTGATCCCCCTCATCGTCCCGGTGGGCCAGGCTTACGGCCTCCATCCGGTTCATCTGGGGATCATTCTCCTGACTAATCTCGAGATCGGGGCCTCTCTACCCCCGGTAGGGATCAATCTCTTTGTCTCCAGCATCCGCTTTGAACGTCCGGTGCTGGACCTCTACCGGGCCTCCATCCCTTTTATCATTATCCTCCTGATCACCTTGCTGCTGATCACCTATCTGCCGGTTTTGAGTTTGTTTTTCTTGGGATGAAAACAACATGATGGTCAATGGATTGTTAGAAAGAAAGGTCGAAAAAATGAACCATCTAAGAAGAAGTCAGCCATTGTCCTCCGCATTTAAAGAGGCTCCCAAAGATAAAAAGAACCCGAATGTTATGAAAAAATGTGATAGATTGGATCGGCGAAGGTTGATATTAGAGGGATCAAGGAGCTATTTACCTTATTAAGTATTGCTAATTTCACAAAAGGAGAAAACCTATGAAACAGAAAATTTCCGTTATCGGCGCCGGCAATGTGGGGGCTACGGCGGCCCAGCGAATAGTCGAAAGGGAATTGGCCGACGTGGTCCTGGTGGATATTTTGGAGGGCGTGCCCATGGGCAAGGCCCTGGATCTCTCGGAGGCCGCCCCCATTGAGAAACACGATGCCAGGCTGATCGGAGCCAATGATTATGAGCCGACCAGAAACTCCGATGTCATCATCATTACCTCCGGCATTCCCCGAAAACCGGGAATGAGCCGGGACGATTTGCTGGCCACCAATGCCCGGATCATGAAATCCGTGGTCAGTCAGGTCGTTCGATTTTCACCCCAGGCCGTCCTGATCATTGTCAGCAACCCTCTCGATGCCATGTGTCATGTGGCCTTTGAAACCAGCGGCTTTCCCAGAAATCGGGTTATGGGTATGGCCGGGGTACTGGACTCGGCCCGTTTCCGGACCTTCATCGCCCGGGAGCTGGAAGTCTCCGTGGAGAACACCCACGCCTTTGTCCTCGGCGGGCATGGCGATACCATGGTCCCCCTGCCCCGCTTTTCCACGGTGGCCGGGATTCCCATTACGGAGTTGATGGATCCCGGCACAATCGAGCGTCTGGTCAAACGCACCCGCGAGGGCGGTGCCGAAATCGTCGGTTTGCTCAAGACCGGCAGCGCCTATTATGCCCCGGCATCGGCGGCCTGCGAGATGGCCGAAGCGATTTTGAAAGACAAGAAAAAAATCCTGCCTTGCGCCGCTTACCTGTCCGGGGAATACGGTATCAATGATCTCTTCATCGGGGTACCGGTGAAATTAGGCCAGGACGGCATAGAAGAAATCATCCAGATCAAGCTGACTCCCGAAGAAGATCGGGCCTTAAAAAAATCAGCCGAGGCGGTAAAAGGGCTGGTGGAGGCCATGAAGAAGCTGGATATTTAACCCCAGAAAAAGTGATCGAGGATTCCAGGGGTCAAGGGTTCGAGGGTTATTTATTTCAACATCTTTCCCTTGAATCCTTGACCCGAGAGCCCTCTTTCATCCCCTCTCTTGACGAGAGACTTTGAAATTGATCCCTATCCGCAAGCGTCAATGTTTCCGAAATGGTCCAACTGTCGGGTCCATCCTTCCTGCCCGGTGCTATTGCGGACCTTCACCCACCAGACAGTCTGCGGTTCTTGGGTGATCTGGATGGCACAGGCGATCGTCTCGCCCTGTCGTCCCACGCAGATCTGCTCCCTGCTCGAGATCTCCGTCTCGTAGATTTGTCCCCCTACCCAGATCTTCCAGGCCCCCTCGCCGACATAACTGAGAACGTAAACAAGACTACCGGGCATCAGGCCCGGCTTGTGCGACTCGATCAGGATCGGCTCCCGGACGATCGCCCGGCCGAGCTTCGTGGTAACCACGACTCCGGTGATGCCGACGACCTGCTCGCCCCTACGGACCAGAAACGCCACCGGCGAACCGTCCTGTCGATCGGTGCGAACCTCCGTGTCGGCTTCGACCGTCCACGTCCGGTACGTGCAGCACTCGAAGGGGCAGCCGCCGTGATCCTCATACGGGAGGGACGGCGCAGGTGAGGTCGTCCATCCGTCCTCCGCTGCGCCTGTGCCGACGAGGGCGAGACCCGTTATGAGTAGAGTGAAGAATATTGTCGGTCTCACCTGGGCGATCCTCCTTTTTACCCGTCCAGCGAAAAAATCACCGGAGGCCCGATTTAGTCCGATCCTCCGGACTGAATTGTTAGCCCTTCTGCAAAATGACTGCCTTGTTAAGAAATATTTTCGGTCTTTCAACACTTTTGAAACCGGCGTCCCGGGCCTTTCTGATGGTTTCTTCAAACCCATTTCTTGAAACATGGAACGGCGGTTCTACTATGAAAACTTGTCCGTTTGGCTTTAGTATTGAATTTATCTCGTTGAAAAATCCTTCTTGATCGGGAATTTCGTGAAGCATATAAAAAGCCAGAACAAAATCAACATTCTCTGAATAGCCTATTTTACTCTTTTCGCACTGATGTAATATGATCCGTTCTTCAAGTGCTGTCCCTTGAATCTTTTTTCTCAGCTTCTGGAGCATCCCTTGCTGCAGATCTGAAGCAATAACTCTACCTGATTTGCCGACCATTTTTGCCAGTTCAACAGAGAAGAAACCCGGGCCGCAACCCACATCCAGGACTGCCATTCCTTCTTTAATATAGGGGCCGAGTATTTTCCTGGGATCCTGGAACCATCTTCGAATTCTATTATCGAGACAGCCGGCTATTGTAACCGGGCATACACGGTTTTTTTCATCGGTCACGTATTTTTCTCCTTTCAAGGGCTAATGCGGTTGTGACCCGTGGCATAGCTGGGCCCGAGACCCATGAAAGCAAGTGGCGTCGGTGGTCAAATGGCCGGCCTCTATCCCTGCTCTGTAGTCTAAACCTGCTTGAGATCCCAGAACAATGTTATATCATCTTCACCGGGTAACGCTAACAATTTAAAAGGAAAGGCAAACTTAATGCAAAAGTTGCAGTTTTTTGGGGGGAACGGAGGGAAGAAAGGCTTAATCGGGGTTTAAAAATTAATTTCAAATTTTCTGCAACAATCCCCCCCCCTCGCCCATCAGGGGAGAGGGGGTTTTACAGACTACACTTCCGAAAAAGAGCTCAAGGATCCAGACTTCCGACTCGGAGAGCCACCATCTCGAAGGGATCCCAGGGTATTATTAACGGGTGATCTTCTCCATAATCTTCCCTTCCGGTCCTACCAATTCAATAACCATTGGCATGGCCCCGATAGCATGGGTGGAGCAGGAAAAACAGGGGTCATAGGCCCGGATGGCCGCTTCCACGCGGTTTAATATTCCTTCAGTTAATTTCTTCCCATCCACAAAGGACTTGGCCACCATTTCCACTGCCTTATTCATGGCCCAATTGTTATGTCCGGTAGCGACGATCAGATTGACCTTGGTCAACATCCCGTTCTTGTCGGTTTTATAATGATGGAACAGGGTCCCTCGAGGGGCCTCTAAACACCCCACCCCTTCGCCGGTCAACCCTTTGGACTCCGTCACCAGATCCGTGGAGAGCACCTCCGGGTCCATGAGGATTTCTTTGGCCCGTTCTATGGCATAGAGGTCTTCAATCAGGCGGGCGTAGTGATACCATAAGGTGCCCTCTACCGGTTTTCCTCCGCCCAGGGCCTTGAAATTGCCGAATTCCTCATTGGCCAGAGGGGTATTGATTTTTTCAGCCACATTCAGCCGGCCTAAAGGTCCTACCCGATAGGTGCCTGCCGGATAACCCATCTTACGGTAATAAGGAAATTTCAAATAAGACCAGTCTTCCACATGTTCGGCAATGATCTCTAAATAATTTTTCGGATCGAATTCCTCAAGGATCTTACCGTTTTTGTCCGTTAAACGAATCCGGCCGTCGTATAATGACAATCCCCCTTGGTCGTCTACCATGCCCATGTAGCCTGACGAAAAAACCGCATATTTGTCCACCAGTTCCCGGTTGGCTTCGAACCAACCCTTGGCAACGGTAAGGGCGGTTTTGATGGTCTCGGTAATATCATCGATCCGGCTTAGTAAATCGTCACAATCTTCCGCCGAGAGAGGGGCATTAACCCCCCCGGGTATGGAATGGATGGGATGAACCCGTTTTCCCTCCAAGCTTTTCGATAATGTCCTGACCGAAAGCCCTGGACTGCACTGCCTTCAAGGCCAGTTCCGGATTGGCCTGGATGACCCCCACTACATTTCGAATGGCCGGATCGGCATCAAACCCCAGCAACAAATCCGGACCGGCCAACTCAAAGAAATGCATGGAGTGGGATTGAATAAACTGTCCCATATGCATCAATTCCCGAAGGAGCTGAGCCGTTCGGGGAGGGGTTGCTCCGACTATCTGATCACAGGCCTTAGCCGAGGCCAGATGGTGACTCACCGGGCAGATCCCACAGATACGGGGGGTTATTTGCAGCATTTCAAAAAAGGGACGTCCCTCGGTAAATTTTTCAAAACCCCGAAATTCATTGACGTGCATAAAGGCGCTATCCACTTTTCCTTTGGCACCCATATTGATGGTTACTTTGGCGTGACCCTCTATCCTGGTTACGGGTTCTATCGTAATCTTCTGCATTTTAAATTCTCCTCATGGTGGACCCATGTGCTTCTCTTGGTTTTTACTCAAAATCAACACGATCCTCGGTATAGTCAAATCTCCTCTACCGACGGACACCTTTCCCGGTTAGTCGTACTTCAATACCTGGTCTTTCAAGACCGGAATACGGCCTTCCAATAGCTCACTGATGACAAAATGGATGGCGTCTGCCGACGGAGGGCAGCCGGGGAGAAAGACATCGACCTTGACGACCTGCTCCAACGGGCGGGCAAAAATCGGCTTGGCCAGTTCCTCCGACCGGGGGATAACACCATCCACCGTGCTTTCGGTCTCCACGTAGGCCCTTCGCAGGGCATCTTCCATGTTGCATTGATTGCGCATCAAAGGGACCCCCCCGAGAACAGAGCAATCCCCCATGGCCACCAGAAGCTGACAACGCTCCCGCATGACCCTGGCCACCTCCAGATGGGCGGTATTATTAACCGTACCGGTCAGAATGCCGACCGTAACCCCATCTCTCGGGGGGTGTTTCAAATCGGTAATCGGGCATGAGGTGATCTCTATTTTATCCAATAACTGGACCAGCCTCTCATCCATATCCAATAAGGACATATGGCATCCGGCACAAGCGGCTAACCAATCTGTTGCAATTTTAATCTTGGCCATAAGTCGTTCTCCTCCCCTTCCTACATTCGGGCTGCCAGTTGGGTTAATACTTCGTTTTCAGGAATCAAACCTTCCGGTAAAGGCACGGCTTTCCGGACAGCCACTTTTTTGCCTTCCAGGTTATAAAGCGAACCTTCATGTTCATACCAAAGCAAGGCCGGAAATACGACATCGGCGACCTCGGTGATCGGGCTATGATAGCTGGCATGGACTGCCAAAAATTTGGCTTCCCGGGCCTGCTTAATTTTCTCTTCCGATAACGTGGTGTCTTCCAGGAGAAGATAGACCGCTTCCATCTGGCTGGGGGCAAAATTCGCCCGAAGACCTAAGGCCTTGGCATGGAATCCATTGCTTTCCGGAAACAAGGGAATGAAATGGGCCTTTCTTTGCAAGACGGCCAATTTTTCTGCCTGTTCGGGCGGTGTTTCCTCACCATAGAGTACAACCGGAGAGACACTATCCTGGCAAAATTTGACGGCCTTGCCCATTTCATTGAGGGCAAAGGTCTTATGGGCAAACCGCCTCATCTCGTTGTTATTGTCGGATACCAGGACCAACCTGGCGCCTTTCATACAGGCCCGTTTTATATGATAGCCGATGACCGGATGATCGGAGAGCGGATCGGCCCCGGTGACCAAAATGGTATCCGCAGACAGCAAATCATTTAGAGAGCCTCCCAGGGGTAATTTAAATCTGGCCAGGGTCAGTTCCAGGACACCCACATTGGCCCCGAGCTTTCCCAGGAATACGGCTACAAATTCGCTCAAGGTCAGGTTAAGGGTCCGGCAGGTCGCCCAGGCCCCAACCTTTTTACTCGGACTTCTTTTGATGGCCCGAGTAACGGCATCAAAGGCCTCCTCCCAGGAGACCGGCAGCATTTGGCCATCTTTTCGAATTAAGCGGGGTTTCGATCCGCTGACGGTCTTCCTTGAAAGGCAGAAAGCGGCCTTTTTCGCACAGGACCCCGTTATTATGTTCCTCCCATTCCCCTTCCACCCGCAAAATCCGTCCGGCCCGGGTGATGATCTCCGAACCGCAGCCCACGCTGCAGAACAGGCAGACGCTTTTGGTCCTCTCCACCTGAGCTTCGCGACCGGCATAGGCGCTCTTGCGGTCGATCAAGGCCCCGGTGGGACAGATTTGCAGACAGGTGCCGCAGGTGACGCAGGTAGAATCCCCGAAGGGGACATCTCCATCCGCACAAATCATGGTCTTGGCCCCCCGGAATTTTACACCCAGGGTATTATTGGCCGCCAATTCGCTGCAGGCCCGTATGCACCGGCGACAGAGGATACATCGATTATGATCCATGATAAAATATTCCCGCGTCCCATCCACCGGTTTGGGATCACCGGGATTGGGATACACCCAGTGATCCAAACCGTATCGATAGGCCAGGGCTTGTAGTTCGCAATCCCCGCTCGATTCACAAAAGGGGCAATAATGATTGCCCTCCGAGAAAAGCATTTCCAGAAGGAACTTTCGTTCTTCAACGACCTTGGGCGATTCGGTTTCCACCCTCATCCCTTCAGTAACCGGGAAGGTGCAGGCCGGTTGAAGCCCCCGTTGCCGCTCAATTTCAACCAGGCAGATCCGACAAGCCCCAAGAGGGGTTACGGCCGGATGATGACACAGACTGGGAATATCAATACCGGCTGCCTTGGCCGCCTCCATAACGGTTTGTCCGGCCCTGGCCCGAATGTGACGTCCATTGATTTTTATATTCACCACTTTATCCATTAGAAAAACCTCCTTTTTAGCGATCCGGAAATCCCGTTTTTTCTGTCCCTCATGCGGATTGCGCCTTCTTTTGCTCCGTCTGGAATCCCATGGACTTTAACCTTTCCAAATCACATCGTAGACAGCGTTTACATTCCTCCCGAGCGATATGTTCTTCGAAACCGGCTTCCACCTCTTCAAAGCATCGAATGCTTTTCTCCTCGGAAAGTCTCCTGACTGCCGGGCGCTTGGCCTCGGCATAATCCTCCATGGAAAAAAGTTGCGGGACTTCTTGGCAGGGAGTAATAAACTTGATTCTTTCCACCGGCTGCCCCTTAAGAAAGGCATCAACCGTTACAGCGACTTTATTCCCCTGGTCAACGGCCTCAATGACCGTTGCCGGTCCCAGGGTCACATCACCGGCGGCGAATACCCCCTCTCGGGTCGTCATCAAATTGGCTCCCACGAGGATAGTGCTGTCCCGTTTCACCTCAATCTTTTTCTCTCCCTGGAGACCTTCCAAATCAGAGGCCTGTCCAATAGCGGCAATGAAAAGGTCCGCGTCCAGAATAAATTCCGGGATCTCAAATTCGGTCGCCTCAATCGGAATAGGACGCCGACGGCCGCCGGTATCAAACTCGCCGAGCCGTTGTAACTGGCACTCCACGCCGGTCACCTGTTCCGGCCCAAGGACTCCGACCGGATTGGTCAGGAAATGAAATTGGATGCCTTCGCGAAAGGCCTCTTCGATCTCTTCTTTCCAGGCCGGCATGTCTTGGCGGGCTCGACGATAAAGGATGTGGACCTTTTTGGCCCCCAGACGCAGGGCGGTCCTGGCCGCATCGATAGCCACGGCCCCTCCGCCCACCACGGCCACACTCTTACCTTTTGTTTCAGGAGGTTTGCCCAAGGCGACATTTTTCAGGAATTCGATCCCCTGATAGACCCCGGGCAGGTCCTCCCCCGGTATGCCCAAACGTCGGCCTTTATGGGCCCCGATGGCCATAATGACGGCGCTATAACCATCCTGGTCCAGCAATCCGTCTACCGTGAAGGTCTTCCCCAACTCTTGGTTAACTCTAATTTCCACTCCGGCCCGTTTAATGGCCTCGATTTCCATATTCAGGATATTTCGAGGCAGGCGATATTCCGGGATGCCGACGGCCATCATACCGCCGGCAACGGGCAGCTTCTCAAAAACAGTCACCGGATAACCCCTCTGGGCCAATCTTAGGGCTGCGGTCAAACCCGCCGGTCCGGCTCCAACGACGGCCACTTTTTTATTTTTGGGACCTTCGATCTTTGGAGGGTTCCAGGGTTTTTCAATCTCATGATCGGCCATAAAACGTTTGGCCAGACGGATGGCTACCGGATCATCAATCTCGCCTCGCCGACATTTTTGCTCACAAAAAGCCGGACAAACCCGGCCGCAGATCGAAGCAAAGGGGTTCCTTTCCCGATGGACCTCCAGGCCCTCGGCATAATTGCCCTGAGCGACCAAGGCAATAAAGGCAGGGACATCCACCTGGGCCGGACAGGCATTGGTACAACGGGCCCGCACCAGGCTCTTACAGGACCCGGCCGGACACTCCTGGTCCAGGATGTGGGACAAAAATTCGGATTCAAAATATCGCAAGGCCGACATGACCGGGCCCGGGGTCAATTGCCCCAAGGCGCAGAGGGAACCCGTTTCCATCCCTTTAGCGATCTTGCGTATGGTATCAATATCTTCCAATTTTCCTTGCCCTTCGGTGATGCGGGTGAGAATTTCCAGCATCCTTTTACCACCTACACGACAAGGGATACATTTCCCGCAGGATTCCGCCTGGGCGAATTTCAAAAAGTATTTGGAAAATTCCACCATACAGGTGTCTTCATCGACCACAATCATACCGCCGGAGCCCATAACCGCACCCACTTCCTGCAAAGAATCGAAATCCACTTCCACGTTGAGATGCTGAGGAGGTATGCAGCCTCCCAAGGGGCCACCGGTTTGTACGGCCTTGAATTGCTTGCCTCTGGGAATTCCCCCGCCGATGTCAAAAATGATCTCACCCAGGGTAATCCCCATGGGGACCTCAACCAGACCCGTATTATTGATTTTTCCGGTCAAGGCAAAGATGGCCGTTCCAGGACTTCGCTTGGTGCCGATGTTATTAAACCAATTAGAACCATTGACGATAATCTGGGGAACGTTGGCATAGCTTTTAACGTTGTTTAAATTGGTCGGCTTTCCCCAGAGGCCGGAGACGGCCGGAAAGGGAGGACGGGGACGGGGCTCGCCGCGACGGCCTTCGATAGAGGCCAGGAGGGCCGTTTCTTCTCCGCAGACAAAGGCCCCTGCCCCTTCTTTAATATGCAAATGAAACGAGAAATCGGTGTTCAGAATATTATCTCCCAGCAGGCCATACTCTTCCGCCTGGGCAATAGCCACATTGAGTCGTTTAATGGCCAACGGGTATTCGGCCCGGCAATAGATGTATCCTTCGCTGGCCCCAATGGCATATCCGCAGATGGTCATACCTTCGATCAAACTGTGGGGGTCGCCTTCCAGCAGGGAACGGTCCATAAAGGCCCCGGGATCCCCTTCATCGGCATTACAAACCACATATTTGACCTCTCCGGGGGCCTTGGAGGTAAATTCCCATTTGGTGCCGGTGGAGAATCCCGCTCCGCCACGGCCTCTCAACCCGGAACGTTTGACCTCTTGGATGACTTCTTCTTTGGTCATATCAAATAAGGCGCGGGATAGACCCTCATAACCGCCTCGAACAATGTATTCCTCAACCTTCTCCGGGTCGATGATCCCGCAATTACGCAGAGTGATGCGCACCTGTTTGCTGTAAAAGGGAATATCCTGATACCGGGGAAGTTCCTTGTAGGTTTCAGGCGCTTTAAAGGTCAAACGACCGACCACGCGGCCTTTAACCAGGGTCTCTTCCACAATGGTTTGAACATCCCTGGGTTGCACCTGACAGTAAAAAATCCCCTCAGGGTAGATGACCATGATCGGTCCCATGGCACAAAAGCCGCGGCACCCGGTCGGCACCACCCGGACTTCTTTTTCCATTCCACGACGGGCAATCTCTTTGTTTAATCCGGTGATGATTTCTCCGGATTCTGTAGCCGTACACCCCGTCCCCCCACACACGAGGACATTGGCCCGATAAAAAGGCTCAGCCATATCTGCCTCCTACATTATGAATAGGTTAAAATTAATCCTTTTCATAGTCAAATGACTCAAGTTTAACGGGATTCCATACGACTGATGGCCCATTCCTGAATCACCTGGCCTCGGATCAGATGCTCTTCAATCAAGCGAGACACCTTTTCCGCAGTAATGTTGCCGTAGCGAACCCTGGCCTTGCCTGCTTGTTCTATATCCACCAGAGGTTCCTTGGCGCACATTCCAACACAGCCCACGGTCTCCACGTGGGCCTCAATGTTCCGGGTATCCAATTCCTTTAAAACACTCTGCATAACCTCCCTGGCCCCGGCCGCAATCCCGCAGGTTCCCATTCCGATAATGATGCGGGTCCCGGTCTGAACGCGGGTCATAAGATCTTTCTTGGCTTCTTCACGGATCTTTTTCAGCTCTTCAATGCTTTTTAATTTTGCCATTGATCAACCTCCTATATCCTCTGCCGAACGCTTAACCCTTTCTTAGGCCGTGGCCTGCATCGGTAAGCTATTCGACGACAGGCTGTTTTCTCCCTCTACCAACAATTCAAGCAACCACTGCCGCACCTTGGGATGCGTCAAGGGTACCTCCATTAATTCCTTTCGAACCTCTGAGGTGTCTAATCGAAATTCCTTTCCATTGACCCTATGGGTATAGATCCAATCCAGTGGCCTTTCGGACAAGGCGACCGCAATAAGGACTGAAGGCATATCTCCCAAAGGGGCTCGATCGATATGGCTATGTCGAAAGGTGGCCAGTATCTTTGCCCCTGTCCCCGGTTTTGAATGGATTTCCAGATCCCCTTCACAACGTCGACAGGCTTCCCGCAATAAAGGAAGTCCTAAGCCGATATGACGCGTTTTCCGGGTCGTATAAAAAGGATCCAGGACCATGGCTATCTGATCTTCGGACAGGCCTCTTCCATTATCGACGACTTCGATGCGCAACCGGTCCTCGGTCAGATTCTCATCGATGGTAATTTCAACTTTGGACGCACCGGCCTCGATGGAATTCCGCATCAGATCCAGGAGATGTAGAGATAGCTCAATCAAAATACTCAGTGCTCCTTTAATATTTGGGCCATTTTTTCCGGAACTAAACGGCCCACCACTTTGTTGTCCACCACCGCCACCGGGGCAAGTCCGCAAGCCCCCAAACAATAGACGACTTCAAAGGTATATTTATAATCGGGAGTGGTTTCCCCGGCTTGGATCCCCAAGTTATTCTGAATCGTGTCCACGATCTTTGCCGCTCCACGAACATGACAGGCCGTGCCGTCGCACTGCCGGATAATCGTTTTTCCCCGGCGGGTCAGATAAAATTGAGAATAAAAAGTGGCTACGCCATAAATCTGGCTAAGCGGGATACCGGTCTTCTCCGATATCCAGTTCATGGCCTCAGACGGAAGATATCCATAAATATCTTGGGCCTTCTGTAAGATCGGGATCAGACTCCCGGGTTGGCCTGCATATTCGTCGATTATTTTATTGAGAGGTTCTAATTCGATGGTTTCCGATTGGTTCATTTTTCCCTCCTGTTTTTAATTCTCCTGACCGCTTTTAATACTCTCAGCCGATCAGTTGTTAGGCCACTCCACCATACCTGTCCGTCCCTGCTGTCCTTCGAAAGCCATGGCCATCTCTTTAATCTCCGGACGGGCCATCTTAAACCTGCGTTCGGTTTTGAATCTCATATAGTCGATGGGCATCGCCATTGACGATGAGACACCAATTCTCCAATTGAGGCCATTGTCGGAAATCCCGTTGTTGCTCAAAATGAGGAGTAACCTCCAGGGCCTTGACCGAAAGGGACTCCGGGATGAAGCCGAGATTGGATAACAAACTGAAGGAAGGCCGGTCCACATGGGCCGGGATGGCCACTCCCCCCAGAGAGACCACTTGGTCCGCAATCTCCTCCAAGGTCATGTCCGCCGAAGTGGCCAGAAGACGTTCTTCGGTCCAAAGCCAATCCCCGGCGGCATCAACCACGTACTGGGGACCGAACAACGCCTCTTTATTGGCCAAAGGCGGCAGTTTTTGAAAAACCTTTTCTTGCCATTTTTGGCAGAGTTCAACCGTATCGAACAAACAAAGGAGGTGGACCTCCTCCTTAGACTGAAGTTCCATCCCCGGAAATACATGTATATTTGTGCCCACCGCCGCCTTCATGACCGCTTCCGTATTGTGACAGGCATTATGATCGGTAATGGCAATCAGATTTAAACCTTTCCTTTCGGCCTCCCTCAGGATTAAAGAAGGAATCATCTCTACTTCCGCACATCCCGAGAGGACGGTATGAATATGTAAATCCGCCTTAAAGAGACTCAACCGCTCCGAATCAAACGGGACGCTCTCCTCCTCCTTACTCACCGCTTATCCCCAGAGCAATCAGTTGTCCCACAACGGAAAAGGTATTTTGGGGAGTCAGCAGCAAGATCACCCCTTCTTTTTCCGCCTGGGCGATGGTTTCCGGGGTTGGCCGGTTTCCTTCGGTAATAATGACACCGGCCAGATCTACCAGACTGGCAACCGCCACCACATTAACATGCGACTGGAGGGTAACCCAGAGGAAGTCCTTTTTCGCTCCCCGCATGGCACAACTCAGGAGGTCCGAAGCATATCCGCCCTCCACCGGACGGTTCACCCCGGTGACCGAAGAGATCGTCTCCAAGTTTAATTTTTCAATCACGGTTTTTAAATCAATCATGACGGTTGCCAGATACCCCCTCTTTTCTCTTCGCAAGGATAAACAAGCAAGGTCTGTGCCGAAAAAAGATAAGGGCGATCCTGAAAAGGTTCGAGGACAATTTGATCCTTAAATTCAATCTCTTACTGGGGTTAAGCGAATCAGGAAGGAAATGGAGAAAGGCCGTTGATTCTTCTCATCAACCTTGAAGTTGATAAATTTTTACAGGGTGTAAAAAAAACTGACAGGGGTTATGGAATCAGAGGTCAATGAGGATATTCAGCTTGGTTCCGATGCCCGGAGTGGATTCAATCACGAAGGAATCGGCACACTTTTTTATATTGGTCAAACCCATTCCCGCTCCAAAACCTAACTCCTGGATCCAGGTCGGGGCCGTTGAAAATCCGGGAGACATGGCCTGTTCCACATCCGGGATACCAGGCCCATGATCGATTGCCGTCATTCGAATCAAGTCCGGTTCAATTTCAACCATTAAGTTCTCCGCCGGCATCCGTATGAATAATAAGATTCATTTCAGCCTCGTAGGCAGAAATGGCCACCCGGCGCAGTATCTGAGGCGATATCCCCAGTTGCTCCATGGACCTTTTTAATCTTGCTGGAGGCGCTTCCGCCACCTTTGAAATCCTTCTCTTTGATGTGGTATCTCAGAATCAGACTGGTCTGGTCGGAAACAATATCTTCTCTGAAAATAATTTGAGGGCTTCGTTTGAGTTCGTTATCCTGATCATTCAGGCTGATGGCCTCCAACAATCCTCTGGTGATATCACTTCCGGTTAAAATGCCGGTCAAGGTTCCTTGTTCATTAACCACCAGAAGCCGTCCCACATGAAATTGAGAAAATTTTTTCACCGCCTCGATAATGGAGGCTTTTTCCAAAACCGTGATCAACCGCCTTGTCATTTTTTGACCGACAGGAACATCAAGATCACCGGCCTCTAATGCTTTGATCAGATCTTCGATGGAGGCTACACCGACCAAATGACCGCCGTCAAGCACCGGAACACCGGAAATGCGATTGATCCTCATAATCTCCTTCAGTTGTCTTGATAGTCGTCTCCGGTGATACGGTGATGACATTCTTCCTCATCACATTTTCAATGGCCAGATTGTAGATGAGTTCCTGTTTTTTTGTAAATTCCAAGAATACTGTCCTCCTGTTGCGGTTTTGGGGTCGAAAAAGATTAGGGAATATCGTTTAAAAATACTTCCCCGGCTGGCTAAGAATACCGTCTCGGTAAAGGAACAGAGGACATGCCCCCCTGATAAAGACGTCCGCAAGATTCGAACATGCCGAAATTCGTTCTGACCAGAGGGATGCCCAGCTCTTCGGCTAATTGAATCGTCTCCGGGTCGGGCATCTTCCCCCGCACAAAGAGAATTGCTGTGACGTAGGCCATTTCCGCGGTTCTGATGGTTTGAATATTTTTCAGCCCGGTAAGGAGCATGCAACCGGGAGGTAGATAGGCCAAGGCATCGCTCATCAAGTCCATGGCCCCGCAATATTTTATTTCCAGGTCCAAATCAGAACCGCGAGTCAACACGGTCCCTTGGACGATTTCAATCAACCTCTTTTAGTTTCACCAGTCTGAATCCTCGGATGATTTATTTTTTTGCCTAATGTAAGCTCAAAACCACTTAAAAAGAAAATGAATTTATTTCCGATCCGATCTCTTTGATCAACCAGTCACAGGCTCGTGGGATGGCCTCTCTGACCTCCGGAGAAAGACCGGGGTGCACCGTATCCGGAAGTTCCCGGGTCTGCACCGCGAGTATCCGAATATCCACCCCGGTCAAGCCTTCGAGTTCTTGAAGCTGACCGATGGAAGGAAACTGATGAAAGGGGCCGCCACTCGTTTTTCCTTCCGGAAATTGGGCCAGATCGATCTCGAAGAGATCACCGGCCTTTCGATCAGGCAGGCAAATGGCATCCAAAAGAAAAATACGCTTCGGTTTGGTCGGGGCTATCAATAAATCAAAAAGAAAATCCCGAAGACCGGTTCCTATATCCTGGGCCAGCACGGTGTCCGGAAGCGGGTAATGGGCTTCTAAGTGGGCAATCACCTCCGGACCGAACCCATCATCGCCAAAAAGGATATTTCCGCATCCTAAGATTAAAATCGCCTTCTTTTGTATATCCTGAATCATTCCCATTCCCCTTTGGTCCGAAAAACTTTCGGACCCAATTCGGTTGCCGTCATTATGATTTTTGTAAGGCCGCCCTATTTTTATATTTGATATTCCGTCGAATCCTATTGTCAATCAAAAATTGGGAGATTATCATCGTCTTGACTTAAACTTTTTCGGGCAAACGATTGGTGGGGCAAACTCACCATAATTTTTCAATTTATTGGCTCGGTTGCTTCCGGAGGGGAATAGTAGGACTAATTCTTAACGATGGATGGGGACATGCTCCAACTGGGGGCTTAATTGTCGATAGGCCTGATCATAGGCTCGGCGGATTTTATTCAAATTGGTGGAGAACAACAGACCGAATCGCACGCAGGACCGATAAAGGGATTCTCCCTTGAGATCGATCACCCATTCAATCGGCAGAAGACCTTCCGGGAGTTTTTCTTTGATACCGTCGCGGAGTTGTTCCCAGGCCGGGGAAAGACGTTTCTTCTCTTCCTGGAGATAATTCAGAATAGGCACCACCACCAGATCGACCTTCTCTTTTAAGGGCTGTAAGAATTCCGGCCGGTCACTGCCCTGGATCACTTCGACCCCCAACCGGGATAAAAAGCTGGCGATAAAATTTTGATAGGTCTCGGTGGCATTCCCCGGAATCAGGGCCACCTTTCGAATGCCCCGGAATTTCCAGGTCGGCCCGAATTGTTTCTGGACCTGTTCCAAAAAGTTATCCGACAGCCATCGACGATGGTTGTCCATCCGATCTTTAGCCCTCTTGAGTAGTCTTCTTCCATAATAGCGTATATAGCTATAATAGAGATCCATCTTGATCAAGCGTTTTAGGATGGCCTTCCAGGAATAAAAAGAGATCAGGGCCTGGTAAGCGGCCTCCTGTAATTCTTCTCCGGTCATGGACCGGGGTTGGAAGACCACGTGCGTGCCGTCATAGAGTTCCCAGTTGCGGGTCAGCAAGCGGTTATCCTTTTCCAGGGACTCAAAGGTTTCCGTACCGGGAAGCGGGGTAAGCATCATAAATTGGGCCGAATCCACCCGATTTTTTATGGAAAAACGGACCGTCTCCCGGATGGTTTCCGGGGTATCTTCGTCTGCTCCGACAATAAACATCCCGTGGATATGAATTCCCTGGCGATGGAAGGCCTTGATGGCCTGCCTGCATGGTGGCCTCATCCTGTTTTTTCCGGTAGGCCTTGAGAACCTGGGCGCTGGCACTTTCAAAACCGATATAGACCCCCCAGCAGTTGGTCTCCCGCAGCAGTTCCAAAAATTCCGGATCCAAGGCCGATTCGGCCCGGACCTGGGTACTCCAGTCGGGGTGATTCCCTTCTTCTTTCATGCGGCGGAGAAGTTCTTTGGCCCTGGCCGGATTGGCAGCAAAATTATCGTCACAGAAAAAAAGGTGGTTGGCCTGGCTGGCATTGGTCCGGATCTCTTCCATGATCAGGTCAATAGATCGCATCCGGTATCCTCGGCCGAACATAGCCACGACCGAACAAAATTTACAGGCAAAGGGACAACCCCGGGAAGTCGCCACTGGAACCACGGCCTGCCGGGGATTCCAACCCTTGATCAAGGAAAAATCCGGGATCGGCAATTTATTCAGGTCTTGAATCAAAGGACGGCCGGCATTGTGCTTCGGCCAGCCATCTTCCCAGTAGGACAAACCAAGAATATTCTCAAAGGCGCCTCCGCCTTGCATAGCCGTCAGGAGTTCTATCAGACTTTCTTCCCCTTCACCGCGAACAACAAAATCCCCGTGAGGCAAGGCCTCCTCAGGTATAAAGGTTACATGGGGGCCTCCAAAGATCACCTTTTTCCCCTGGTCTCTGGCCTGGTCCGCTAAGAGAAAAGCCCTGGGAATGGTACTGGTGATGGAAGAAATACAGACCGCATCGGCCCAGCCCAGGTCCTCTCCGGTAGTCGACCCCGAGATCTCTTCAATTAAAACCCTGGCCTCATAACCCTGACCTCTGAGCATGGTGCCCAGGAGAATGGTGCCTAAACGGGGGATACGGGCCCTGGAAAATACATGTTCAGCCGGGGATCGGGGTTCTATCAACAATACGCGGTGGATGGCCTTTGATTTCATAGTGATTTCTTTCTAACTTTGGATTCCGGCTGGGATTTATCCAGCAATTGGAGGGAATGAAATGAGCTCAAAATGCGGTCTTTGTCTTTTTACAGGTTCTTTTTATTTGTCTGGCCGACATTAATTGGGCCATCATACCTTTGGAACCTGATAAAGTAAAGGGAATAATCGTTTTTTAAAAAATTCTGGACCGAAACCGAAATTTTGTCTATATAGATCAACAAACCCGGTAAGAAAGAGGATAAAACCATGATCATTCGTAATTTAAATCATCCCGAGGTAAAGGTCACCCGGTACCGGGCCCATGAAGGCGGCATCGCCCATATGATCCTGGATACCCGGCATATGAAGACCCTCATGTTCCTGGCCCAGGCCTCTGTCCCTCCTGGAGAAAGACTAAGCGGTCATAGTGACCCGATGGAAGAGATCTATATCATTCAGACCGGCCGTGGTCGAATGCAGGTTGACGACGAGGATCAGGAGGTCGGTCCGGGTGACGCCGTACACATCCCCATCGGCCGCTTTCATGAGTTGACCAACATTGGAGATGAGGAATTGACCATCCTGGTGGTGGCCGGCCTTATCCCGGATTCGGGTCCACGGTAAATTTGCAATCCATGAGCCAGAATTCAGAATGAGGACGACTCGATAAAAATTTTGGGTTTTATTCTGAATTCTGTATTCGGACTTCTGGATTCTAAGCATCCCAGAAAAGGTTACCATGCGCCTTGCACCTTGAACCTTACACCCCTTTAACTTTTCTTTTCAGCAGATTGGCCGCGATCAGCAAAGGGTCCCAAACCGGGCTGTAGGGGGGGGCATAAGCCAGATCCAACTGGGAAATCTCTTCTAAGGTCATTTCCTGATGGAGGGCAACGGCCAAGGTATTGATCTTGCGGGCCTCTCCGTCCCAGCCGATCCAGTTTCCACCGAGAATCCTGCCTGAAGACTGGTCGGCCACGATCTTTATCAAAGAACGTCTGGCCCCCGGATAAAATCCGACCCTTGAGGGACTCTCCACTACCTGACTGACGGTTGAAAAACCAAGTCCCTTGGCCTGGGCCTCGTTGATACCGGCCATGCCGATTTCCAGGTCAAAAACCTTTACACAGGCGGCCCCGACAATGCCATGAAATTCAGCCCGGCCACCCAAGGCGTTTTCCCCGGCCACCCTCCCTTCTTTATTGGCGATATCCCCCAAAGGGGCCACCACCGGTTGCCCGGTCACCCGCTGGATCTTCTCACAACAATCCCCGGCGGCAAAGATATAAGGATCGTTGGTTTTCATCATTTTATCGACTTGGATTCCGCCGGATTTTCCAATCACGAGACCTGCCTCCCGGGCCATCTCCGAGTTGGGGGCTATCCCCACGCCGACAAAGAACAGGTCGGCAGGAAAGACCCCTTGATCGGTCACCAGTTGATCGGCCTTTTGTTCATCCCCTTCAAAGGAAAGGGGCCTGACTTCACCGATATAATGGACACCGTGGTCTTCCAGTTCCTTGACGATGATCGGGCCCAATTCCGGCTCCAATCCGCTGTAGGGCACCTTACCCCGGTACAGGAGGGTGGTTTCGATCCGCCGTTCCCGTAAGGCCTCGGCCACTTCCAGGGAAATATAACCTGCCCCGATAATCACCGCACTGCGAGGTTTATGTCGGTCGATGAAATTTCGAATCCGAATTCCATCAGTAATATCCTTCAGGGTAAAGATATTTCGGGCCCCTTCTCCCGGTATTCCCAATTTCCGGGAACGGGCCCCGGTGGCCAGGATCAAACGGTCGTAAGGCAAAAAAAGTTCTTTCCCCTCGCCTAAAACGGAAACCCGGACCTCTTTTTTCCCACGATCGATGGCCAGGGCCTGATGCTTGAGTTTGACCTCTATTTGCTGCCTTTCCCGAAATTCCTTCGGGGTCCTGACAATCAAGGTCTTATAGTCGGTGATTACATCCCCGATGTAATAGGGAAGTTCTCAGGCCCCATAGGAGACAAACTCTCCTTTCTCCAACATGGTAATATTGGCATCAGGATCTTTCCTTCGGGCCGTGCTGGCCGCAGTCGGTCCGGCCGCCGAACCCCCTATGATGAGCAGATTAAGCTTTTGACTCAAGGACCCGCCCCTCCTCAACTTTGAAAGTTAATGGTATAAAGTGTAAGGTATAAATTTTTTCCTTAAACCTTTTGCTTTGCACCTTTTTCCTCCCTTTAAAATAAACGTGAAAGGGGAACCAGACGAACCTTTTCACGAAGATCAGGAATTTTTTCCCTTATGGCCTGCAGCGTCTGGGGGTATGGATGACCGCAAGCTACTGCCGAACCCCGTTCTTGTGCCAGCAGGATTAATTGGTCCAACTGCCGTCCGATGGCCTCCCCTTCTAAAACATTATCCAAGAAAATATCCCTGGGAATTGCTTTAACCCCTATTTGAGAAGCCACAGAAAGGACAACCGACTTCGGCGTCGTCCGACTGTCTAAGAAAAAAAGCTTCTTCCCCTTGATCGTCTTTAAGACCACAGCCATCTTATCCCGATCTTCGGTAAAATGGGACCCCATATGATTATTAACACCGGTCACCCGAGGGAAGGCTTCCAAATCTCTTTCCAAAATTTTTTGAATTTCTTCATCCGGCATTCTGGTTAATAAGGCCCCTGGCCCCGGATCGGTTTCCGGATAGGCGTTGGGTTCCATGGGCAGGTGGAGCAAGGTTTCTTTGCCTTTTTCAAAGGCCAGCTTGGCCATCTCTTTGGAAAAAGGGGCCTGGGGTAAAAAAGACAGGGTCAACGGCAAATCCAGTTCAATAAAATCCGGGCCGTATGCCTTTGAAAACCCAAATCGTCAATAACGATGGCTACCAGCGGAAGTTCCTTCCTGATTGGAGGGATACGTCCGGCCGAAGGTTCCGTCTGGGGGGCAGGGCTGGTTTCCTTGGGAATTTTTTCTTCAAAAGGGGGGTGGCTTATGGTTGACGGCCTTTTATCCGTCCTGAAGGATCGCCAGAGATAACCGGCCCCAAAGGCCAAGGCCAATCCCACGACCCAAACGACTACCAAACGCCCCCGGCCCTTTTTAGGGTTTGCGCTTTGAGGCTCTTTTTCCAGGCACCCGATACCTTTAAGGGGCCGTGCTCTTAAATACTTGGGAAAAGACGCCCCAATTTTTTAACAGATGGAGGGCGCTGGATAATTGCGGATCATCCCCAACCTCGCCAAGGGCCTTTTTCCCTTCAATCACCTGGGGTTCGGGGGCGGCCTCCTTTCCCTTCTTCTCTTCTTCCATGTGTCGTTCCAAATCTTTTTCCCGAAGGATTTTGGGTTCCCTTTCCAAGGGTTCTCCTTTTTTCAGAGGCTTTCCTTTGATCAGGATATCGGGAGTAATCCCTTTGGCCTGGATGGAACGGCCGTTAGGGGTATAATATCGGGCCGTGGTTAATTTAATCCCCGCACCATCATCCAGGGGGATGATGGTTTGCACGGAACCTTTACCGAAAGTCTGGGTGCCCAGGAGAATGGCCCTTTTTTGATCCTGAAGGGCACCGGCCACGATTTCCGACGCGCTGGCACTTCCCTCATTGACGAGGACTACCAGGGGATAATTATGCTTGAATTTATTGGGATGGGCATAAAATTTTAAATTCTGTTCCTTAAGCCGTCCCTGGGTATAAACGATCAATCCCGATTCCAGGAATTCATCGGCCACCTTCACGGCCTCATTGAGCAACCCGCCGGGGTCATTTCGAAGGTCCAGTATCAGACCTTTGAGACCGCCTTTATTTGCCTCCATTTTATTTAGCTGGGCTTGGAGGTCTTCGTCGGTTTTTTCCTGGAATGTGCTGATCCGGACATAACCGTATCCTTCTTCGAGCATTTTTGACTTGACACTTTTGATGGGGATGACTTCCCTGACAATGGAGTATTTGATAGGTTCTTTGGACCCTTCATGGAGAATAGTCAGATTGACCTTGGTCCCTTTTTGTCCCCGGATCAATCGAACGGCCTCATTCAAGGTCATGTTCTTTGTGCCTTTTTCCTCGATCTGCAGGATTTTATCACCCGGGAGCAGGCCGGCCTTGTCGGCCGGGGTCCCTTCAATGGGAGAAACCACGGTCAAGATCCCGTCTTTTAAGGTTATTTCGATCCCAATTCCGCTGAAAATGCCGGAGGTTTCGACTTCCAACTCTTTGAATTCTTCTGGGGAAAGAAAGGTGGAGTGGGGATCGAGGGTGCTCATCATCCCCCGGATAGCCCCATAAATCAATTCCTTGGAGTCTTTTTCTTCCACATACTTCTTTTGGATTTCATTCAACGCTTCGCTGAAGAGCTTGATCTTCGGAAAAGTCTTCTCCACATCGGCGGCATTAATCCCCTCTTTGGGGTTTTCCACCAAAAAGAAAAAAGTGACGACTAAAAAAATCAAACCCAAATAACGTGCCTTACCGATTCCTCTCATAATTCCCCCAAAGTTTAATAAATATATATTCTTTCCCCAGCCATTGGCTGAAGGGCTCAAAATTCCAAAATTTTTCTATAGAAGTTTTTATTACCGAGTCGGGAGAGGAGATTTCAGGTCTATTAGACTTTACTACGAACTCCAGACTCATCACTCCGAACTAACTTACCACGTTCCCATGGCCTTTAACAGCCGGGAATGGTATATATTGTAAGCATATAACGCCTGATAATAGTTGTTTTTGGCTTGAGCCAACAGGGTTTGAGCATCCAAAACCTCCAGAGAGGTGGCTACCTGTTCCTGATATCTAATCTTATTGATCCTGAAATTTTCCTCAGCCTGCTCAATCGTCTTCTCGGCCACGCCGATATTTTTTTCCGCTTCCCGTAAAGATAAATAAGCCTCTTTGACCTCCAGGCGGACGAGATCTTTGATCTGGGTTAAGGATTCCTTGACCTGTTCCCTTTGTTTGATCCTTTCCTGGACCAAATAATGAGTTCGGCCCCATTCCCAAAAATTCCATTTTATAACCGCCGTAACATCCCAGTTATCGGATTGGACAAAGGGACTTCCGGAGACGGTGGGATTGTCTCCCTGCTTTATATACCGGCTTTGCAGGGCCACCTGAGGGGAATACTCGCTTTTAGCCAACAGGACGTTCTTTTGGGCTATTTCGATTTGGGTATCAATTTCCCTTATTTCCGGCCTTTTCTGAAGGGCCTCGGCTTGACAGTCCTCCAGTGTCCTTCCGATAAGCCGTGATAGGTTAATATATCCTGGACCTCTGTTTCCCGGTCGAGGGAAATCCGCAACAAGGTATTAAAATTGGCCTGGGCCAATAAAACGCCGTGTTCGGCTCGAACCAAATTCTGCCGGGCGTCGGCCAACTGGACCTCCGACTTGAGCAAATCGTTCAAGGGGATCAAGCCGACGTTATAGAAATCCTGGGCCACCCGCACATGATCGGCGATTTGCAAAACCGTCTGTTCGGCCACCAATCGGATTTTTTGAGCCCCCAGGATATTCAAAAAGGCCTCTTTAACCTTGGAGGCCAAAGAGAGCCTTTCTTCTTCTAATTTTATTTTGGAAATATCTAAACCAAGCCCGGCCAGTTCATAGGTCCGGGTCAAGGCCAGACCGGTAAAGATCGGTTGTTCCATGGTGACATAAAAGGCATAATTGTTTTGGGTACCCTGTAGCCAATTTGGATTCCGGGATCAGCCCATTATCTTGAGCCGGGATGGTAATGGTTTGGGGCTGATTTTGATAGTTATAACTGTATTGAGTCCCCAATTTGGGGAAAAAGCCGGTCTTGGCCTGCTTTTGCTTAAATTCGGCTGCCTGGACCGCCTCCTGAGCCGCCTTTATTTGGGGACTTTCTTTGAAGGCCTGCTGAAGGCTTTCCTCCAGGGTAAATACCTTGGGGTTGGTTTCCGACCGGACCGAAACAGCCCAAAGGAGAAGTACCAGCCCAAGAAGTCCCCCCAAAGTCAACCAAAACCTAAATGAAGTCTTAACTTTTCTCATTTTTTCCGCTTTTTCCACCTTAAGTATGCATTATAATCCATTCCTTATTAAGTCAAGAAATTTCTTTATTTTTTTGCTGATCGAGGCTCGACAATAAACTTTCGCTCCAATTTTTAATTTTTTTATCTTTTTCAGATCAAAAAAAATCTTGACAAGGGTCGATCGAGAGTTTACCTTAATTTTGTTTTTTCGTATTTAGGATGAAGTTAGTCCTCGGTAGGCGAGGCTCCCGAGTAACACACAGGCCACTGCCCAAAAGCATCCAAAGATGCGGCGCATCAGGGTAGAACAGGCATTCCCGGATTAAGGGCTTGCTTAAGGTGGCTGAGGCGAAAGCCTCTTACGGTACACGGTGCTAAAGCTTGAACGAGTGGGGAATTGAGGTTTAGTCGGAGCCTGTGGAAGGCTTCCGATTTATTTAGCCCTTTCTCTGCTCAATGGCTGAGAGAAAGGGCTTTTTTTTTCTCGGCCTTGTTTGATAACCTTTTTGGAAGACAGAGTCTATGAAAGACAACGACGACCAACCCCCAAGTAGGGGCGAGTCTCACACTACGTTGTGGGAGTTGCGCCCGTGATACGATAGTTCCTGTCATTTCTTTCCTTATCGCCTCACCCGCCCGCTTCTTCCACGACTCCATAGTGTGAAAGCTGAGGGTGCAAGGCGGTCTGATTTCTTCCCTGGATCACCCGAAAAGTTCCACCTCTATAATACCTTGCCATACTTTCGCCTAAGGCTCTTCGTCTCCTTTTTTTAGACAAAATTTTTTATAATTGGTTTTCCCCAATTGCCCTAAGATGAAGTAGATTATCCTATTTAAAATGCCATGAGATTGATAATACTACTAATACCACATCGAACCACTACGATAAAAAAGATAACCGGAACCGGCCTGTCCCTTTTTTTCTTTCCCGAGCGGGAGACGGCTCTATGATCAAAGGTTTGCTCGAAAAATTCTCCAGGAAATCACCCGCCGAATCCTTTAATTTAAAGACCATGCAGGACACCGGCGAGCACGAACGTCGCTTGATCGATCTTTGTGCGATCCCGACCCAAGAGGCGCTCAATTCCCTAAGCACGAGTATTCGGGGGTTGAATTCGGAAGAAGTTGAGCGCCGCCTGGATGAAATTGGTCCTAATGAGCTTTCCTATTCGAGACACCTGGGTTTCTGGGCCGACATCCTCCACCGCTGTAAAGGCCCTCTGGTTATCCAATTGCTGGTCATCGCCCTGGTCTCCGCCTTTATCGGCGAGATCAAATCGGCGGTTATCGTCAGCGCCATGGTCTTTCTCAGCGTAGGGCTCTCCTATATCCTGGATCGACGTTCAAGCAAAGCCGTTGAGACCTTGGGTAAACGCGTTCAGACCCGTGCCTTGGTTTTGCGGGACGGCAAGGAAACGGAGGTGCGCGTATCGGAGATTGTGCCCGGCGATGTGGTTATTCTGCATGCCGGCTCAATCGTTCCGGCCGACTTACGATTGATTACCGCCAAGGATTTCTTCGTCAGCCAATCGGCACTCACCGGAGAGTCCATGGCCGTTGAAAAAACAGCTAACGGAGTCCGATTGACGGACCGGACCACCGCCTTGGAGCTATCTAATGCCTGTTTTCTCGGAACCAACGTAACCAGCGGAACGGCCCGCGGCGTTGTGGTGAATACCGGGACGCGAACGATATTCGGCGCCATCTCGGAGCGGCTGACCGAACGACGGGAAGCAACCAGTTTCGATATCGGGGTGCGCTCCTTCACCTGGCTGATGATCCGCTTCATGGTAGTCCTGGTTTGCGCCGTCTTTTTTATCGTCGGATTGACCAAGGGCAACTGGCTGGAGGCCCTCCTGTTCGCTCTGTCCGTAGCCGTAGGGCTGACCCCTGAAATGTTGCCGATGATCGTAACCGTCAATCTGGCCAAGGGCGCCCTGGCCATGGCCAAAAGGAAGGTCATCGTCAAACGGTTGCCCTCCATTCAGAACTTCGGCGCCATCGACGTCCTTTGCACGGACAAGACCGGGACCCTTACTCAGGACCGGGTCATGCTCGAACGTCATGTGGACATCACCGGCCATGTCAGTCAGGATGTTTTAAACTATGCCTATCTGAACAGCTATTACCAGACCGGACTTCGCAATCAGATCGACCTGGCCGTACTCGACCATTCCGAGCTGGATGTGGAAATGAACTTTACCCTGGTGGATGAGCTGCCCTTCGACTTCCAGCGCCGCCGCATGTCGGTCGTGGTGGATTATGAGGGGGACCATGTCTTAATCTGCAAAGGGGCGGTGGAAGAGATTTATGCCAGTTGCAGTCACTATCAGATCGGGGATGAAGTCTATCCGTTGATCAGCATGATCCGGGAGGATCTTTTCGAGGAAGTGGAACGGCTCAACCGGGACGGCTACCGGGTCCTTGGCATCGCCTACCGAGAATTCCCTCGGGAAAGGACCACCTATACCGTGGCCGATGAACGGGACCTCATCCTCTTAGGTTATATCGCCTTCTTTGATCCGCCCAAAGAATCGGCGGCCCAGGCCCTGGAGCTCCTGAAGAAAGCCGGCGTTCGGGTGAAGGTGGTAACCGGCGATAACGGCCTGGTGACACACAAGGTCTGCCGGGATGTTGGTTTGAAGGTGCATCGGATCGTTACCGGTGCGGAACTCTCTCAACTCTCCAAGGAGGATTTTTCCCTGATTGTTCGAGAGGCGGATGTCTTCGTCAAGGTGACCCCGATGCAAAAAGAGCAGATTGTCCGGGACCTGCGCAGTAACGGCCATGTGGTAGGGTTTTTGGGAGACGGGGTCAACGACGCCCCGGCCCTGAAGGCCGCCGACGTCGGCATCTCCGTAGATTCGGCCGTGGACGTGGCCAAGGAGGCGGCCGACATTGTGCTCTTAGAAAAAAATCTGCTGGTCCTGGAAGAAGGAATCATCGAAGGCCGGAAAGTCTTTGCCAACATCGTCAAGTACATCCGCATGGGCGCCAGTTCCAACTTCGGCAACATGTTCAGTGTGGTAGGCGCCAGCTATCTGTTCCCCTTCTTACCGATGCTGCCCGTGCAGATTTTGACGAACAACCTGCTCTATGACTTTTCCCAGACCGGAATCCCCACCGACAACGTGGATGACGAGCTGATCGTCAAGCCGCTTAAATGGAACATCCGCAATATCAAACGGTTTATGGTCTACATCGGGCCGGTGAGCTCCCTTTTCGATTACGCCACCTTCGCCCTCATGTGGTTTTTTTTCCACTGCAGCGCTTTTGTCGATCCGGCTGCCGGACCCGGACAAAAAGAGGCCTTGGCCAGCCTTTTCCAGACCGGGTGGTTTGTGGAATCGCTTCTCACCCAGACGCTGATCGTCCACATCATCAGGACCCAGAGGATACCCTTTTTCGGAAGCCATGCCTCCCTGCACATGACGCTGACCACCATGACCATCATGGCCATCGGCGCCTGGCTGCCTTATTCCCCCTTTGCCCCGATCCTTGGCCTGGTTCCTTTGCCGCCCATCTTTTGGGGTTGGATCGCCGCTTTTCTTTTTTCCTATGCCCTATTGACCCACGTCATCAAGACTTGGTTCTTCAAACGTTTTGGAGGTGATTGATTATGGATACCTTGCTGGATGCCCTTCAAGAAGGCCGATTGATTGAGTTGCCGGACAACGATAAAGATGACGCCCTGCAGGTCCTGGCCCACATTATCGAAGCCATCCCATCGCTTCCAGCCGGCACTGATGTGGTCGGTCTAGTCATGGCACGGGAACAGACAACCAATTCCAGCCTGGGCAAAGGCTGGGCCTGTCCCCACGCTCGGGTGCCCTTTGAAGAGGAGCTCCTCTGCGTGGTGGGCTGGAGTCCTACGGGCATCGATTACGGCGCCCCGGATGGCATTCCCGTCTCGATTATCGTCATGTATCTCGTACCGGAAAACCAGCGCAACCATTTCTTGCGGGAGGCCTCCATGCTGGCCAAGGCCTTGGCCGTCTATCCCGGCCTTGAAAGACTGAGCCTAGCCAAAGAGTTGAACGAAGTCCGGGAGCATTTGCTCGACCTGATCGGGACCACCAAGGAAACCGCCGTTCCCGATACGCGGGCGCGCATGATTCAACTGCAGGCCAGGCAAGCTGTTGCGGCCATCCCGGCCTATGACCTGGCCAACCTGATCGTGGAACCGCTGACCCTGATCACCGGTCCCGGTCTCAAGCACATCGTCCTGGCTCAAGACCGTCATCTGGTGGAATACCTGGATTCGGCCCAAGGGTTGGTTGAAAAGATTGAAAAAGAAGGGTTATACCAAAACGGCGGGTGGCGGATTCTGAAACGAGGCGAAACGACTTATCATGGTGATCGTGTGGTTTATGACTGCCTGGCGATAAAAGCGGCTATCGGCCATTCGATAACTATTAAGTAAGTCAGGGTTGAGGATTGCTAAATAAAGATTGATCAGTAGATCGTAAAGGCATATTCCATCAAAAATTTCTCATCCAGGAAAAGCCGGGCCTTCCAGGGACCGATAAATTTTCCTTCCGTGGGCAGGATATCCAACAGGCCTTTTTTAAAAGACAACCAGGCCCAGCTCGTGTAGGTCTGAGCTATTGGGCGGGACCTTAATCTTGAAGCGGGTGGTTTCCTGGACACCCTTATCCGGCCTTATCCAGAGGACCTTTATCTCATGCTCCCCGGTGAGACCGGTCCAGACCGTATACAAATAAATCTTGTCGCTTTTTGAAAATGAGGTACACCGGAATCAGACGGGTCAGGTCTTTGGTCAGAATCGAATGGAAGGTCGGCCCCTGGGCCAGAGCCGGAACAAAGGTCAGGCACCAGATTCCGATAAGCAGGAAACCTTGGCCGATCCACGGTCTTTTATGGAGTCTCTTGCTCGTGTCCAAAGATCTCTTTAATATAATAAATGGGTTTCCCTTGAGATTCATGATAGGTCCGGACCTGAAGTTCGCCCAAAAGGCCCATGCTGATGAATTGAATCCCGATAAAGATCAAAAGAATGGCCAGGAGAAGAATCGGGCGGTTAGACAGGGGGACTCCAAAAAATAACCGCTGAATGGTCAAATAACCGGCCAAAGCAAACCCGGCCAGCCCCGATAAGATCCCCCAAAGACCAAAGACATGGATGGGACGGGTGGAATAGGTCAATAAAAATTTAACCGTAATCAGATCCAAAAGGACCCGAATGGTCCGGGAAATACCATACTTGGAACGGCCGAATTTACGGGACCGGTGATTCACCGGCATCTCGGCAATCGTTACCCCCATCCAACTGGCCACGGCCGGGATAAAGCGATGCAACTCCCCATACAAGTCGTATATTTTTGGCCACCTCCTGCTTAAAGGCCTTTAAGGTACAACCGTAATCATGAAGATTTACCCCCGTAACCCAGGAGATCATCTTGTTGGCTATCATAGAGGGGAGACGTCTGGAAAAAAAGGGGTCCTGCCGCTTTTCCCGCCAGCCGCTGACAATATCATATCCTTCTCTTAATTTGGCCACCAGGGCGGGGATATCCCTTGGGTCATTCTGCAGATCCCCATCCATGGTTATGATAATCTCCCCCTGGGCCATATCAAAACCCGCGGAAAGGGCCGCGGTTTGACCGAAATTTTTTCTAAGGCGAAGTACCTTAATTTGCTTGTGCTGAATCGCTTCTCCTTTCAGCAAGGAAAAAGTGGCATCCTGACTCCCGTCATCTATGGCCAAAATCTCCCAGGTCAACCCCGAGTCTTGAAGTACCTGGCAAAGTTCATCAAAGAAAATGGGGATATTTTGAGCCTCATTATAAAAGGGGATAATTACCGAAAGATCCAAGCTAGTTTCCTATTTCTCTAATAGTATTGTTGGGTTAGTTAATAATCTGCAAGGTAGAGGGTTTGCCTGGAAAAGTCAAGGTTTATTTAGGTTCATTCAGGATAAGTCCTCCTCCTCCAGGAGCTTACCCACAGGGGAAGCAATAAAAAACTTTCCACCAAAAGACAAAACAGTCCTTGACTCCAAAGATCCGGATTCCCCCAGTTCCGTTCCACCCGAGGGAAGATGGGGATGGCGGACAAAAATTTATTCTCGGTAAAAGGCCAAAACAGGGGGAATCCCTTTGGGGCTTCCGTAAAAAAATCCAGGAATAAATGGGAAAGAATCAGGCAAAAAACAAAACCGCCGGTCTTAATAAAAGTGAGCCCGGGTCGAATCCATTTAATCAAGCCCCCGGCCATCAGGGAGACCACGATCGCTAATCCCAGGCTGTGGGAATAACCGTGATGGAATCGCCCTCCCTGTCCCAGAATCAACCCGGGAATAAAATCCAGATCCGGAAGGGAGGCCCCTATGGCGACCAAACCATAAACCAGAACGGCTCTTTTCTTGGAAAAATCGGCCAGGGGATACCAGAAATTCAACAAACTCAAACCGGCCAAAGTATGTCCATAGGGCGTGGCCATCTTTTAAATAATTCTAACCTCATTGGGGCGGGATTTTTCATTGGCCGGCCTCTTGAGATAAAAATAGGCCCCCGGCAAGCCGACCAGGATGTTGCCCAAGTTGGAGGCGAACCCGAGGGTAAAGGCTGACGGTAGTCGGAAAATCCCAAAAAAGAAAATAAGGTAATAAACAACCCTTCCTGAATTCCCAAAACCACTCAGGGAAATTGGGATCCGGGCAAAAAATTGGGCAATCGGCATAATGGGAACTCAAATAATAAAAAGGCATGGAAAGGCCCAGGGTCAGGGCCAAAAAAAAAGTGGTCAGGATAGGTAGCAATTGTTCCCCGAAAGACCAGACAAAAAATTTCCCCAGGGCCTTGGGATGATGTCGATAAAGGACAAAGGAGGAGCTGATCTGGGAGATCTTACCGGCCCAAGGCAGCCTGGCTAAGAAGCGGTCTAATTATCGGAGGACCTCCTCCACGCATAAGGAGTACCAGGAAAAGAACCCCGGCAGAAAGAAAAATGGCCAAGAGCAACAAAAGGATCCTGGGGAAATTCGGGAACAAAAGAGAACTAACAAAGGAATGACCATAATGGCCATTAGGGCCGAAGAAAGAAACCCGAGGAACCTTTCCATGATGATGGAAGAGACCACATCGACCCCTGTCTTGGTATTTTTGGAAAGCTCATAGGCCCGGACGGCATCTCCTCCCAGGGAGGTGGGCAATAAATTGCCGAAAAAGGTCCCTTTAAAATAGACCATGATCAGTTTTTTCCAAGAGCAAGGAATCTCTTTGGCCTCCAAAAGCATTTTCCATTTGTAGGCCATAATCAGACGATCGAAAAAATTAAGCACAAAATAACCGATCAGATAAGGCCAATAAAGATTTCTAAGGAGAAGGGTCAATTCTTTTAAATTGACAAACCGAAGCAGAAATAAAAGGAGAAGGAGACTGACCAGAAGTCTTATAAGAATAGTTTTTTGTTTTAGAGGTCATAACCACTTTTTTTCAAAGGATTCAAGGGCCGAAGGTAATAGTTCAAGGAAAACCGTAACGGCACTCAGACCGATAAGCCATTCGCCCCGGGAATCTTGAACTCTTATCCTCATCCGGTTCAAAAAATTTCTTGTACCAAAGCCCGAGATTCAACAAGGCCCAAAGGATATGATTGTGATTATGGGTCCTGGCCATATGTTCCCGGATGAGTTGCTCGATATAGGAACGGTTCATATATTCCTGAATGACCGGTGATTCGTTCAGGACGGTGATCAGGGGTTCTTTCAGCCCTTCCCGCAGCCAGTTTTTAATCGGAAGGCTGTAGCCCTGTTTCCCCCGCCAAACGATTTGATCGGGGAGCAGACCTCTCAAGGGCTTTTCGAAAAATGGCCTTGGTCTGAAAGCCTTTTAGTTTCCAGTCTCCGGGCAACGAGGCGATAAATTCCACAAAACGATGATCCAGGAAAGGGAACCCGTATCTCCAGGGCATGGGCCATGCTCATCTTGTCCACCTTCATCAGGACCGAGTCCGGCATGACTGAATCGCAAATCAAGATAGATCTCCTGATCGATCCGTTTTTTGAATGGAATTCGGGATCGCAGTTCCCGTAAGGGGGCAAAGGGATCCATCCGAACCTGTTTTTTGAAAGACCTCATTAAATAAACGGGCATCCTGTTCGGATGAAGAAAAATATTGCCACCTCAGATGTCCCCCATCCAGGGGCAGATGCGAGCCTTCCACAAACCGTTTTAAAATATTGATGGCCCCTTTTTTCTGGGGCTGATCAGGCAAGGCTTTCCACCAGGGGATAAATCACCTTCTCCCGCAGGAAGGCCGGGCAACAAGCGGTAATAGGAATCGGCTTTGCTGGCCTTAAAGCGGTCATAACCGGCGAAGATTTCATCGCCGCCCTCCCCGGAGAGACAGACGGTCACATATTTTTTGGCCTCCCGGCAAACCAGATAGAGCGGTAGGGCCGAAAGATCGGTCATGGGTTCATCCAGATGCCAGACCGCCTCTTCCAGGTCATGCAGGGTGACCTCGGGGATCATCAGGACCGTGTGCTCGGTTTCAAAACGTTCGGCCACCATTTGGGCATAAGGGAGTTCGCTGAAAGAGGGATCCGGATAACCGATGGAGAAGGTCCTCAAGGGATCGACCCCCAACTCGCGCATGAGGGCCACCAGGGTGCTGGAATCCAGTCCACCGGACAAGAAATACCCCCAGAGGGACATCGCTGATCAGATGCATTCGCACCGTCTCCTGAAGAAGACGCCGCATTTCCTCCACCGCCTCTTCCTGGGTCAGGGAGGTATCCGGAAGGTTGAGGTCCCAATAGGCCTTCTCTTCAATCCCTTGGTGGGAAAAAAGAAGGTAATGGCCCGGCGGGAGTTTGTGAATCCCTTCAAACATGGTCAATGGACTGGGGACGAATTCGTATCCCAGATAATAATAAAGGCCTGTAAATTTACCCCCCGGTCTATTTCCGGGATCAGAAGAAGGGCCTTGATCTCCGAGGCAAAGGCCAATCTTCCCTTGCTGGAAATAATAGTAAAGGGGTTTAATCCCCAACCGATCCCGGGCGATGATCAGGTTTCTTTTTTTCCGATCCCAAAGCCCGATGGCAAACATTCCCTGAAGGTGGGACAAAAAATCCTCCTCCCATTCTTCGTAGGCATGGACAATGACCTCGGAATCGGAATGGCCCCGGAAAAGATGTCCTCTTTCGACCAACTCTTTTCTCAATTCCAAAAAATTATAGATCTCTCCGTTAAAAACCAGTTGGACGGATCCGTCTTCGTTACCCATGGGCTGGTTTCCCTGCTCGGACAGATCGATGATGGACAGACGACGGAATCCAAGGGTAATGCCCTCTTCACTAAAAATACCTTCCTGATCAGGGCCACGATGTTCTAAAATTTGACAAAGGGTTTTACCCAGGACAGGGTCGGACCAGTTAAATCCCAAAATGCCGCACATACTTTTCCTTAAATTATGATTTGATAAAGCCGCAAAAAGTCCTTTTCATCCTTCATACTCCAGGTTGAACGAAAAACGGATTCCTTAGCCTTTTGATTTCCGTTCATGTGAGATATCAAACCCTGAAAAGGGTTGAGTCCGCCGAACCTTGTAGTGGAAAACTCATGGACTGAAGGGATAACTCTTTCAATCCAAACCCGGGAACATCTTGAACGGTTCAGTAAAATTTTTCAATTATCCTGGATATCTTATACCGAAAATTCCTTGGGGGTACAAGGGGGAAAGGCAAACAAGAGAGGGGGCGAAAGACCGTTCTTAAAATTTCCTTATCGGCCTTCCTGTAACGCCAAACGAAAAATCCGGTCGTAGGTCTTGATATTGGCGTTCCAGGAAAAGACATCTTCCACCCTTTTCTGATTGTTTAAGCCGATGGCCCTGGCCTGTTCCCGGTCTGAAAGGGCGGCGACTATTTTATCGGCCAGATCAAGGGGATCTCCGGATCGAGCGAAGATGCCGTTTTCTCCTAAAAACTTCCGATTATTGGGTCCTTCGAAACAGACGATCGGTAAAGCCGCCCCCATGTAATTGATGATCTTTCCACTGGCCTCCCCGGCCTCGTCCAATTTCGGGTCCACAGCCAGATCCGCCAAATAGAGATAAGAGGGCAATTGAAAATAATCCACCTGCCCGACGAAGAGCACCTTATCTCCAACGCCCAGGGATTCCACCAGGGCCTTGGATTCCTCAACGGGGTAGCCCACAATGACAAAAAAACAATCCGGATTCTTCTTAAGGACCTGGGGTATGGCCTGCCAGAGGTAATCGATCCCCTTTGATTTCAATAAGGCTCCGGTATACAGGACGACCGGCTTTCGGGGATCGAGGCCCAGTTTTTTCCCTAAATCCCTGTCAACGGTTTTGGGATCAAAAAAATCGCCATGGACCCCGTCGATAACCGTATCTACCCGGTCCGGAGGAAGGTGCATCTCTTGGACCATGAAGTCCGATACCGAGCCATTGCTGCCCACGGTGTATTCCGGCATTTTTGAAATCCATCGCTCAATGGACCAGAAAAACCTTTGCAGCCAGGAGCCTTCCTTAAAAAAAGAATAGGTTAGCAATTCCTTGGTTAAACTCCCCTGGGCGTCAAAGACCAGGGGAACCTTGCGGAAACTGAATTTGCGCACGAAATGGCCTAAAATGGCCCCTTCGTGGAGATGTCCATGGATGATATCCGGTTTTTCCCGCCAGAAAACCCGCAGGCTTTTAAAAAACAGGAGGGCATCTATATAAAATTTGTGCCAGGAAGAGCCGGCCTCCAGCTTGTGGTACCAGGGGATCTTAATGGTCCGTTCTATCTTAATCCCGGGGATGTCTCTCCCGATAGGATAGGTACATAAAATGATATCATATCCCAGGTTCTGGAGGGCTCGGATCTCCCCCAATATCCGCATATGGCAGCCCCGATCGGCAAAAAACGGCGTGGGGGCGATCATTAAAATCTTTAAAGGACGTTCTTGAACGGTGTTCATGGATTTCAGTTATACTCAGCATTGGTTTGTCAGGCCGGGTAGCTGACCTATTTTATTTAAAAAGATTTTCCTTAACAAAAGTCTTGAAATATTCGGTGGGCACCCCGCTAAAGGTCTTCCTGTGGGGCCGGTCACACTCCCGGCAGGCGGCAAGAGATTGATATTCCCGACCCTTTATTTTTTCCCTCAATTCCCGCATCTCACGGCCGTTCCATATTTCTTGTATGGTATTGTTGTTAATATCCCCGACAATCATTCGGGCAAAAAAATCCTGCGGACAGGGTCCCACCTTCCCATTCCAAAATACTACTAACGCATACCAGGGGAAAGTACAAGCAAAAAGTGGCCTTCTTTGCCCTCTGGAGGTTTCCGGAGAAAGGGGAATCGCCCCTCCCCAATTGTGGGGCCGACGAAAAACCAGCCGGTTTAAACCCAAAGATTTCAAAGAGGCTACTAATTCCCTCACCTCGGATCCTGGAGGGTTTTCTCCGACGTCCATCATCTGCAGCACGGTGATCGGTTTACGTTTATTGCTTTCCTTTTTCATTAATAAAAATTGTTTGATATTTCCCAAGGTCTTTTCAAATTTTGCCGGATAACGATTTTTTTCGTATAACGAGGCATTATAGCCGTCAAAGGAAAAAGAAAGGACCTCCAAGCCGGTCATTAAGGACCTGTTTTGAGAGAGAGGCCGAAAGCCTGGTGGCATTGGTATGAATCCTACAGGGAATTCCCTTACCCTGGGCATAGGCGATGAATTCCGCCACCTGGGGATGGAGCAGGGATTCTCCCGCGGTGAAACAGATAAAGGTCATGAACTTTATGGCTGACCTGATCGACAATTTTTTTAAAAAGTCCCGCGGACATATACCCCTTTTCTTCTTTGGAAAGCGATTGATTCGGACAAAGAGGACACCTCAGATTGCACTGGCTGGTCAATTCTATCCATAGCCTGCTGGGGAAATAAGGAGGCCGGGCCTCTTCCCGGTGAAACGACCTCCAGATTTGAACTATTCGTTTTATGTTTTTCAGTTTACCAATTTTCATGGACGATCCCGGTTCTCTCGACATGCTCCTTTCCCGGATTTTTTCCAATTTACCATATCTTATTCAAAAATCGAAGGGAAAACCATGACCGGTCAGGATTTCCCCCCGACAAAAGTTCAAACAGATTTGAGGGGATATAAAAATATTTTGCAAATATTTTTAAAAATAACATAATATAAAAATATTATTGTTAGTCCCTCCCTGCATTGACAAATGTCCGTGTTTTGTGTACGACTAAGCAATCTCATAAAATAGGCCGAGCTAAGAAAGGGGAAAAATGAGGATTCTGGTTACAGGGGGCACCGGGTTTACCGGCAAGGCCCTGGTTCGAAGACTGCTGGACGAAGGACATCAGGTGGTGGCCCTGGATTACAAGGAAGGGCTGAAGACCGAAGAACTGAAAAATTGGGGGACTGAAGTCGTTATCGGAAGTGTCACGGATAAAAAGCTGGTGGACCAATGTATGGGAGGGGTGGACGTGGTTCACCACCTGGCCGCCGCCTTCCGTGAACTCGATGTGCCCAATAGTTATTACCATGAGGTCAATGTGGGAGGGACCTTAAATACCCTGGAAGCGGCCTTTAGACATAAGGTAAAAAAATTCATCTATTGCAGCACCTGCGGGATCCACGGAAATATCGACCACCCCCCGGGGGGGGAAGATGCCCCCGTAAAACCGGCCGACTATTACCAGTCCACCAAATATGAGGCCGAGCCATTGGTCCATGAATTTTATAAGAAAGGTATGAAAACCGTTATCCTGAGGCCGGCGGCCATATACGGCCCGGGGGATCCTGAACGATTTTACATGATTTTTAAAAGGGCGGCCAAAGGCACCTTCCCCATGTTCGGCAGCGGCAAGACCTATTATCATCCCCTCTACATCGATAATCTGATCGATGCCTTTATGCTGGCCATGGAGGACGATAAGGGAAACGGACAGGCCTACCTCATCGCCGATGAAGAATACCTGGAAATAGAGGACATTGGTCCGTAAGGTCGGCCGGTCCATGGGGATCGAGGTTAAAATAAAGCATTATCCGATCATTCCTTTAATGATAGCCGGCCACGTCTTTGAAAAGCTCTGCAAACCCTTTAAAATCACCCCGCCTATCTTTCCCCCGCCGGGTGGATTGGTATCGCCAGAATCGGGCCTTTAAAATAGACAAGGCCAAGAAAGAATTGGGCTACCAGCCGAAGGTGGGCATTGATGAGGGGCTGAAGCGAACGGCGGAATGGTACAAAAAAGAAGGATATTTGTAACTATCCCTTCGTTTTTTTCCTATGTTAAATAATCATCCTTAGTCTAAAGCCTACCGATGAATAACCGCCTCATCATAGCCGATGCCCATGTTCACCTTTATGATTGTTTTGATATGGGGCGTTTGCTTGACCGGGTTTTCAGTAATTTCCAAAAAGAAGCCGATGCACCCAGAAAGGGGACCCCCTTTTCGGCCTTTTTATTCTTGGCCGAAACAAAAACTGAAAATTGGTTTTATCGGTTCTCTTCTCGGCCTGAAAAGGGACCATCCCAGATTAAGGGGTTCGGCAAATGGGCCTTCCGTCCCACCAAGGAAGAGTGTTCTCTTTATGCCTTCATGGATGAAAAGAAAGGCATTTATATCATAGCCGGGCGACAAATCAGGACAAAAGAAAAATTAGAGGTGTTGGCCTTGGGGACGATCCAATCCTTTGAAGAGGGCCTCCCCCTAAAAGAAATGATCTCTTGGATCAGCCGTCTGGAGGCCGTCCCGGTAATACCCTGGGGGGTCGGCAAGTGGATAGGCCGGCGGGGGAAGATCGTAAAAGACCTTCTATATAATAAGGCCCTCCCCCCTTTTTTCTTAGGGGATAACCGGAACCGCCCCCTATTCTGGCCCAGGTCCGATCTTTTTAAACTGGTAGAACACAAAGGGATTCCTATCCTTCCGGGCACAGATCCCCTGCCCTTTTCTTCAGAAATAGGGCAAATCGGAAAATTCGGATTTAAGCTTCCCGGGTCCATAGATTCGGAATATCCATTCAAGGAGTTGAAAAAATTACTCTTGGATCCGAGTACCAGTCCCCAGCCCTATGGTTCCCTGGAGAATCCTGTCCGTTTTTTCTGGAACCAGTTGCGGATGAAATGGATAAAGTGAAAATGACGATTAATTCGGGATTAATAAAATGAAGGCCAAAACGCCGGAGCGGTATTGGTGAGTTTCAGAGCATGAAAAGACAGCTTGGAAGATTGGCCGATGGACTGTTTGATATCCTGGTAGTAGGCGGAGGTATCCACGGGGCAGCTATTGTGCGTGAGGCCGCTATCCGTGGGTTTAAGGCCGCCTTGATCGAACAAGGGGATTTTGGGCAGGCCACCTCGGCCAATAGCCTGAAAATCATTCACGGGGGATTGCGCTATCTTCAACAGGCCGATTTTAAACGGATGCGCCAATCGATCACGGCCCGCCGCCTGTTTATGCAAATGGCCCCTCACTTAGTCAAGCCATTCCCTTTTTTGATCCCCCTTTATGGGCATGGCTTGAGAGGGAAAGAGGCCATGTCCATTGCCCTGGCCATCAACGATGTGCTAAGCTGGGATCGCAACCGATCCGTTCAGCCCGGCAATTTCCTTCCCGGGGGAAAGGTGATCTCCCGGGAAGAATGCCTTGAAATTCTCCCTCATATAGAAAAAAGAGGGCTGACCGGAGGAGCGGTCTGGTACGATGGACTGGCGGCCAATACGGAGCGGTTAACCTTGGAATGGATCCTCGCGGCGGTGGCACGGGATGCCGCTGTGGCCAATTATGTGAGGGCCAAGACCTTGATCATTGAAAAGGGAGTCGTCAGTGGTCTGGAGGTCGAAGACTGGGTTTCTCATACCGGATTTACCATTCGTTCCCGGTGGGTGATCAACGCCGCCGGACCCTGGTTAAACTCCCTGATAACGAATGTCCCCCAGGCCGATCCTTTACCTTTTCATTGGACCAAAGGGATTAACCTGATTATTAACCGGCCCCTGTTTTCGGGTTATGGCGTTGGTCTGGGAGGAGGCCCTTTCCGGAAGACTCCCCAAAGTCCATCGAAAAAAAGACAGCGTCTATTCTTTTTTGTCCCCTGGCAGGGACGTACCCTGGTCGGGACCGCTTATAACCGCTATAACGGGGATCTCGAACAATGTCGACTGGAGGTTGAAGACATCCGGGAACTCATAGCTGAACTGAATTCCATTTACCCCCCCGGGGGACTGACCACTCAGGAGGTCTCTTTTTTCCATTGCGGTCTTTTACCGCTATCGGAGAATCAAGACCCCGCGGATCCCCATCCGGAACCGGACAGACATTCCCGCCTCATCGACCATGAACCGTTTATCCACTTCAAGGGATTGATCTCGGTCAAAAGCACAAAATACACCACCGCCCCTCTGGTAGCCGAAAAAGTAATGGAGCTGATTACCACCAAGGGAAAAACGGACTCACCATTGCCGGAGATCAATGCCCCTTCTTTTTATGATCAGGTGGCCTTAAGGACCGACTTAAGCAGGATGGGTCAAGGAAAGACCGATTTTGACCAGGATAAAATTGCCCGCCACCTCTTTCAAAATTACGGCAGCAACAGCAAGAGGATTGTGGATTATCTTCAGGAAGATCCGGAGATGGGCCGGATGATTTCCGAGGATCCCCCCATTATAGCCGCTGAAATCGTCCACGGGATCCGGGAAGAAATGGCCATCAAGTTATCCGATGTGATTTTTCGGCGGACCGACCTGGGTCAATTCCAATGTCCACCCATGAGAAGTCTTCAAGCCGCCGCCGAGATCATGGCCGGTGAACTGGACTGGAATGACCGGCACACCCAGGAGGAGATCCGGGAAGTACTCGATATTTACCAACCTTTACGTATTTTAAAAGATGAATAACCCGACCCCCTATCCCGAATTCGCCGATATTGAAACCGCTTCGGAGGATTATGCCCGGCGCTTCAGTGGAAAGATCGGAGAATTTTTCCTGGCTCTTCAAAGCCGAATAGTCTTGAAGTTGCTGGCTCCATGGCCTGCGGCCAGGGTATTGGATGTGGGCGGCGGACATGGGCAAATCGCCCTGCCTCTGGTTCAAAAGGGCTATCAGGTTACCGTGGCCGGGAGCAGTCCATCCAGCCGAAAACGACTCGATTCTCTGCTGCCTCCGGATTCTTTCACATTTCAGTACGGTCACCTTTTAGATCTGCCCTTTCGGGACAAGAGTTTTGATGTGGTGGTGTCCTTCCGATTATTGCCTCATCTCGACCAATGGCCGGATTTAATCGCCGAGATGTGCCGTGTGGCCGATAAAGCCGTTATTATCGATTATCCGGATATCCGCAGTTTTAATTTCTTTTCCGATTTTCTGTTTAAGGCCAAAAAGGCCGTGGAAGGCAACACCAGACCCTTCCGTTGTTTCAGCCGTTCAGAGGTTTTGGCGCCCTTCATCAAAAACCGGTTTAATCAGCCTTTATTTTACCCCGAATTTTTTTGCCCCATGGCCATCCACCGGGCCTTAAACAGCAGGGCCTTCTCCAGGGCCGTGGAATCGGTCAGCCGCTTACTGGGCTTGACCCATCTATGGGGGTCTCCGGTCATACTCCGGGTAATTCGGAAAAGCCTGAAGAATTCCTGAAGAGAATGAATGCGGTGAAGATCCTGCTTCCGGCCCCCTCACCTTTTTTTCAGCTTCGGGGAACCCTCATAGCCGTGTGATTGTTAACAACGGTCTTGACCCCAGGCATGAAGCCCATATCCTGACCTATTGGTAGTATTCTTTTCCAAAGCTGCCGATCAGCCGGTATCGACAACAAGGATTTCCTCCTTGGACAGGCGCCGGGATCGCCGGTGATGACCGATTAAATTCAAAAGTTCCTGCAGGATGGCGTTTTCGCGTTCATTTGTCAATACCTCCGGATGTGAGGACAGGTCACGCAGGGCTACTTCCAGGGCTTCGATCGCCATACCCGGGGGAATGGTTAACAGGTAACGTGTCCGGGAAATTTCGATCAGTTTTAACCAGGGTATTTTTTTCAAGGCCTTACTTGGGCCAACGACGATCAGGGACTTGTCAGGAGACATCTCGACAAGTTCCACTGGTTTGAATTTCCCCTGGCCGGTCCCTACCACCGCCTCCGTAACCTTGACCACGGCACAAGTCCGATCCAGGTCAATCTCGGCAAGATGGTCCAGAATGCGCTCCGGTAGTGTCATGGTAACCGGATGCCGCGGCTCACGAAATTTCGGCGGCCGCCCGCCGCCGCCCGTTTTTGGTTTTTTCTGCATATCAAGCCTTCTTGCCCCTGGGGGCGCCACGAAACATGAAAATAGTGCTTTGCTGGGATTGGATCGTCATTCCGGCGAAAGCCGGAATCCAGGTTAATATCAAAAAGCCTGGATACCGGATAGGGCCTGCCCCGTACTTGATAGGGGGTCCGACATGACGGTAAACAAATAATCCCCGAGTTTAGTTCGAGATTATTTTCGTGTTAAATATTGTATAAAAAAATTTTTACTTTATTTCAACATTAAAAATAAAAATTATCTTGCCTCAATCAATTATTATGTTATATTAAATAAAATTAAATAATTTTTACGTTAAAATAGGTAACCTTTGGACTAACGAGCGCATCGTCATAAATCGTTATAAAAAGGTGACATATTATGCTTCACAAATTTCAAAGTAAAAAAAATCCTTTTCAAAAAAAAACCGCACTTCTGATTGTTTCGGCTATTTGTTTCAGCTTTTTAGTGACCTCCGTTTATGCGAATTACTATTCATTGTCCGAAGCGGATTTTCCCTCCCCGAATTTATCTTTTGAATCCCCCGATCAGGAAGTTCAATTTATCCAAAAGGAATACATATTGGTTTTTACGTCACAACTCCTTCTTATTCTCCTGTCTTTAATCGAGACCGGCATCTTCTATCTTAATAGAGATCCCGTTTGGGAGGCGCTTTCCTTAGATAGAAAATTCTCCTCCCTCCTTTGTTAATGATTTAATCAACTCCCCTTAAATTTCATTTTTTTAATCAATTTAAATCCAGTGAACTTTTAATGGTTTTATCCTTGAAAACCGGACAACGAACTAATTTTTCGACAACTTACCGGTATAGTGGCCCTGGCGGCCTCCGGTCGGTAGCGGGAAGGACCTGACGGATTCCTGAAGGGAATGAATGTGATGAAAATCCTGCTTCTGGCCCCCTCCCCTTTTTTTCAGCTTCGGGGGACCCCCATAGCAGTACGGTTATTAACCAAGGTCTTGTCCGCCGAAGGATATGAGGTCCATATTCTGACCTATCATGAAGGCGAACCGGTCGATTTTCCCAACGTGACCATTTCCAGGATCCCGGCCCTGCCGGGAATAAAAAACATCAAGCCAGGACCTTCCTGGAAAAAAATATTTGCTGACCTGGCGATGTTTGTTAAGCTCCTAAGAATGGTGCGCCGGAACCGATTCGACCTCATCCATGCCGTGGAGGAATCGGTATTCATGGCCTTGGTGATAAAGAAAATTTCCGGGATTCCTTTTGTCTATGACCTGGATTCGTTATTGAGCCAACAGCTCTCGGAAAAATACAAGGCCCTCCGGGTTTTGAAACCGGTCTTGGAGTTTTTTGAAAAAAAGGCCGTAAAAGGGAGTCTGGGGGCGGTTACTGTTTGTAAGTCTCTGGAAGAAAGTGTCTTAAAATGCGATGTCCATAAACTGGTAGTACGGCTGGAAGATATAACGCTCCTACCGGAAAAATCTGCGGAAGAAGACCAGGCGGAAAACCGGATAATGGCTGAACCGGTGGTCATGTACATCGGAAACTTGGAAAGATATCAGGGGATCGATCTTTTGCTGGAAGCCTTTCAGGTGGCTGTCCAAAATATCCCCGAGGCAAAGCTGGTCATTATCGGGGGCGGTGAGCCGGATATTACCCTTTATCGGAAAAGGGCTCAGGAATTAGGAATTGGAGAGAAGACGCGTTTCCTCGGGCCGAAACCCATTGACCAGATGCGGTCCTGGTTCGGCCAGGCACAAATCCTCGTCTCTCCGCGGATTCAGGGCCAAAATACGCCCATGAAGATTTATTCCTATCTGGATTCGGGAAAGCCGGTCTTGGCCACCGATCTTCCCACCCACACCCAGGTGCTGGATAATCAGATCGCCTTCCTGGCATCCCCCACGCCGGAAGCCATGGCCAAAGGGATGGTGACCTTATTTAAGGACAGCCGCCTTAGAGACCATCTGGCGGGCTCGGCCAGGGAACGGGTTCATCAAGAATATTGTTTTGAAGCTTATCAAAGAAAATTGATTAACTTTTATTCCAAAATTGAGTCAAGGGTGATGGGGGGCCATGAAACATGAAAATGGATTTCTCCGAACATTGAACGTTGAACAGTATTTTCGTATTAAGGAAAGGGAACCAATGAGAGTTTTAGTTACAGTGGGCACCGGCTTTACCGGCAAGGCCCTGGTCCGAAGGTTGCTGGATGAAGGTCATCATGTCATTGCCATGGATTATAAGGAAGGGCTCAAAACCGAAGAGCTTAGAAAATGGGGAGCTGAAGTCGTTATCGGAAGTGTCACCGATAAAAATCTGGTCGACCAATGCATGGAAGGCGTGGATGTGGTCCACCACCTGGCCGCCGCTTTCGCGAACTCAATGTGCCTAATAATTATTACCATGAGGTCAATGTGGGCGGGACCTTAAATACCCTGGAGGCGGCCTTTAGGCACAAGGTCAAAAAATTCATTTACTGCAGCACCTGCGGGGTCCACGGAAATATCGATCACCCCCCGGGGGGAAGATGCCCCAATTCAGCCGGCCGATTACTACCAGGCCACCAAATACGAGGCCGAGCCGCTGGTCCATGAATTTTATAAGAAAGGCATGAAAACCGTTATCCTGCGGCCAGCGGCCATATACGGCCCAGGGGATCCTGAACGATTTTATATGATTTTTAAAAGGGCGGCCAAAGGCACCTTCCCCATGTTCGGCAACGGCAAGACCTTATACCATCCCCTTTACATCGACAATCTGATCGATGCCTTTATGCTGGCCATGGAAGAGGATAAGGGAAACGGACAGGCCTATCTCATCGCCGATGAAGAATACCTGGGAATAGAGGAATTGGTCCGTAAAGTCGGCCGGGCCATGGGGATCGAGGTAAAAATAAAGCATTATCCGATCATTCCTTTAATCATAGCCGGCCACGTCTTTGAAAAGCTCTGCAAGCCCTTTAAGATCACCCCGCCCATCTTCCCCCGCCGGGTGGATTGGTATCGCCAAAATCGGGCCTTTAAAATAGACAAGGCCAAGCAGGAATTGGGTTACCAGCCGAAGGTAGGCATTGATGAAGGACTGAAGCGAACGGCCGAATGGTATAAAAAAGAAGGATACCTGTAATTAAAAACCGATCCGTTCGTTTTTTATTCAAAGTTTAATAATCATACTTATACTGAGATCGTTATTAATGCCGCCATCTTGGTGGTTTCCCCCATGGCCAAGGGCTCGCTCCAGTCCCTGCCTGTATCCTAATTTGATATTTTCGTCAGACTTTGCGGATAGATAAGCACGCAGCGGAAGCCGAGTTCCAATCGAAGACGGGAGTCGGAAGGGATCATTGTCTTATCGATAGCTTTGAGTGAAAATATAGAAAATGGTGGCTAATCCCCGGTATCGACAACAAGGATTTCCTCCTTAGATAGCCGCTGGGAACGCCGCTGGCTGCCGATTAAATTCATCAGTTCATTCAGAACGGCGTTTTCGCGCTCATCTTTCTGCAGCTCCAGATTATGGGACAGGTCGCGCAAGGTCACTTCCAGGGCTTCGATCGGCGTACCGGAGGGAATGGACAACACATAACGGGTCCGGGCAATCTCGATCAGTTTTATCCAGGGTATTTTCCTCAAGGCCTTACTTGGGCCAACGACAATCAGGGACTTGCCAGGGGACATCTCGACAAGTTCCACCGGTTTGTACTTTCCCTGGCCAGTCCCTAACACCGTCTCCGTAACCTTGACCACGGCACGAGTCCTATCCGGATCAATCTCGGCAAGTTGGTCCAGAATGCGCTCCGGCAGTGTCATGGTAACTGGATGTCTTGGCTCACGAAATTTCGGCGGCCGCCCGCCACCCGTTTTTGATTTTTGTCCCATGGCGTCACCATATAAAAAATCCTGATTCTTTTCAACATTAAAAATAGGGCTTCATTTACCAGGGAAATCATTAACAGTTCGATGGTGACCGATTAGACTCAAGAGTTCATTTAGGACGGCGTTTTCGCGTTCATTTTTCTGCAACTCCGGGTCGTGCAGACAGGTCGCGCATGGCCACTTCCAGGGCTTCGATCGGCGTTCCGGATGGAATGGTCACCAGGTAACGAGCCCGTGCTATTTCGATCAGTTTTATCCATGGTATTTTCTTCAAGACCTTACTCGGGCCGACAACGATCAGGGACTTGCCGGGGGACATCTCAATAAGTTCCACGGGCTTGAAACGTCCCTTGCCGGTCCCAACTACCGCCTCCGTAACCTTGACCACGGCCCGAGTCCTATCCGGATCAATCACGGCAAGTTGGTCCAAAATGCGCTCCGGCAGCGTCATAGTAACCGGATGTCGCGGCTCACGAAATTTCGGCGGACGCCCGCCGCCCGTTTTTGATATTGGTCCCATGCCGCCACCATATAAAAAATCCTGATTCTTTTCAACATTAAAAATAGGTCATCATCTTCCCAGGAATCCTTCAGACACCCGTGTTATAATCCGTTTTATAGCAGACTCCACTCCGGGCAACTCAAAATCAGAAAGGGTGTTAAGATTTATCTTGCGCCAATCTAAGTTGTAATATATTGGATTAGTAAATTTTTATGTCAAAACTTATGGGGCCCTTTAAGCCTAACGAGGAAACATAAATCCTGCTGAAGACGGGACATACTATCTGCGCAGTCACGGCCGTTGGCATGACGGGGGATTGGCCCGCTGTCCCTGTTCAACTCCCTTGGTCCTAAGAATTATGATTGAAGAGCCGGAGTTGAAAACCGGATCGGCCATTATTCCGACCAAAAAGGTTCAAAGCCTAATGCCTATTCAGGAAACAAGAAGATGAAAAAGTGGGCGATTCCTTTAGGTGTAAGTTTTTTGCTGTTTGTGCTCCATTTGGCTTTTTTCTGGAATTTATATTTCCCGGATCCTCACAACCCCTATTTCTTAAGCGGTGATTTTTCCCGCGAATATTACCCTGATGCCCAATACACCGTTTCTGAATTGAGGGCCGGCCGCTTCCCTTTGTGGAATCCCTATTCGGGCTGCGGCGCCCCTTTCCTGGCCGATATTGAAAACGCCTTATTTTATCCCCTTACCCCCCTCTTGGTGTTTTTTGCCCCTCAGGGCCATCTGCCTTATCTGGTACTGGAAAGACATCTCCTCCTCCACTACTTCCTCGCCGGCCTGTTTATGTACCTCTTCCTGCGGGCGCAGTCCCTCACCCGGGCAGGTTCCCTGATCGCGGCCCTTTATTTTATGTTTTCCGGATTCCTGATCGCCCACATCAATCATCTCGATATCGTTGAAGGGGCAATCTGGCTCCCGTTATTTTTGCTGCTTTTCCAAAAGGCACTCCTGACCGGGCGTTGGGTTTACCTTGGCTGGACCGGAATTACGCTGGCATTGATTTTCTTCTCCGGCCATCCGCAGGTAACCTTTATGGTTTCTATCGTAGGGGGCGCCTATGCCCTGTATCATTTTTTTACAGTAGAGACGGATCGTCGGAGGGGATGGAAAAAGGTGGCCGGAATCTCCTTCGGGATTTTCGGCCTGGCCGTTGGTCTCACCGCTATCCAATGGATCCCCACCTATGAACTGGCTAAATTCATCGGTCGAAACAAAGTGTCCTTAACCTATCTTAAGGAATTTTCTTTGCCTCCCTCGGTCCATCTGCTGAGTTTACTAAGCCCCGGATGGGGATTCGTCAAGGATAGGGATGAATTTTACGGATATATGGGGATCCTGCCGATTTTTATGTTCGTCCTTTCCGCCCACATACGGCCCTGGAAAAAAATTCTGTTTTACCAGTTGCTGGCCCTCGGGTCCCTCTTGTTGGTCGTGACCAATGATCTGCCTCCCCTCTTTTGTCGGGTTTATGCCCATATCCCGGGCTTTAATGTTTTCAGGATCTCTTCTCGCTTCCTTCTGCTGTTTAATTTTAGCCTGGCAGCGATGGTGGGTTTTGGCCTTGACTGGGTTAAAGAAAAAATGCAGTCTCCGGCCAAGGTAAAAATAAATCCGGTTGTCTGGTTGCTCTGGATAGTTTTGGTATTAGGGTTGGTTTTATTGAATAGCGGATCGGTTCAATGGCATAGCGTTTCTGGTAGTTTAAAGTCAATCCTGGGAAGCCGGTTGTTTGTCTTGACTCTGATTTCACTTGCGGCCCTGGCCATACTCGAGTTCGGCACTTAAACAACGGCTAACACCCTTCGGATTTTTATTGCTCATTTTTATCCTCGCTGTCACCGAACTTTTTTATTCCAACCGGCAGTTTGGGTGGAAGCAAGGCTTTCCGGAGAATTATTTCCGACCTAATGAAAGGGTCAGTTTTTTACAAAAAGTGAACTCCCCGGATTATCGCTTAAAAAATGAGGGGGGACTTTACAGCCGAGGATATATTGATGAGGCCAATTTAGGTAACCTCTTCCGGATCCGCACCACGGATATTGAGAGTACCCTTAATCTCCTTGGAATAAATACGGAAGCGCGCCCTCCTTTGCGTATGGTAATTGACAAAAGCGAGGCCAACCCCCAATTGCTTGATTTGCTGAATGTTAGATATATAGCCGCCACAAGGGATTTAACCCTGGGAGGGAATGGGAAATATGCCAACTTCAAATTGGGGCCGGGGGAAGACAAGATCATTTCTTTAGACGATCTTTATGATCATCCGATTACCCGCATCAGCTTAGTTACCCTTTTGAGTTGCGGCTTGGAAATACCCCAGGGTGAGTCCGTGGCGGAATTGACCATCATGGATCAATACGGACAGCGGCATACCTTTCCCATCAGAGCGGGAATAGAAACCTCGGAATGGTCCTGGGACAAAGAAGAAAACCGAACCAAGAGACGGCATGGACAGGCAACCATAGAAAGTTCCTGGGTAATGCCTCAGGAAGGATACAAGGGGCACAGTTATCGCAGTTCTTTCCGATTTAATTCCCTAATCATCCCGAAGACCATCATTATTTCCCGAGTCAACAATCAGGGTAATCTTGACGTTAAAAAAATATTTTTGGACGGGACGACTATTTCTTTCCCTGGGGAAGCGGTTTACCAAAGTTTATGACCAAATTTATGAGAACCGCTTCGCATTACCCAGGGCTTTTTTGGTCCGAAAAGGTCTGCCGGCACGGAAAGACCGAATGGAAAATGACTTGCTCGCCCTTGATCCCCTGGATGAGGTCATTGTCGGTCCCGGTGCCCCCATCTTCCAGACGCCCATCAATCGCTTGTCAAAAAATAGTTTTGACCGGGTCCAGGTGACCTCTTTCAGTGCCAACCGGATAACCTTAAACGCCGTATCCCAAACCAGGTCCTATCTGTTTTTAAGCGAGGCCTATTATCCGGGCTGGAAGGCCTATGTCGACGGCATCGAAAAACCCATTTTCCCGGCTGATTATGCCTTTAGGTGTATCGCCATAGATCCCGGAGAGCATAAGGTGGAATTTCGATATCAACCAATCTCCATAAAGATAGGAGGGATCATTTCCCAGCGGACCATATCCATTATTCTCCTGGTGTGGGTTGTCCGGCGTCGAAAAATACATAAGTTAACAGTCTAAAATTCATTAAAATGGCTTAGCCTTCTTTATATTATCTGGCCAAAAGGGCCAAAGTTTGCAATCACAAAAGAAATTTAACTTGTGACGAACTAATGTTTTTGTTATTTTTTATCCAATTTTTGACCGATAAATTTAATTATCCAATTTTTGGCTTGACCTGCAAATAACTATTCTCTATTAGTAGCATAAATGAAATCCACGAGATTGACATGGATATTAATTTCCCTGTTTTGTTTATTGGTCTCCTGTTCTACTGGTTCCAGTAGCGGCGGAGGAAGTAGTACTACCTCGGGCAAGCAGTACTACCACAGGGGGATCCGTTCCCTGACCTATGCTAACACCATCTGGCAGGGTCCTGGCGCTACGCTGCAAAGGGACAAGTGGTCTCGATACATGACCGGGACACTGACTTTCAACAACGATGTCAGGTTGATTGAGAGGAAAAATGATCGCTGCCCCGGACGTCAGATATTCGCGAGAGCCGTTTTATGGATGTGGACAGATGGCTATGTGAAAGGAAACAATCCGGCCTTCTGCGCCGATACCGCTATGGAGACCAAATTCTCCATGAACTTCATGGGGTCCACCAAAAAATTGATCAGCGGTATCATGGATATCCATTATTTTTTGAATGGTTCGGAGACATATGACCGGTATGATATAACTATGACGAAATAAAAAAATCCCGGAAAGATGCAGACTATTCGATTCCCTGTTATCCAAACCGATGCCCTGCAGCTTGAAATTATTGATCCCAATCCCAAACAGGATTGGAGCCTGGTTGAGATTGAATTGTATCAAAAAGAATCATTTCTTAATCGCCATTTATCCCGATTTTAATTTATTACAAAAACCTGTTGCCCTATATTTCTGTAAGAATGTTCCAATATTTCCCACAGTGATCAGGCCGTTAATTAATCATCCATCCGGAAACTATAACTTTCCAGATGGAGCGTTCAGCCTTCAGCTTTTAGCTTTCAGTAAAACCCTTCATCATTGGGGATTTGGGCTAAATGCTGACTGCTGAAAGCTATCCGGAAATTCTGGATTTCCGGATGAAAACTAATTAGTGTCCATCCGGAAATGGACATTTTTAAACGTCTGTGTTGTAGAGTAGGAGGCTCCAAATCATTGCGAAAAATGGATATCCTACTCAATTTAGATACAATTGATGATTTATTTTAATCTGATAAAAATTTTCCCTGATTTATGAAACACTTCTCCTGTACTCTGCGATTGGTAGCTGTTCAAGGGTTAAGCCTTGGCCGATTTGAGTTTGGCCAAGACAGCCAAATTGTAGGAGACCACCGCACTCCATACGTATTGTTTAAACCCTTCCCATTCGCGTCCAGGTGCACCGGGTCAATCCAAAAGCCCTCTTCAATCTGGAAATGTTGGCCTCAATCCCGGCTCGAAAATTCTTAAGCTTCTTGTAAACCCAGAGGCTTTTGACCATCTCCAAAACCGAAAGTCCCCGTTTCTTGGAGAAAGAAACATCTTTGACGCCCAACTTTTTGGCACGATTCAGATTGTCCAAAGAGGCAAAGCCTCCATCAGCAGCCGTCTGAAGAGGCGGCTTTCCATAAAAATGTTCCTGTCTTTCCAACATCGGAATAAACAGATCCGTGTCCGCCGGATTACCGCTCTCAATCAGACAATCCAAAATCAATCCCGATTTTCCCCCGGTCAAAAATACCTTATGGCCATACACAATCTCTCGTTGACCTTTCTCAATAATATCCGTATGGTCTTCAAAAAAAGAAACCACTTTCTCGCTGGCCGGGACTTTCTCCCCATAGATCACTCTACGTCTGGTTTGATCCATAATCCGCTCAAAAAGGCCAATGGCCCGCTTCAATTCCTCCGTCAGATTAGAAACAAATATAATCTGTTCTCCCTCACTGGGATAGGAATCCAAAGCCGATATGGCCGCCAAGGCGTATCCTCTCACCCCTTCGGCTATATGCAAAAGATCCTTGTACGCCTTCTGCCTTTCGGCCGGTTTCTTCGCATTTTTGATCTTAAGCACTCGTCTCTTCACGACCCGGGTATGATCCGAAAAACGGTAAGCCGGTTTTGGAATCAACTGATATCCATCCATCAGCAATCGCGTAATCACCCGGATTCCATCTTGAAGGAGCGTGGCGTCGGTAGGATAATGGATGTTGCTTTCCACTCCCGTCGAATCAAGACGAACTTTCTGACCTTTTTCAAACCCTTTCTCTTGCGCATAACCGGTTACCAGTTGATTAACATATTCCCAGGTTTCTTCCTTAAGAGCTTTAATATTCTCCTGAAGAGTAGAACCACTCGGATATTGGCCCATCGCCATTCGGGAGAAGGCTCGAAAAGATTGAGAATCCTCCAGATGAAAGGACAGTTCCTCATAGGTCAGATTGCGATGTTGCTTCAATATGGTACACCGCAAAACTTGTTCAGCGGTCATGCCTCATGCGACCCACATCAGATTTATTTGTGCCAATCAGATCTTTAAAGACTTGGTCAAGAACCTTCGGAGTTTCATCGAGAATTTGAGACATGACCTCCAACTCTTTTCCGATGTCCTGTTTAAAAGAAGCATGAAATATGTTCATCTGAGATCTTCTTTTTTGACGCATCGCTGTGCTCTCCAAACTTATTCAGTTAACAATATCAGTAGCTTGTATTAGCAATGTGCCAAAATATGAAACAAAAA
>CAVYLJ010000003.1:0-20672 GCA_963769305.1 uncultured delta proteobacterium | reverse complement strand
AAAGCCAGACAAATTTTTGGGCCAAAGGCAGATAATCCAGATAGGTCTTACCCGTGTACTCCCCGCCGGGGCCGATGGCCGGGACTCCTTCGAAATGGCGGGGTACTTCCCAGTAGAGATTGATGTCCGTGAAAATGGCCTGTCCGCCCCGGGCCACGGCCTGTTGCGAAAACTCAAAGATCATCATCTGGGCCAATTGTTTGATTTCACGATCCGATAACCCTTCCAGGTAGGGGGCGAAAAAAAGATTGACCGCATCCCAGCCGATGGCCCCGGCAAAATGACTTTGAAGGGCGGCGGCAAATTTAACCATGTGGGCCAGCAAGACCTCGGGGTGCTTGGCCGGTTTGGCCATGGACAGGGCATTGGGCAGGTTTAACCCGAACTTTTTGATATATTCCAGGGATTGTCCTGAACAATAAGGCCGGTCGATAAAACCCAGGTCATGGAGGTGGATATCCCCCCGCATATGGGCGTCACCGACCTGGGGGGCAAAGACGCTGAGCAGGGCGTATTCCTTTTTGATCCCCTCGGCCAGGGTCAGGTTGGTGGCCTCCGGCCCGTGGGGCACATTGGCGTTTTCCTTGTTGGGCTGGAGGATCATCCGGTCCACATCGTAAAGAGGAACCCCCAGGCGGGTGTGCATGATCCGGGCCTTTTCCAATCCCCGCTCAATCAATTTCGAGTCCACCAGTTCCCGGATCAGGGGGGCGGTGACCATGGAGATCTTGGTGGAAAAGATGAATTCCTCCACTTCCCGACTGATGGCCTCGGCGGTATCCTGATCGACAAAGGTTTCCCGAACCAGGGCATCGACGATCCGCCGGCGGTCCCAGGTAACCAGGTCTTCATTGGAAGTGCGAACAAAAAGGGCCAGATCTGTGGTTTCTTTGACTTCCGGTGTCTTTGGATCCTGATGCAATTCAACTATCGTCCCCATGGCCGAGTCCTTTCTTTTCATCCTTTATATCCTTATCTTGTATGATTGGAAGGTTAAAATACCAGATATGGTATGTCAAGCAAAAAAATAAGGGGCTTAGGGAGATTTTCCCTAAGCCCTTTTAATCAGGATGATTTCGGCTGAGGATTTTATAGGGGGGTCAACCAGGAACGGTAGCGGTCTTCTTCTCCCTTGACGGCCTTAAAGAAAATATTTTGTATTTTCCGAGTGATAGGTCCTGGAAGGCCCTCTCCGACCAGGCGGTTATCCACTTCCCGGATGGGCGTGATTTCCGCCGCCGTTCCGGAAAAGAATGCTTCATCAGCCAGATAGAGCTCATCCCGGGTAAAGCGCTGTTCGACCACTTCCACCCCCAGTTCCTTAGCTATGGTCAGGACCGAATCCCGGGTAATGCCGGGAAGGATCGAGGTCAGCGGCGGGGTCTTGAGCCGCCCTTTTTTGACTAAAAAGATATTTTCGCCGCTGGCTTCAGAGACGTAACCTTCGGTATCCAGCATGACCGCTTCGTCATACCCATCCCGGGTCACCTCTTTTTTGGCCAGGATGGAATTGACATAATTCCCGCAGGTTTTGGTCTTGGTCATCATCACATTGACATGGTGCCGCGTATAGGAAGATACCTTGACCCGGATCCCTTTTTTAAGCCCTTCGTCTCCCAGATAGGCCCCCCATTTCCAGGCTATGATTGTGACCCGTATGGGGTTATCCTTGGGATGGACCCCCATGACCCCGTCTCCGATAAAGACTAAGGGACGGATATACCCCTCCTTCATGCCGTTAACCTTGAGGGTCCGGCAGCAGGCGGCTTGGATCTCTTCTCGAGTAAAAGGGATCTCGAGTTCCATGGCATGGGCCGAATCGAAAAGCCGTTCCACGTGTTCCGGGAGTCTGAATATCGCCGAACGTCCGTCCGAGCAGAGGTAGCAGCGGATCCCCTCAAAAACCCCCAGTCCGTAATGCAGGGTATGGGTCAGGACATGGACTTGGGCCTTTTCCCAGGGAACAAATTTTCCGTCAAGCCAGATCTTTTTTTCTTTTTCCATCCGTCAACCCTTCAATCGGCCCACGGCAATGAGTTCCTGCCGCAGTCGTTCCCGATTGGCCGGCCGCATGGCCACCAGCGGGAGCCTAACCGGCCCTGACGGAAGCCCCATCATCTGCATGGCTTCTTTTACCGGAACGGGGTTGGTCTCTATAAACAAGGTCTTGACCAAAGACAGGGTGTCATAATGAATCTTCCGGGCCTCGGCCCACTTATCTTCTTTCATGAGCTTACACATGGCGGTGTATTCCCGGCCGATGACATTGCCTACGGCACAGATGACCCCGTCTCCGCCTAAGGCCACCAGGGGGTAGGTCAGGGAATCTTCCCCGGAAAGGACGAAGAAGGTCTTTCCCTTTTTTTTGATGCCGGCGATAATGTCCATGGTTTGGGTCATGTCCCCGCAGGCATCTTTAAGCCCGATGATATTATCTATTTCCGAAAGCTTGATCAGGGTTTGGGGATCGATATTTCGGCCGGTCCGTCCCGGAATGTTGTAGATCAAAATAGGCAGCTTGGTCTGGTTGGCGATGGCTTCAAAATGGGCCAACATGCCATCCATGGTCGGCTTATTATAGTAGGGCCCTACCTGCAAGGTGGCGTCGGCTCCCACTTCTTCGGCATGCTTGGTCATCATGATCGCTTCCTGAGTACTGTTGGACCCGGTCCCGGCAATGACCGGAACCCGGCCCCGGGTCTCTTTGACGGTTATTTCGATGACCTTGTTGTGCTCTTCGTGGTCAAGGGTCGGGGACTCGCCGGTGGTTCCACAAGGGACCAATCCATCCACCTTTTCTTCCTCGATCAAATAATTGATCAAGCGGCGGAGGCCGTCTATATCCAACGAATAGTCGCTTTTAAAGGGAGTGACCAGTGGAATGTGGCACCCGGAAAAATCTTTTATTTTCATAAAACACCTCCTAAGAATGGGTATCGGCCTCTACAGCCGGGTCTGCCTTGCCTTGGATAAGATAAGAAAAATGCCCTTGGGGATAGTTTAAAAAAGCCGTGGCAGGTCGGCCACGGCTTTTTAACATAACCCTAATTTCCCTATATCCGAAAGTCCAGGCCATGTCAATATTTTTAATTATCTGGCCCCCTTTCACTTTCAATTACCCCCAAGGGTGGTCCGATAAAAAGACCTCTTGACCCTCTGTTGGAAAAGATTGCCCTATATTCAATAGTGATCAGGGAAGCCACGGTTAGTATTTTAAATAATATTGCAAAAAGGAAATGATTAAATTAGACTCATTGGGTAATCAGCCCCGAGATATCGATCAATTCGCAGTAACGATGGGCCGGGTCGGCCCGGGGGACCTTGCAAAAAAATCTATGAGGCAAGGAGGCTAAATGAGGATTCGCTGGGGGATCATCTTGATTGGTATTCTTTCCCTGTTTTTCTGGGGATGCACCACTTTTAAGACCATTGACCTGGGTTATTCTGCGGCCAAAGTCCCTACGCCTCTGCCCGGTTCGGTAAAGATAGCGGTCATTCCCTTTGAAGACCTGACCTTAAACGGCCAGGAAAATCCCAATTGGGTAGGCCAGGCCTCCCTCTACGGAATAAAATTATACAGCCCCAACAGTATCTCTTATTTGGTCACCCGGGGAGTTAAAAATGAGATGGCCGCCTATGGCTATCAACTGAGTACCGATGAAATTTATTCCATCCAGATCAATAGGAATGACATAAGAACATTGCTCAAGAAAGCTCCATTATATCCAGGTCGACTTTTTGGTGGGAGGGACGATCTCTCATTTTTTTGTCCAGCAAATTGGCCGATATATTGCCGAGGTGGAAATAGAGGCCTACCTGATCCGTCCTCCCGACGGGGAGATTGTTTGGAGCAAAAAAATCGGCCATCGGGAAGTCCGGGTCCCCTTTACCCCGGAGGATTTTTCTCCGGAAAGCGAGCAGATTTTAAACAACCTGTTGCAAAAGACCTTGACCGAGCTCTTCCGAAATTCTGATTTTAGACTGCATACCTTAAGGGACCAGAAAAAATAAAAGCCATGGGGACCCGGGTGAGACAGATCATTCATCTGGATATGGATGCCTTTTATGCCTCGGTGGAGGTGCTGGATGACCCGGCCTTAAGGGGCAAGCCGGTTATCGTCGGCGGTCCCAGACAAAGGGGTGTGGTCTCGGCCGCCTCTTATGAGGCTCGAAAATATGGGGTTCATTCGGCCCAGCCCATGGCCACGGCCATGGGTTTATGTCCTCAGGGCATTTTTTTGCCGGTTCGGATGGCCCGATATAAGGAGGTTTCCGATCAGATTTTCGAGATCTTTTTTCGCTTCACCCCTCTGGTGGAACCCCTTTCAATTGATGAGGCCTTTCTGGATGTGACCGCTTCCGTAAAACTCTTCGGTCCGGCAGAAGGGATCGCCGGGCAGATCAGAAAATTGGTTCGTGAAGATATCGGTCTGACGGTTTCGGCTGGTGTCGCCCCTTCGAAATTGGTGGCCAAAATCGCCTCCGACCTCAATAAGCCGGACGGCCTGACCGTCGTGCCGGAAGGGGATGTGCGTTCGTTTTTGGACCCCCTCTCGATTGACAAACTCTGGGGAGTGGGAAAGGTGACCCAAAAGGACCTTTCCCTGTTGAATGTCAAGACCATCGGAGATTTGAGCCGCCTGCCCAAAGACCTTTTGCAAAGGAGATTCGGACAACAGGGGCTTCAGTTATATTTTCTTTCCAAGGGAATCGATGACCGGGAAGTCCAGCCGGAGAGAAAAGTAAAATCCCTTGGGCGGGAAGAGACTTTTTCGGAAGATATTTTGGAGAAGGAAAAAGCCGGGAAAGAGCTTTTGGTTTTAAGCCACCGGGTGGCCAAACGATTAAGGAGGCACGGGGTAGGCGGCCGGACCATTACCCTCAAAGTGACTTATCATCATTTCATCCAGATTACCCGCTCGCAGACCCTGCCGACGGCCACCGATGACGGAAGGACTATTTATCGTACCTGCCGGGACCTCATGGAAAAGACCGAGATCGGCAGGAAGCCCGTCAGACTCCTGGGGATTTACCTTTCCCAGTTAACCAAGCCCGGTGGAGGCCAGTTGCTTTTGTTTGATCAAAATAATGGGTTAAAAAAAGGGGCTCAGCTTAACCGCGCCCTGGATGCGATTCAGGACAAATATGGGGATCAGGCCATCCGGCCGGGGAGCCTCATCGATTAGTTAGTCGCTTTCCTTACCATCCATGCCTTCCTTTCCCAGACAAAAACTCATTTCCTGGTTCCAGAAAAATCAACGAGACCTGCCCTGGCGCAACCAGCGGACACCTTATTCCATTTGGATCTCTGAAATTATGCTTCAACAGACCCAGGTCGGACAAGTCGAATTCTTTTTATCGCCGCTTTATGACCCAATTCCCGGATGTCCGCACTCTGGCCAAGGTCCCTCTTGAAAAAGTCCTTAAGGCCTGGGAAGGGATGGGCTATTACAGCCGGGCTCGAAATCTCCATCAAACGGCCCGCCTTTTAGTCGGCCGGTATCAAGGAGAAATCCCCACCGAGATGGAAGAGCTTCTCAAACTGCCCGGTATCGGAAGATCAACGGCCGGGGCCATCCTGAGTCTGGCTTACGGACAACCCTTTCCGGTCCTGGATGGAAATATACGAAGGGTGCTGATACGGTTTTTTTATATCAACCAGGATCCCGGGAAACAGGAGACCATTCAAAAGCTCTGGGACCTTTCTGAAGAAATACTTCCCCTTAAAAGGGCCGGCCTGTTTAATGAGGCCTTGATGGAGGTAGGGGCTTTAATCTGTACTCCCAGAAGTCCGGATTGTCTCAAGTGTCCTCTAAAAAAAGAGTGTCAGGGTTATCGCTCCGGCCGGCCGGCCCTGCTGCCCATAAAAAGGCCCAAGAAAAAGATCCCCCATTTTGATGTGGCCGCGGCCGTGATAAGACAGAAGAAAAAGATCCTCATCACCAGGCGGCCGGAAAAGGGTTTGTTGGGCGGTCTATGGGAATTTCCCGGAGGGAAAAAAGAACTCAAGGAGTCCCTGGAGGAATGTCTAAAAAGGGAAATCCGCGAAGAATTGAATATCGAGATCGAAGTAGGAGAACCTTTTTTCAAAGTCCGTCATGCCTACACCCATTTCAGAATCACCCTGCATTGTTTTTTTTGCCGCAAGCTCAAGGGGCGAATTCTTCCCCTCGGGGTTATGGACTACCGCTGGGTAGGTCCCCAGGAACTGGACCTTTTTCCCTTTCCCCGGGCGGATCAAAAAGTGATCGAATATTTAAAGGAGACCACATGGAAAAAATGATCATTACCGTTGGAATAACCGGATCCCGAATTACTCGCGACCAGACCCCCTATATTCCGATCACGCCCGAGGAGATCGCCCGGTCCGGAGTCGAGGCCTGGAAAGCCGGGGCCTCGGTACTCCACATTCATGTCAGGGACCCCAAGACCCGGTTGGGGACCCAGGACCCGGCCATCTTCAAAGAGGTGGTTGACCGACTCCGGAAAGAGACCGACGCGATTTTGTGCTTAACCACCAGCGGTATTCCCGGCAGGAATCTGCCTGTTGGAGAAAGACTCCAACCCCTGGCCCTGAATCCCGAATTGGTTTCTTTTGATGCCGGGTCCATGAACATGGGGCCCAATGTCTTTTTAAATCCGCCTGAATTTTTAGAAGCCCTGGCTAAAGCCACCCTGGCCCAGGGGATCAAACCGGAATTGGAGGTTTTTGAAGTCGGCATGGTTTATACCTGTTTGCGGTTTCTGGAAAGGGGCCTTCTTAAACCCCCGCTGCACTTCCAGTTTGTCCTGGGGGTCCAGGGCGGGATGCCGGCCACCTTCAAATCCCTTCTTCATCTGACTGAAATCATCCCTGCGGGGTCCACCTGGTCGGTGATCGGCGTGGGGGCCAGTCAGCTCCCCATGGCCGTCATGGGCATGATGATGGAAGGACACGTACGGGTCGGGCTGGAGGATAATATCTACTATTCAAAGGGTGTATTGGCCGAGAGCAACGCCCAGTTGGTTGAAAGGGTTGTTCGAATCGTCAAGGAGTTCGGTCGGGAAGTGGCCAGCCCTTCTGAAGCCCGGAAGATTCTGAATTTGCCGGTTTAGTGGTTTCAGGAGGAGGATCTTGAGGATGAATTAAAGCCCTTCTACCAGACCGTCAGAACTATTTTCTCCATTTTTCATATCCACTTTTTTCTCCGGAAATAAATCAGCATAAAGACGGCCACGGCCAGCATCAAGAGCAGCACCAGGGGGTATCCCCAGGGCCATTCCAGCTCGGGCATGTATTTGAAATTCATTCCGTAAAGGCCGACGATGAAGGTCAGGGGGATAAAGAGGGTGGCGATGATGGTCAAGACCTTCATGACTTCGTTCATCCGGTTGCTGATGCTGGAGAGATAGATGTCCAGCATCCCGGAGAGCATGTCGCGGAAGGTCTCGACGTTGTCAATGACCTGAATGGTATGATCGTAGATATCTCTCAAATAGATAATGGTGGATTCTTTAATGAGAGGAGAGTCACCTCTATCCAGACTGCCGATTACCTCCCGCAAAGGCCAGACCGCTTTGCGTAAAAAAATCATCTCCCTTTTCAACTTATGCATTTCACGAAGCGTGACCGGTGTCGGACGGGTGACCAGTTCTTCTTCCAGGAATTCAATCCGTTCCCCTAATTTTTCCAAAACGACAAAGTAGTGGTCGATAATGGTGTCCAAAAGGGCGTGGAACAGATAATCAGGCCCCATCTTTCGGATGCGGCCCTTCCCGTTGCGAAGGCGTTCCTGAATCGGGTTGAAGAGGGTCCCCTCTTTTTCCTGGAAAGAAAGGACGAAATTAGGTCCGAGGATGAGACTGACCTGTTCGTCTCCGACTTCCCCTCCTTCGATCGCCGTTCAAGAAAAGGGTCTTCAATACGACGATACAGGTACTCCCCGAAATCTTCCATCTTCGGCCGCTGGTCGGTATTCAGGATGTCCTCCAGGACCAGGGGGTGCAATCCGAAACACTCGTTCAGTTTTTCCAGGACCTCCACCTGATGCAAGCCGGTCACGTTGATCCAGGTGACGGTGGAGCTGTCCTTATAAAGGGCACACTCTTCCGCTGCGGTTATCTCTTTTTCTTCCACCCCTTGCTCGTTGTAATCGAACAGGGTGATGCGGGTCCGATCACTCTTTTTGTCGCCGATATGGACCAGGGTTCCCGGCGGAAGCCCGGCCTTTTTGGATCTTTTTTTGATCGGTGTGGTCATGGGGTCTCCCTAAGATTTTATTACTATATTTTCCCCTTCGTAATCGACGAAGCTTCTGTTTGCGGATCTTTTCTGCCTGATGCTGATGAAGGCCCTTTCCTTTTTGGTGTTCTTCCACTTTCTCTGCCAGGAGCCGCCAGGCCAGAAATCGGTTCAGGGCCTGGGAGCGCTCCTTTTGCATTTTGATTTCAAGCCCGGTAGGGAGATGTTTCAAATAGACGGCCGAGGAGGTCTTGTTGACCTTTTGACCCCCGGCCCCTCCGGAGCGGATGAATCGTTCAAAGACATCTTCTTCCCGGATACCTAATCTTTGCAGGGTCTCCTGCAAGGCTTTTTGTTTTTCAGGACTTATGGCCATCCTTACACGGTTTTCCTAATAATTGGGATTCCACCTGTCAGGGCGCTTCCCTTCAGAAAATCACGGAAAGTTTTTGGGGCAGGATTTGAAAACGGGCCGGGAGGCGGCCGACAAGCTCTCCGTCAAGATCGATCAGGACCTCTTCCTCGGAGGCGAGTTCGACGGTCCTGGCTTTAAAGGTCTTTACTTTGGGATGCTCGGCCAACGTCCCCTGATAAAGACGTCTGGTATTGGCTAAGACATCCGTTTTTGAGACGTCGCCGACAATCACCACCTCGAATAAGACCGTCGTTCAAGCGGGCTTCAGGGGCCACCCACATACCGCCTCCGAAGTATTGGCCGTTGGCCACCACGATGGAGCTGGCCCGGATATTTAATTTTTCCCGGTCATCCAGGGTGACCCCAATGTTTTTATTTTGATAACGGAAGAGGGTTACCAAAAGGCCTTGCAAAAAGCTGAGTTTCCCGCCCAGCCTTTTGGAATGGCTGTTCACATAGCGGACCAGGTCTCCGCCGAAACCCACATCGGTGACATTGGCGAAAACCCGCTGGGCCGGCCGGCCCTCCAGATCGGTAAATCGGGCTTGACCGATATCAATGGAGTGGGGGGATCCCTGCCGGGCCTGTCGGGCGGCCTTTAATAGGGAATGGGAAATGCCCAGGGTGCGCACCAGATCGGCGCCGGTCCCGTTGGGCAGAAGGGCCAGGGAAGTTTCATTTTCCGCTCCGGTCAAGAGCCCGTTGACGACTTCATTGATCGTGCCGTCCCCGCCGTGGACCGCAATAGTCGCAAAGCCGAGATCAACGGCCTTTTGGGCCAGTTCCCGGCCATGTCCGGGGTGCGTCGTCTGCCAGGCCTCGAAGGGGGGTAACAGATTTCTCAAAAGAAATTCATGGCGTGACCATTGCCGGCCCGTTTTGCCGCTGGCACTGGCCGGGTTGACGATAACCACCCAGGAAGAACTTCCTTGGGAAAGGGGAGATTTCATGCCTGGTCATTTTTTGAGTTAAAGGTCTTGCAAGGCCTTCCCGACCTTCCGGCCCAGTTCCACGGCCGCCTCGATCCCCTGGGAGTCGGGAACAAACTGGACCTTCAGGCCCGGATCGATCAATTCGAATTTCATTTCCGCCAATTCTTTATTGATCTGCTTTAGGGCCTCGCCGCTCCAGCCGTAGGACCCGAAGGCGGCGGCAATTTTCTTGTTGGGTTTCAGTCCTTTCATATAGCATAAGAAATCGCTGACCGTCGGAAAAAGACCGTTGTTCAGGGTCGGGGAACCGACCAGGACGGCACCGGCATCCAGGACCTCGGTCATGACATCGCTCCGGTGGCTGGCCCGGAGATGCCAGGGTTTGGCCTCAATCCCGAGTTGGCCCAGACCATCCACAATGGCCTCGGCCATTTTCTGGGTACTGCACCACATGGTATCATAGACGACGACGGCTTTCTTTTTGGGCTTTTGCTGGGCCCAATCCACGTAGGCCTTAATAATTTTCCCCGGGTCCTGGCGCCAGATGATGCCGTGGTCCGGACAGATGGTATTGAGTGACAGGCCCATCTGGGTTACCTTTTCGACCAACTGGAGGACCAAAGGGGCATATAACAAAAGGATGTTGGCAAAGTATTTCCGGGCATGAGGCATGATGGCTTCGCCCATTTGATCATCAAAGCGTTCCTGTCCGGCATAATGCTGGCCGAAGGCATCGCTGGAAAAAAGGAGCTGATCCTCTTTGAGGTAAGAAAACATGCTGTCCGGCCAGTGCAGCATCCGGGTCTCCAGAAAGGTCAAGGTCCTTCGGCCTAACTGGAGTTCCCCGCCGTTTTCCACCGGCTGGTAATTCCATTTTTCCGGAAAATGGCGGGAGAGATTTTTTTGTCCCACCTTGGAGCAGTACAGGGGCTTGTCTTCCCCGATTTTATGCATGACCCGGGGAAGGCCCCCGGAGTGGTCCATCTCGGTGTGATTGCTGATCACATAATCAATTTTTTTGGGATCGATAATCCGGGCGATATTTTCGAGCAGTTGATCAGCAAACTCTTTTTTGACCGTATCGATCAGGGTTACTTTATCATCCAGGATCAGGTAGGCATTATAGGTCGACCCCTGGGGGGTGGCATACCCGTGAAAATCCCTCAGGTTCCAATCAACGGCCCCCACCCAATAAATCCCTTTGACAACTTCTATCGGCTTCATGGTTTCTCCTCTTTTTTTTACGATTTTAAAAACGGCAAGGTTATCCTGACCGTTGTTCCTCTTCCTTCTTCGCTGTCTATGCTCAGCGACCCACCGGGATGGTCCTCGATAATCTTTTTGGAAACGCTGAGACCGAGGCCGGTTCCCCCCTGTTTGGTCGTAAAAAAAGGGGTGAACAACTTATCCCGGTCTTTCTGCTGAATCCCCGGACCGTTGTCGGTAATGGTTATGATCACCTGTTCTTCCAGAAGGTCGGACTGAATAATCAGGTTGCCCCCCTTTTCTATGGCTTCCATGGCATTTTTTACCAGATTCAAAAAAACCTGTTTTAATTTTTCCCGATCCCCTTCGACAACCAGAGGGTCCCTGGCCTTTTTTAATTGAATGGCGATATGTAAGCGTTGGCAATCCTCTTTGGATAGGGAATAGATCTCTTCCAATAAGGCATTAATATTGATCGGCTCGAGGTTCAGATTTTTGGGCCGATAGATCTCCCTGAGTTCCATAAGAAGGTTTTCCAACCTCTGGACCTCATCGGAAATAATCTTCAGCTTGTTCAGGCTCTTTTCGTCCTGGATGTTTCGGGTCAACTGGCGGGCAAATCCGCCGATCATCACCAGGGGATTTTTAATCTCGTGGGTGATTTCGGCTACCAATTGGCCCAGGGCGGCCAATCGTTCGGATTTGGCGATTTGTTCCTGGAGGGCCTTGGTTTCGGTCAAGTCTCGAATGATCCCGGTAAAATAAAACTTGCCTGCGATTTCCGAGACCGAAAAGGAAATGGAGAGGGGAAACCGCTCTCCATTCTTTCGGATGGCCATAAATTCGGTCTGGTGTCCGATAAGCTTGGGTTTTTTTGTTTTTATAAAGCGGGAAACCGCTTTTTTGTGACCCTCGGTACATTCCGGCCCCAAGACCAATTTGTAAGTCTTTTCCAATTACCTCCTGGTAGGTATAGCCAAAGATCTTTTCCGCGGCCTTATTGAAAACAATTACCCGATGATGTTCATCGATGGTGACAAAACCTTCGTTGGTGTTTTCAATAGCCCCTTGAAGAATAATCAATTCCCGATCGGAACCGGAAAGATCATCTGGATTCTTCATGGAATTAGATTCGTCCCCGTCGGCCTGCTATTCCTTTTCAAATTTGTCCTTAGTGGCCCCGCAGACCGGGCAGGTCCAGTCATCGGGCAGGTCTTCAAAACGCGTTCCGGGTTTGATGCCGCTGTCCGGGTCTCCGGCGGCCGGGTCATAGATATACCCGCAAATCGAACAAACATATCGGTCCATTTTAAATCTCCTTCTATTTTTTTATAGATACTACTTCGTAGCCTGCTTTTTTGATCCGTTCTTTGATCAAGGCCTTATCCACCGGCTTGGTTTCATTAAAAGAGGCCTCGCCTTTTTCCAGATTAACCGTGACCTCCTGAAGTCCGTCGATTTCCTTTAAGGCCTTGGTTACCGCCATCACACAGTGCTGGCAGGACATGCCTTTTATCTTTATAGTGGTCATAGTCATACTCCTTTCAATAAATGATTTAAGGTATACGGTCTAAGGGTTAAGGGAGGGAAGGATTCGGGCGTTGGTCGCTGCCTTGCACCTTGGCCCCTTAAACCTATTTTTTATACAGGGGCGACATTTCCCGCAAGGTTTGAACTACCGTTTTTAAGACCTCCAGAAATCGATCGATATCGGCCGGCGAGGTTTCCTTCCCAAAGGTGATGACCAGGGTCCCCTGGGCATCGGCGAAATCCCGGCCTATGGCCAAAAGGACGTGGGAAGCCTGAAGTGCCCCGGCCGCGCAGGCCGAACGGGTGGAGACCAGGATCTTCTCTTCGTCCAGCATGAGGACGATCCCTTCGCCCTCAATATATTTTATGGATACTGAAACCAGATTGGGCAAAGAAAGCTCCGGATGACCGTTGAAATAGATGCCTTCGATATTTTCTTGCAGGCCCTGGATCAATTTCTTTTTAAGACTCGAGGCAATGGCTGATCCGGGAGTCCATTTCCCGTGCGGCCATTTCAGCCGCCGCCCCCAGACCGACGATACCGATGACATTCTCGGTCCCGGCCCGTTTGTTGTTTTCCTGGACCCCTCCATCCAACAGCGGCCAGAGGCTGGTCCCCGAGCGGATATACAGACCGCCTACGCCGGAAGGACCGTAAAATTGATTGGCCGAAAAGCTGAGCAGGTCCACTCCCAATTTTTGGACATCGATGGGGACAACCCCGGCCGAGGTCACGGCATCACAATGAAAGGGGATTTTCTTTGCCCGGGTGATCCGGCCGATTTCTTCGATTGGCTGAATGGTGCCGATTTCATTGTTACTGTGCATGATGGTGACCAGGATGGTCTGGTCGGTAATGGCCTGCGGCGACCTCCGAGGGATTGACCCGCCCGTTTCCATCCACGCCCACGGATGAAACCTTGTAATCCATCATCCGCAACCGCCGGAGGGTCCGAAGGACGGCATTGTGTTCCACATTGGAAGTGACGATATGATTCCCTTTTTTGCTGTTGGCCAGGGCTACCCCTTTGATGGCCTGATTGATGGACTCGGTTCCGCCGGAGGTAAAAACGATCTCCTGGGCCGAAGGGCTGTTGATTAAACGGGCCACCGACTCCCGGGCTTTGGCCAGGGCCTCGGCGGCCCGGTCTCCCAACTGATGCGGACTGGAAGGGTTTCCGTAATTGGTCCGGATGGCCTCAATCATGGCCTCCTGGACCTCCGGCAGAATGGGGTTGGCCGAGAGATAATCAAGATTGATCAGTTTCATCAGACACCTTCCCGGATTATTTTACTGGATCTGTTGGATCTGCTTTAAATTTTTACCGCAACTGGTACAAAAAGTCATGTCTTCCGTGACCTCGATGTTGCAGTAGGGGCAATAACATTTGCTCCCTTCCTGATGATCGTGATCATGTTCGTGCTTGTCTGCTCTCTTGGGTACCGGTCTGACGATACCGGCCTTTTTGTCCTCATAATTCTGAATGGCCAGATGCAGGGCGTCGGCCCCCAGGTTGGAACAGTGGAGCTTGTTTTTAGGCAGTCCTTCCAGGGCTTCAGCCACCGATTTATTGGTTATTTTTTTGGCCTCTTCCACGGTCTTACCCTTGGCCATCTCGGTAAGCATGCTGGATACGGCTATAGCCGCCCCGCAGCCGAAGGTTTTGAACTTGATGTCTTTGATCGTCTCGTCTTCGATCTTTAAGTAGATGGTCATCATATCCCCGCACAAGGGATTGCCCACTTCCCCGAAACCGTCGGGGTTTTCGATTTCTCCAACGTTCCGCGGGTTTTTAAAATGATCCATTACGGTGCTTGAATACATATTCGCTACCTCCCGTTAATTGCTAATCATCATCGCCCTGAAAATTTATATTTAAGATTTTAATCACCGTCTGATTCTTTGTAAAGAGAGGCGCACCATTTTTTAGGTCGGCTCCCCACCGTTTTTACCTCTGTAGATACACCCCCACCCCTTCTCTCCCCCCTCCGAGGGAGGGTGAGGGAGAGGGGGAATTTTCATGTTTCGTGGCGCCCGCTTCAGGCGGGCATGAGAGCTTAATACGAAAATTTATCCAGAGGTCTTCTCTCCGGAACATAAGGATGGGGGCCTTCGGTCTCATTCCATTCTTTGGAAACATAGAGATTGCAATAACAACTTCCGTATTCTTCCACATCCGGTGCCCGGTAAGTACAAGGACAGATAATGTCTTCGTCCTTTTTCCGGTCACCGGAGGCCAACCGGCAAGGACAGCCCATGTAGCCATAGCGTTCTTTATTGAGGAGAAGACCCCTGAGCAGGTCGAAAACTACCGTCTAAGTCCTTGTTGAAAAAATATCCTTTGGGTTCCTGGATTTTCTTTAATCGTTCGTAAAGGTCTTGTTCAGTCATAGGCCCAGGGCCTCCTTGATCTTATCTTCTTTGAAGCCGACAATGATTTTATCGCCGACAAGAATAGTCGGGAAGGAACAGTTGGGGTTATATTTTTTGACCTCTTCAATCATGTCGGCCCGATCCTGGCCTTGGAGCATATCGACATCGGTGAACTCATAATCGACGCCGCAATCATCAAGGAATTTTTTGGTTCTCTTGCAGTGGCTGCAGGTGCTTAGGGTATAGAGTTTAACCGGCGGCATAGGCCCTCCTTTCAGGAGCAATAATATTTAATTATACCGATAAATTGAATATAAAGGCAATTGGTTTCTGCCGTTCCCGTCATTATTCTCCCTTTTGTCTGGAAGGTCCATAATACCAGCGGGCCAGGCGATGGGGTGAAATCCCCGCAAAATAGGCCGCCAAGACGAGTTGATTTTTAAGGCTTGTTTTCAAGACCCCTGAATTTTTCCAGCGCCTGGACGAGGTCATCACCGAAACAGGGGCGATGACCACAGGCCCCTGGTTTCGCAAACGGCGGATCAGGTCCACATCTTCCATGATCGGTATCTCGGAAAATCCACTCAAGGCCTTGAACCGTTCGGCCCGGAGAAAGAGGGTTTGGTCCCCGTAGGGCAATTGCCAGGCACTGGCCCGCCAATTGGCCAACCGCTCGATAATCCCCAGCCCTGGAAGGGGCGGGTCGAATTTAAGTTGAAAGGCCCCGGCGGAAACTTCGGGTCGGGAAAGAATTCGGCAGACTTGATCGGTAAACCCCTCAGGCAGGCGGGTATCGGCGTGAAGGAATAAGAGGATTTCCCCCATGGCCTCCCCGGCAGCGGTGTTCATCTGGCAGGCCCTGCCCCGGGGAGATGAAAGGACCTTGGCTCCCCAGGAGGCCGCCAAATCCGGTGTCCCGTCCTGACTGCCTCCATCGGCTACAATAACCTCAATGAAAGGAATTTTGGGAATCCGGGCCAGGGAGAAAGAGATATTTTCAGCCTCGTTTAAGGTGGGAATAATGACGGAAAGCCCGGGCAGAGACCCGGCAGGAAAATCCTTTATCCGCGTCCATAAGGGCAAGTCCTCCGGTCGATCGATATCCTGCAGGGTTTCTAACAATAAAACATTCAGCCCAAGGGCCTGGGCCTTTTCCTGGGTCAGGTTGAAAACCTCCCCGCTTCCCCAGGGGATATGGGTAAACAAGGGTTGCGGTTCTTTTAACCCTATTAGGTAATAACCTCCATCCCTGGCCGGTCCCAAAATGAGGTCATTATTTTTAAGGCCGACAAAGGCCTTCTCTAATATTTTTGCGGTCCGGTCCGGGCAGTCCGATCCGATAAGGACGACGGATTTAAAGCCGGACTGGAAGGCCTCTCGAAGGGCCCTTTCCATGCGAATCCCCAGATCGCCCTGGCCCTGAGGGGAAAAGCATAAATCCGTCCCCAGCCATTCCTGCATTAAGTTTTCAGTACCTCCCTCAAAACGAACCTCGACGGATAGAAAGCGGAAAGTAGAGAGTTCTCTGAGCTGTTTTACGGCCAACTCGGTCATCCGCCGATGGTGTTCACAAGCCCCTTTCGGGCCAAGGGCCGGTATAAGTCGGGTCTTGACTCTGCCTGGTTCCGGATAGCGGGTAAAAAGGATGGCCCGTTCTTTAAGGGTTTTATGGTGAACCGGATATTCAAACATTTCCAAAACTCGAATTCAATAGCCTCTGACGGGACGATACCGGATAAAATCAAATTTTATCTCTCCCATCTTATTAACTTAAACAGGTCCTTATTATCCTGAATTCTGACTTCTGGATTCATCTATTTTCTCCTGGAGCAGTGACGACCTTGTGTCCCCCGAACTCCTGACGAAGTATGGCCAAGACCTTGTCGGAAAAGGTGTCCGTCTCCCTGGAGCGAAATCTTTGCAGAAGAGAGAGGGTAATCACCGGGATCGAAACCGCTGATTCAATGGCCTGCTGAACGGTCCAGCGGCCTTCTCCTGAATCTTCCACATACCCTTTGATCTCGGTCAGCTTGGGGTCTTTTTTAAAGGCATCCTCAAGAAGTTCCAGCAGCCAGGAACGAATAACGCTCCCCTGGTTCCAAAGATGGGCTACTTTGGAAAAATCAAGGTTCTGGGCATAAGGGGAGGCGTTTAAGAGAGAGAAACCTTCTCCGTAGGCGGCCATCAGGCCATATTCTATTCCATTATGGACCATTTTCACGAAGTGTCCCGCACCCGTAAGACCGCAATAGGCATATCCTTCTTTCGGGGCCAGAGTCGAAAGGATTGGGGTTAAGGTCACAAAATCCTCTTCCTGTCCCCCGATCATCAGGCAGTAGCCTTCTTTTAATCCCCATATGCCCCCGGACACTCCGGCATCGACATAATGGATTCCTTTTGATTTTAAAGTATCGGCTCTTCTGATATCATCCTTGTAATGGGTGTTGCCTCCGTCGATCAATAAATCCCCGGGTGAGAGCAAAGGCGCCAGGTCGTCTATATGCTGGTCTGTCACCTGGCCTGCCGGAAGCATCACCCATAAAATCCGCGGAGGATTCAGCCGGGGCACCAGTTCCGCCAGGGAAGCCGTGCCTTCAGCCCCTTCCTTTTCAATGAGTCTGACCTTGTCCTGATTTCGGTTATAAACCACCACTTCGTGCCCGCCATTAATGAGACGCCGGGTCATATTCATTCCCATTCGGCCCAGACCAATTAGAGCTAATCTCATGTACATTCCCCTTTCCCATCCGAAAGATGTGTTTCATGATGGATTAGTACGAAAATAGGGTTCAAGGATTCCAGGCATCCGAGGTTTCAAGGGTTTTACTTCCTTGCCTTTCACTTGAATCCTTGACCCCTCGGCCCCTTGAACCCTGTTTTTCATGACTTCGTGCGCGCCCAAAGGGCGCATGTGGGCTTTATAAGTAAGGTAACACATCTAACCAGGGAGTGCAATTATCCCTTCTCAAAATTTAAAGTTGACAGTCCGATCGAGGAAGTTTAAAAAATTGAGAGGCATAAACTGGAGATATCGCTAATGCCGCTGCCTCTCTCGCCGGAAAGACCATTTTATTTTCATCGACAAGGAAGACAATCCCTGGCCCTTGGCTGCGGCCCTGGTATCGTCCGAAAGGCCAAAGGAAGCTATCGCCCTTGTCGGTTCAGAAAGGGATCATGCTAAGAGGATACTGTTTAAACCTGGATAGGGTACCCTACGAAGAGGCCTGGACCTTACAACAGCAGTTGGTGTCCTGCAAAAAAGGGGGGGATTTTCCCGATTTTCTGATTCTATTGGAACATCCCCCGGTTTTAACTCTGGGCAAATGGGGAAAAGAAAAACACCTGTGCGTTTCCCGGGACTATCTGAAGCATGAAGGAATCTCTTTGATACGCTGCGAACGGGGAGGCGATATTACCTACCATGGGCCGGGACAATTAGTCGGCTATCCGATTTTAAATCTGAAAGATTCCCGGTTGGGGGTAAAAACGTATGTCCGTCAGATAGAAGAAGTCCTCATCCGAACCGTGGACGATTTTGGAATCGCTGTTTCCCGGAAACAGGGTTTCCCCGGGGTCTGGGCAAAGGAAAAGAAAGTCGCTTCCATCGGAATCGCCGTCCAAAAAGGAATCGCCTTTCACGGATTTGCCCTGAATTATGACCATAATCCGACCCATTTTGAGTGGATTACCCCCTGCGGCCTGGATGGGGTCAAAATGACCTCGCTTCAAGAACTGACCGGACAGACTGTCAAGCCGGAATCCCTCCGGGAAAGAGCGCGCTTTCATTTCGGAGAGGTTTTTGATATTCGATTAGAACCGGTCACGATGGAAGGAATAAAAGAGATGCTGGATGCTGGATGCTCGATACTGAAGGATAAACCAGAATTCAACAGTCAGAATACCGAATGGCGCAACCCCCCGGGAGCCTGTCGAGAACCGAATACCGAAAGCGGGATTGTTCACCCTTCTTCATTTGAAGGCCGACCATTAACCAGCGTCCAACATCCAGAATCCAGTATCCAATATCCAGCATCAATCCGCTCCCCATTCCCCGCTCCCCACCCCACACTCAAAAAGCCTGCCTGGCTAAAGAAAAAAATTCCACCTGGGCTCCATACGGCCAGGATCCAGGACCTGATCAAAAAAGGGGGGCTCCATACGGTCTGCCAAGAGGCCTGCTGCCCAAATCAGGGAGAATGCTTCAGTAGAGGCACCGCCACTTTTTTACTGATGGGAAGCCGTTGTACCAGAAATTGTACCTTTTGCGCCGTAGCCAGCGGTCGGCCGGAGTCGTTGAATGAAGAGGAGCCTTTTCGGGTGGCCAGGGCCGTAAGGGATATGGATGTCTCTTATGTGGTGTTGACCTCGGTGACCCGGGATGACCTGCCCGACGGAGGGGCCGGTCATTTTGTCAGGACGGTTCAGGCCATCCGTCGCAGTTCACCGAAAACGAAAATCGAATGTCTCATACCGGATTTTAACGGATCTGACGGCCCTGGCCTTTTTGGCCGAGGCCGGGCCTGAAGTAATCAATCACAATATGGAGACCATAAGCCGTCTCTATCCGTCGGTCCGCCCGAAGGCCGTATATGAACGTTCGCTGGCTATTTTTAAATTTCTTAAACAAAATTATGTAAGGATATTGACCAAATCTGGATTTATGATAGGATTGGGTGAAACAAAAGCCGAGATCAGGGACTTGTTACTGGATCTCCTGGACCAGGGATGCGAGATCGTGACCATCGGCCAGTACCTGCAGCCGACCTCGTCCCATCATCCGGTAAAGCGTTTTGCCCACCCCGATGAATTCAAGGAGTGGGAAGGTGAAGTGCTAAAACTGGGATTCAAGGCGGCGGCTTCCGGGCCTTTTGTGCGCAGCTCTTTTAAGGCCGAGGAGCTATATGAACGGGCGGTCTTAAATAGGACCAAATTAACCCAAGAACCCTACGACCTAAAAAATACGATGGATTTGTAAAAACCAGATTCGAAAAGTCTACATTTCGTCATTCTCTTTGGAAGCTTGCGCGGGAATGACGAGTTTCTACAATGCATAAAAAATATGTTAAGGAGTATTAATGGCCGAACTGAAGTTCCATAAAGAACATGCCTGGATTTCCGTAAACGGGGATCAGGGGACCATCGGAATCTCGGACTATGCCCAGCAGCAATTGGGAGAAATCATCTATGTGGATTTGCCGGAAATCGATGCCGAGATTAAATCCGGAGAAGCGATGTGCGCCCTGGAGTCCAACAAAGTGGCTACCGATGTCATCGCCCCGGTCGGCGGGGTGGTTGTCGAAATCAACCGATCATTGGATGAAGAACCCAGCCGGATCAACTCATCGCCCTATGAGGAAGGTTGGTTGGTGAAAATTAATTTAAAAAATCCCGCCGAGCTTGATGATTTAATGGACCGGACTGCCTATGAGCAGTACCTCGCCTCGATATGAGCTTATCCCCCTTCCCATCGCCTCCCGTCTCCCGGGAGGGGAAGGGATAAGGGGACACAAATTATAAGAAAAGGAGGACTCATGGCTACTCAAAAAAGAAAAGGCAGACCCAGGTCTCTGATAAAAATATCGGGACTGTTTACCGCAGGTCTTTCTTTTCTGTTCATGCTGTCGTGCTACTCGGGATCAAGCAGCACGACCAGCTCCGCCGGGTCATCGGGGACGGGGACGGGTTGGACGATCTCGATCCAAATCGGCACAAACCCCATCAACCTTTTGGAAACTACATCCGTCTTAGCCGTCGTAAAAGATAGAACAGGTGCTCCTGCCCCCTTTGGGACAAATATTTGTATGGCTGCCGTACGCAATGGTTTTTTGCAACCGGGGGGCACGGGGGGGCAAACAAACTTAGCCGCTTCTATTTGCCAAACCACCACCAACAACATCGGCCAACTGATTGAAACTTATCAGGCTGCGCTGACCACGGGTATTGATACCATTGAAGTTTCTTCTCAGGGTGTGATTGCCCGTGCAACCATTACAG
>CAVYLJ010000002.1:0-89049 GCA_963769305.1 uncultured delta proteobacterium | reverse complement strand
AATACCTGAGCTATATACTCGGAACGCATCTGGCACCTTGAAGCCCTTCTCGTACTTGTTCGTATGCGACAAGTCAATTGGTGCAAAATAGTAGTGAGGACCGATTGGAGCAAGTGCCTTATAATCAAGTTCATACAGATCTTTTGACCAGAGAAGGTGATACTTTTCAACCCTAGTTCCATAGATATCCCGTATAGAAGAGCTTAGAAAGCGTTTCCTTGTTCGGCGTGGACTTGGCCATAAGGCTTATGCAAACACCTTGCTGAATGTCGAATACATTTCGTCCGGACCGCCGTGCTGTGTTTTTTCCTTTTTCTTTACATCTCCATGAAGGTTGATTATGTGGATGGAATCGAACGCTTTAGAGATGCAACCGCATTTGCCGATGCGTCAAACCATCAAGAAAGGAGTTGTTGGTGATCAGTCCAACGACCCCGTAGCCGCTTCGCTCAACCGAGTATTTGAGAACCGGATGAACTTTATGTAGTCGTCATCCAGATTGATCTTCTTTTCAGCGAGACCTTCTTTGTATGTAACAATTAGGTTCTCAATCCAGTCTCCGCAATTGGATTCGCCAAAATTGGAATATGGTGGGTTTCCCAACACAACCATGATGGGATAGTCACGCTTGATGACGTTGGCCTCTCTGGCTTCTTTGGCCAGCCACTCCGCGCCAAACAGATGGTCTGCAGTTGGATCCGCCTCGAGACTATTCGTCAGAAATACGCCCAAGTGGTTCTTGTTCGTCGCGCTGAACCCCAATCCGCGGAGCAACAGATCCAGTTTCATGTGCGCTATTACGTACGGGGCCATAAGTATTTCGAAACCGTGAAGGCGCGGAATAAGCACATCTCTGACCAGGGAATCCCATATTCCTTCCTGGCCAGGATACTTCTGGTATATCTGCTCAATGACTTCTGCGAGAAAGGTCCCGGTGCCTGTCGCGGGATCCAGGATCTGTATCTTGAAAATTTCCTCATCGAGCTGAGAACCATCAACCCCCTTATAGGAGAAAGTGGTCTTTTGACGATCGGCAAGTCCTCCGAATAACCGAAATTCCTTTGCAGGATCTGGTCTATGGCCCGGACAATGAAGCGCGCAATTGGTTTCGGCATAATAGACTCCCCTCTGGACCCTCAATTACCGGATCATATTCCGTGAGGAAGGTCTCGTAAAAGTGGATAAACGGATCGGTCTGGTGGGTCTTCGTGCCGAAGTCAGATAGTATTGACGAAACATTTGTCGACCGAAAGATGTCGGCGAGATCGGTCACTATCCAGGAAACGCGTTCATCGAGGAATTTCGGCCCGGCGACGTATGAGAATAGCTGCATCAGAAATGGATTGGTCTTTGGGACCAAAGAGAGGGCCTCCGACCGACTAAAGGAGTCTGGCGAGGTGTCATTTAGCCGCGCGGCAAACATGCCATAGGTTATCGTTTGTGCATAAATGTCAGCAAAGGTTCGTTCACTAAGGTCATGAAGGAGTACCTTTCGAAAGGCTTGGAATTGCTCCTGAAGGCTGGGGTCATCCTCTGGATGAGTAGTTGCGTGAAACAACACTTCTTCTATCATGCGTGCTTTTCTTGCCATCATTTGAGCGAGCTGCTCTGAGGAGGAAATGCTTTGGTACGGCTGCCCGAAGAAGTCACAAAATTTCTGCAGAAAGGTACTGGATTGCGAAGGATTGTCGACAATTGCCCTCTTGTCAATTACTCCCATCTGCAACGTATTGACCTTTAGCCCGCGGCGGAAAAATCTGAATTCCAAGTAGTTTGTCAGTATAAGGTTGTCCAGAGCCCTTCGATATCGGATCAACTGATCACTGTTCCTGAGTATCGTAAGATCTAGGCCTAGGTCCTTCGCTTCGAGATATCCGACTGGAATCCCATTCTTCTGAATGATGTAGTCCGGAGCACCACAGAGCTGGCGTTTCGGTTCGTTTGTAACCGTCGCTTCTTCAAGAGCACCCTCAAGCAGTGTCCTCAGGTCTCCTCGAAAGCTTATATTCGGTCGAGATACCAGATGCCGGTTTGGTCGAGATGACGATTCCCCAGAAGCCCACAAGCCGGATACAAAAGTACCGATTAACTGAAAAGGGGATACAAATGTCGTGAATGGGGGGAACGCAATCAGCATCTCGAAAAAGTGTTGCTAAGAGGTGCCTGCCCACGGGCAATAATGAGTCTCGACAGCAATTATTTTGGGGCTTTAAACGGAGAAGGGAAAATGGAAAAAAGATTAATCGAGTCAGATCCGACAGTCATGATGGGCAAACCGGTTATAGCCGGGACGAGGATAACCGTTGAAATCATTTTAGAAAAAATGGCTTCCGGGGAAACGATAGAACAAATCCTCGAAGCCCATCCGCGATTGACGATTGAAGGAATTCAGGCTGCGCTGGCCTATGCAGCCGAGGTCTTAAAGTGTGACGTGGTTTATCCGACTACCGAGGTCGCCGCATGAACTTCCTTGCCGATGAGAGTGTCGGATTTTTTTCAGTCATTACCCCCACGGGGATCAGATAGACGGCAACCCAAAGATGAGTCGTGATCGGTCTCAAAACCTTCGTGGGGACATTCCTCCTTGGAGTTAAGGACCTGTCCCGCCGGATGCGAGATTGGTGCGCGAGCTTTCAGATAAAGAACTTCGCCTCCAAGGCCTGACCGAGTGCAAAAGGACGGAGGAAATCTCATGGATCGAAGGGCCGTAATCTCGGGAGTCTACTCCACTCGAGCCGGGAAGCTGCCTGACTCGACCTGCATGTCGCTCCATTCCGAGGCCGCCTTCGGCGCCCTGGCCGACTCCGGTCTTTCCTTGGCCGATATTGATGGGGTCCTTTGCGCCTACTCCTTTACCGAACCTCATCTAATGCTGAGTTCGGTCTTTTCCGAGTATGTCGGACTTCAGCCCAATTACAGCGCCTCCATCTCCGCCGGCGGGGCCACGGCCTGCCTCATGGTCATGACGGCCAAGGCCCTGGTGGAAAGCGGCACTTGCCGCCATGTTCTTTTGGTCACCGGGGACAATCGTCTGACCGGAATGCCCCCGGGCGGCGCCGTGGCCGCCCTGGCCCACTTCGGCCACCGGCAATTTGAGGTGCCCTACGGCATGACCGTACCGGCCTGCTATGCCCTGGTGGCCCAACGGTACATGCACGAATACGGGCTGAACCGGGAGCAGCTTTCTGCCGTCTCCGTCACCCAGCGCCAACACGCCGGGCTCCACCCCGGGGCCCACTTTAAGGCTCCAATCACTTCTGAGGAAGTCTCGGCCTCCCGCCTCATTGCCTCCCCGCTTCGCCTTCTTGACTGCGCTCCCATTTCCGACGGCGGGGCGGCCGTCCTGGTGAGCGCCCTGGAGACGGTTCCGCAGAGGCAGCGATCGATCCTGATCCTCGGCGCCGGGCAGAAGCATACCCATGAGCACATTACCGCCGCACCGTCCCTGACCGAGTTTGGCTGCCGCGAGTCCTCGGCCATAGCCTTTAAACAGGCCGGCCTGAGGCCCCAAGAAATCGATCTGGCCGAAATCTACGATTCCTTCACCATCACCCTTCTGATTGAACTGGAATCCATCGGTTTTTTTCCCAAGGGGGAAGCAGGACAGGCCGCTGCCTCCGGGGAACTCGGCCTGGGCGGCCGGCTTCCCTGTAATACCCATGGGGGGCTTCTCTCCTATGGTCATCCCGGGCCGGCCGGGGGCATGTTTCATATTGTCGAGGCGGTGGCCCAACTCCGAAATGAAGCGGGAGTGCGGCAAGTGAAAGATGCCAAGCTGGCCTTTGTCCACGGCGACGGGGGTATACTCTCGGCCCACTGCTCGTTGGTCCTGGGGAGGAATTAAAATGGAACAAAAGCCGGCCCCAATACCCAATGCCGATACCAGGCCCTTCTGGGAGGCCTGTAACCGCCAAGAACTGATCTACCAGCACTGCGGTCTCCTGCGGGAAGGCCCAGTTCTACCCCCGGGCCATCTGCGCCGCCTGCGGGGCTTCGTCCCTCGAGTGGCGGACTTCCAGGGGCCTGGGAACAATCTATACCTTTACCATCAATTATCGCCCCCCCAGCGCGGCCTTTGCCCCGGAAATCCCTTATGTCATCGCCCTGGTGGATATTGACGAAGGGTTCCGGATGATGCTGAATGTGAAAGAGTGCCCTTCGGAAGCCGTCCGTATCGGGATGAGGGTCAAAGTGATCTTTGAATCCAGGGGTGACCAAAAAATTCCCCAGGCCGCTCCCGAGAATCCTCCTCTTGCTATTTAACCCAGGTCAAAATGCGGAGTCGGGCCACGCCAGAGGATTGAATCTTCCATAAAATGATTAGCCAGGGCTATTTACAAACAGGGCAGACCACCTGCCATGATATTTTGGGAAGAAGGATCCCCTGTTCCGGCACAGGACAGGACGGAGAATTCCGAAAAGGACTTCCCTGGCCGAAGCCGCGATTCGAACAAAAGGGAGAAATCGTAACGGATCGTCTAACCGGATTGGATTGGTCACAAGATGCCAATTTGGCTGAATTTCCGCTCACCTGGGACGGCCGCGGGACTTCCAGCAATGACAGTCGGATGACATATGTCAAGTGAAAAGGCTTACGTTGACAGTAGGGGGCCCAAAAAATTTTTTAAGATTTGATTTTTGAAAATGAAGGCTTAAATTTAAAATTGACATCCAATAATGGGAAGGTTGTGCGGCCCAATTTTTATAAACAAGGAGGTTCGACCATGGCCCAAGAAGGCAGGACGCTCGACAACGGAGTGCTTTTTCCGGAAATCACCTTTGATGCCCTGGGAGGGAAAAAGATCGTTCTTCCGGCTGGTTTGAAGGACCGCTGGACCGTTCTTCTCTTTTACCGGGGGAAGTGGTGACCCTTTTGCCGTCAGCAGTTGCTTGACTTCGAAAAAAATATGAAGGAATTCAGCGGGGCGGCCATACAGGTCATGGCCGCCTCGGTAGACCCCATCGAGGCGGCCCAGGAAATCGCCCAGGAGTTCAAGATCTCCTATCCCCTGGGATACGGTCTTGACGCCAAAGAAATCTCGGCCAAAACCGGGGCTTTTTATGAGGCGGAAAAAGGCTATCTCCATGCCACGGGATTCATCACCGATCCCCAGGGGAAAATCGTCAATGGGGTTTACAGTACCCTGGCTATCGGCCGGCTCACGGCCAAAGATTGCCTGCGGTTGATCGGCTTTCTCAAAAAGGAGTGACGCCTCGGGAGAGTCGGAACCCTTTGGCTCTAACCATTATAGGAAGGTGACCTATGACCAACGAAAAAAATGCTTTAAAGCCCAGGATCGGCTTTGTCGGAATCGGTAATATGGGCGGCCCCATGTGCGGGAGGCTCCTTAATGCCGGGTATCCTTTGTCCGTTTTTGCCCGCTCCAGGGAAAAGGCCCGGGACCTGGAAAAGAAAGGGGCGGTTTTGGCCGACAGTCCCCGGCAATTGGCTATTGGATGCGATTTCTTGCTGACCTCGGTTCCCAATGACGCGGCTATTGAAGCCGTGATGTTCGGCGACAATGGCGTCCTGGCCGGGGCGAAACCGGGAACGGTCCTGATCGATCTCAGCACCGTTTATCCGGCTACTTCCCGGAAGATCTTTGAGGCGGCCAAGGGCAAAGGGATCTCTATGATTGAGGCCACCGTTTCGGGAAGCATCCCTCAAGCCGAGCAGGGGACGCTCCTGATCATGGTCGGGGGGGAGAGGGAGACCTTCGAGCGCAGTCAAGCCCTTCTGTCCGTCCTGGGAAAAGAGGTGCTCTACATCGGACCGAGCGGGTCCGGGGCGACCATGAAGCTGGTCGTAAACGCCCTTTTGGGTATAGGTCTGCAGGCCCTGGCCGAAGCCGTGGCCCTGGGACAGAAGGCCGGGTTGGACCGGGAAATGCTTTTCAATGTCCTCGGTTCCACTGCCGTCATCTCTCCGGCCCAAAAAGGCAAGTTGGAAAATGCCCGTCAACGGACCTATCCGGCCACCTTTCCCGTACGATTGATGCACAAGGATTTCGGGCTCATCATGCGTCTGGCCGAGGAGTTTTCCGTTCCCCTGCCGGCAGCGGCTGCGGCCTTTCAGATGTGCAGCGCCCAAGCCGTCAAGAATAAAGAAGCGGATTTTTCAGCCACCATAGGATTGATGGAAGTGCTTTCGGGAGTATCAAAATAACTTCTCTGAATCCCTTATTGAGGCGAGGTGAGGAAGGTCATTGGGGTGGCGACTATATGGAATGTAGATTTTTAATGTGAGCCTCTTGGGGGGGTTAATAATATTCAATCCCCCGGTTTTGCCTGGGTGAGATGACTTTCCAAGCTAAACGCCTATGCCGAGGACCCAATTAAGATTTTATTCGGCTGATTGAAGGGGTTGGGGTCTGATCCCCAAGATGGCCAATCTCAACTTGAAGATCGATTGCGTTTATAATAAAATAGAAGTAGACAATGACAGAAAGATTCAAAGGGTCAAGGATTCACGGACTCAAGAGAAAAACCCAAAAACCACAAAAACGTGAAGAATAAGCTAAGCCCTTGGCCTAAACCATAAAGCTTCTTTAGCCAGGGCAATCATGAATCTCGACAACAATTATTTGGGGGCTTTAAACGGAGAAGGGAAAATGCAAAAAAGATTAATTGTGTCAGATCCGACAGTCATGATGGGCAAACCGGTTATAGCCGGGACAAGGATAACCGTTGAACTCATTTTAGAAAAAATGGCTTCTGGGGAAACGATAGAACAAATCCTCGAAGCCCATCCGCGATTGACGATTGAAGGAATTCAGGCTGCGCTGGCCCATGCAGCCGAGGTCTTAAAGTGTGACGTGGTTTATCCGACTACCGAGGTCGCCGCATGAACTTCCTTGCCGATGAGAGTGTCGACAAGCCGATTGTTGAAGGGCTCCGCAGGCAAAATTATATCGTTGGTTATGTAGCTGAAATGGACCCCGGAATTTCTGATGACCTTGTGCTGGATTTGGCAAACAGAGAAAAAGCACTTTTATTAACGGCCGATAAAGACTTTGGTGAATTGGTTTTCCGTCTTAGACGCCTTTCTTCCGGAGCGCAGCCTTTGCCCCGGAAATCCCTTATGTTATCGCCCTGGTGGATATTGCCGAAGGGTTCCGGATGATGCTGAATATGAAAGAGTGCCCTCCGGAGGCCGTCCGTATCGGGATGAGGGTCAAAGTAGTCTTTGAATCCAGGGATGACCCAAAAATCCCCAAGCCGCCCCGAGAATCCTCCTCTTGCTATTTAACCCAGGTCAAAATGGGAAGTCGGACCACGCCAGGGGATTGAATTCACGATGCAATGAATAATTGAATTCGTTGCAACAGGAGACGGCCTTGAGGCTTTGGTTGGTGAAAATCCGGTTTAGACCGAAGTCTAAAAAAGTCTTGACTATTTTAGACTTATATCTAAAATATACTGATGATTAAAAGAACGGCCCTTGAGATTATCCGCGAAATTATCGAACAAGATAAAAAGATGGCCTTTGTCAGTGGACCGCGGCAGGTCGGGAAGACCACCCTGGCCAAGCAATACCAGGCCCGATTCGGACAGGGTCTTTACCTCAACTGGGACATCCCCACTCACCAAAAAAGAATTCTAACCGATCCCCTCTTTTTTGAAAAAGAAAACCGCGATCCGGAAAAGCCTTTCCTGGTGGTTTTGGATGAAATCCATAAGTATGCCCGGTGGAAGAATTTTCTCAAAGGGTCCTATGACCAGGGCCAGAAGGATTTTCGGTTTCTGATCACCGGAAGCGGCCGGCTTGAGCTTTTCAAAAAAGGGGGAGACAGCCTGTTGGGAAGGTATTTCAGCGTCCCCCTGTTCCCCCTGGGGGTCGGTGAACTGCAAGGTAAACTGACCACTCTCAAAGATTTCAAAAAAATGTTGGGTTCTCCGCCTTCCGCTTCAGCGGAGGCCAGGGAAGGATATTCCCACCTCTTCCGTTTCAGCGGATTTCCCGAACCATTTTCCCGGGGAACCTCGACTTTCTACAACCGCTGGTTTGCCGAGCGCAAGACCCTCCTTCTCCGGGAAGATATTCGGGATGCCAGCGCCATCCGGGAAATATCGCTCCTGGAACACCTTGCCCAGTTGATTCCCGATCGGGTCGGAAACCCGCTTTCTTTGAACGCCCTCAAGGTCGATGTCGGCGTGGCCTTCGAAACCATCCGCAACTGGGTGCTTTTGCTCGAACAGTTTTTTTACCTCTTCCGTCTGGCCCCCTTCACCGGCCGGTTGACCCGGACCCTCAAAAAAGAAACCAAGGCCTATCTTTACGACTGGGTTGAAATTGAAAATGACGGCCCGCGTTTTGAAAACTTGGTGGCCATGCATCTGTGGAAGGCGGTTGGGCTGTGGAAGGCCATGGGAGAGGGAGACCTTCGGCTTCATTTTCTTCGGGACAAGGAAAAGCGGGAAGTCGATTTCGTCCTTTCCGAAAAAGGAAAACCCTTTGTGCCTGGTGGAATGCAAAGCGGCGGAGGATAGCCTCACCCCCAATCTTCTGTACTTCCAGAAAAAGCTGTCCGTGCCCGTTGCCGTCCAACTCCTTCACAAAACGGGTACTTGCAAGAAAATGCATGCCGAAGGATTGACCCAGTGGATCATCTCCGCCGATCATTGGCTGTCCCTAATTCCTTAGACCTGCCGATGAAACGGAAGGAAGGGGCAATCGGCCCCGCAGACTCTACGGTTTGATCCGGTGAAAGGCCTTCCCCGGGAAAACGGGTTGATGAACTTCCGACCCAGAAAAAACGGGGCTTTAAAACAGTCAAGCTGAGGGTAAAGTATATTCAATAAGGGAGTAAATAATCATGGTTGGCCAATCGAACTTTTCCACTAAAAACAGAACCGGCCGGCACCTGGTGCCTGCTTCCGTGTTCCTTACCCTTTTGCTGCTGACGGGCTGCGGCAAGAACCAACCCGCCGAACAAGCGGTATCGTCGGGATCGGCGGGGGTCGAAGCCGCCACCGCCAAGTCCAACCAGCAGTTCGGCCGGACGCTCGATCTCGCCGATAAACAGGACTTCGAAGATGCGGCACGGGGGTTGATTGCCCGACCGAGCGGCAAGGTTGTCAATGCGGCCGGGGTTACCCTGTGGGATTATGACCGTTTCAACTTCATCAAGGGGGAGGCACCCGCAAGCGCCAACCCCAGCCTGTGGCGCCAGGCGAAGCTGAACAACATCGCCGGTTTATTCAAGGTGATGGATGGCATCTATCAATTGCGCGGCTTCGACCTGGCCAACATTACCCTGATCGAAGGCAGGACCGGCTGGATCGTCGTGGACACTTTGACCTCACGGGAAACCGCGGCCGCCGCCATGACTTTCGCCCGTCAGCATCTTGGCGACAAGAAGGTATCGGCGCTGATTTTTACCCACAGCCATATCGATCATTTTGGCGGCGCCCTGGGGGTCCTCTCCAGCGAGGAGGCGGTGCGGCGCAAGGTGCCGATCGTGGCCCCCGAAGGCTTTCTGGAAGAAGCCACCAGCGAGAACCTGCTGCTTGGCCCTTCGATGGGACGCCGGGCGGCCTATATGTACGGCACCCGTCTGCCTGCATCCCCCGTGGGAATGATCGACGAAGGACTCGGGAAAAACGTCGCCCTGGGGTCGGTGGGGATCCTGCCGCCGACGCGGATCATTTCCGCCGCCACCCAGGAGATGGTGCTCGACGGCGTGCGGTTCCTTTTCTACAACGCGCCGGGGTCCGAGGCCCCGGCGGAGATGGCCTTCTACCTGCCGGAGGAGAAAGCGCTTTGTGCGGCCGAAGTGCTGACCCATACCCAGCATAACCTGTATACGCTGCGAGGCGCCAAGGTGCGCGATGCCTTGCGCTGGTCGAACTACATCAACGACTTCATACAGCGTTTTGGCCAAACGGAAGTCATCTTTGCCTCCCATCACTGGCCGATCTGGGGCAACGCGCGGATTGTCGAGTACATGAAAAAATATCGCGACCTGTTTCGCTATATTCACGATCAGACGGTCCGCATGGTCAACGCCGGCCTGAAGCCCGATCAGATCGCCGATTCGCTCAAGCTGCCCAAATCGCTGGAAGGCCCGTTTTCGATCCGCGGCTATTACGGCACCGTGCGTCACAACGCCCGGGCGGTATACCAATACTATGTCGGCTGGTTTGATGGCAATCCGGCCAATCTGGACCCGCTGCCGCGCACCGAGGCCGCAAAACGATACGTCGCGCTCATGGGAGGGGTCGACAAGGTGGTTTCCGCAGCGCAAGGCGCATTCGATCGGGGGGAATATCGCTGGACCGCCGAACTGCTCAACCAGGCGGTTTTCGCCCGGCCTGAGCACAAAGCGGCCAAAGAGCTGCTGGCGCGGACTTACGATCAACTGGGTTATGTCGCCGAATCCGGAGCCTGGCGCAACCTGTATTTGACCGGGGCCTACGAACTGCGCAACGGGCCGCCTCAAAAAGGGCAGGATCGCACCATGGTGCTCGACATGCTGGCCCGGACACCGATCGAACCGATTCTCGACGCCATGGCGGCAGGCCTGGACGGCCCGGCCGCCGAAGGCAAGAAGATCAGGGTTAATCTCGTGTTTACCGACCTCAAGGAATCGTACCTTCTGTGGCTGGAAAATGCAGTCCTTCATCACAGCAAGGGGCCGGCAGGCGCCGAGGCCGACGTGACCCTGATGCTGACCAAACCCATGTTTCTGAAGATCATGGCCGGCAGCGCCAAAGCCAAAGACCTGCTGTTCAGCGACGAACTGAAGATCAAGGGCAGCAAGGTCGACCTGGTCCGATTCTTCACTCTGTTCGATAAAGCCAAGGGAATATTCCCGATCGTCACCCCTTAGGCCGGGGCCGCCCTGAAGCCGCTCGGCATCTCTATGAAAAGGACGGGTTCAAACTGGTGGAGCAACGGAAAGGAACCCAGTGGGGCAACGAGGTAATTGAACAGCGATTCGAACTATCAACTCTGCGGGATGATATTTGATGATTCGGGGGAGTGGCATGGGTAGTCACATCAGAACCCTGCGCAACTTCCCTCCGGCCACGGTTGACGACGAGATCCCGGCGGAGGCTCCGCAGTTCGTGGGGAAGATCAGCCGATTTTGCCGCACCGTCCATGGCGAATGAAAAGACCCCAATGTTCATATCTAATATTAATATGAAAGAAGCGGTCTCGGATTGTTTGCCCTCACGAAAAGAAATTACTGAATTCCGTCAAGAACGTTCCCTTTTTACTGAGAAAAATCCTTTACCCGCTTATGTTTTAGCAGAAGAAGGGGGTTGGTTTGAATTTCTCAGTTCGCAGTAATAGTCCAGTGTTTGCCGGGCGATAGCGCTCCAACTGAAACAGGTTTCAACCCTTTTTCTGGATTTTTTCCCCATGATCCTTCTTTTTTCCGGATGAGACAGGAGGTCATTGGCTGCCGCGGCCAAATCCCTGGCAAACCGGTTTGGATTTTTGGGTCTGGGGTCGGAAGGACTGACCGGATCGAAAGGGACCAAAAGTCCCGTCTCTTGGTCTAAAACAATTTCGGGAATACCGCCTATGGCCGAACCGATCACCGGCGTTTCGCAGGCCATGGCTTCCAAGTTAATAATCCCAAAAGGCTCATAAATAGAGGGACAGATGAAAAGATCGGCCTGGGTGTAAAGAGCGACCAGGTTTTCTCTGGGGACCGTTTGGGAAATCCAGATCACCTTTTTCCCCTTTTGAGGACGAATAACTTTAATTTTTTTCTCAATTTCTTCGGCCATCTCTTCCGTGTCCGGAGAGGCGGCGCAAATAACCACCTGAACGGGAGGCAGCAAATATGGCACGGCATCCAAAAGATAGGATAATCCTTTTTGCCGTGTAATCCGCCCGACGAAAAGGATATAGGGAATTTCGGGATTGATCTGATAATCGTCGAGAACGGCCGGATCGGCGCGGGGTTGGTATCGATCGATGTCGATACCGTTGTAGATGACTCGTATTTTGTTGAGAGGTACACCGTAAAGCCGGTTGACCGCCCTCTTCATGTCTTTGGAAACGGCAATAACGCCATCGGCTTGTTGATAGGCCATATTTTCGACCCATGTGCTGCCCCTATAGGCCGGGCCGAGCTGTTCGGCTTTCCAGGGTCGTTGGAGTTCAAGGGAATGGGTAGTCAATACCAGAGGAATATCCAAAAGCTGTTTCAACAGGCAACCGGCCAGGTGGGTATACCAGGTATGGCAGTGGATAAGATCCACATCCTTCACTGCCCCGACCATGATCAGGTCTTTCAAGAGGACGTTTAAGAATTTTCCGACCCTGCGGTCGCCTGTCGGAACCACAAAAGAAGGATCATGGCACTGAACTATGATATTCCCCTCACATTGATCTTCTTTTCCAAAATAAAAGACCTTTATTGTATGCCGGCCTTCTTCCAATTTGGCCAGTTTCCGAACCAGATATTCCGCATGGACTCCGGCCCCACCATAGACGAAAGGAGGATATTCGTTGGTCAAAAAACCTATTTTCATATTAAGCCCACATGCGCCCATGGGGCGCCACGAAACATGAATAAGGATTCAAGGAGCCAAGGGGTCAAGGATTCAAGTGAAAGGCGTCGAAATTAAAAACCCTTGAACCCTCGAATCCTGGAATCCTTGAACCCTATTTTCGTATTAAGCCCTCATGCCCCCGCTGGGGCCCCGCTGCCCCCGCTCTTGAAGAATAAAGCCCCGAGGGGAGGCAGCGTCAGGGAAAGAGAGTGAACTCTTCCATGGAATGGGACCGGAGCGGCTTCCGCGCCCCCCAGGTTTCCATAACCGCTGCCGCCGTAGACTTTGGCGTCGCTGTTGAGAACCTCGGTCCAGAAGCCGCCCCGCGGCAGTCCTATCCGGTAATTATTTCTCGGGACAGGGGTAAAATTGCAGACCACGAGTAGGAGGTCGGCTGTGCTTTTACCGCGTCTTATAAAGCTGATCACACTGGAGTCGCTGTCGCGACAGTCGATCCACTCAAATCCTTCCTGCACAAAATCCATCTCATAGAGCGCCGGTTCGCTTTCGTAAAGATGGTTGAGGTCCTTAACCCATCGTTGAGCGCCTTGATGATAGGGATGTCCCGAAAGATGCCAGTCCAGACTTTTTTCATGATACCACTCGTCCCACTGTCCGAACTCGCTGCCCATGAAGAGCAGCTTTTTCCCCGGGTGGCCATACATATATCCGAACAAAAGCCGGAGATTAGCAAATTTTTGCCAATCGTCTCCGGGCATTTTTCTGAGGAGAGATCCTTTCCCAAAAACAACCTCGTCGTGAGAAAGAGAAAGGATAAAATTTTCGTAGAAGGCGTACCAGATGCTAAAGGTTAGCTGATTCTGATAATATTTCCTATAGATGGGGTCCTGGGAAAAATAGGATAAAGTATCGTGCATCCAGCCCATATTCCACTTTAGGCCGAAACCGAGTCCCCCGACAGGCGTTGGCCGTGAGACCATGGGCCAGGCGGTTGACTCTTCGGCGATGGTCTGAACATCGGGATAGTCTCTGTAAACGGCCTCGTTGAACCTCTTGATAAAGGCGACCGCTTCAAGGTTCTCCCTTCCGCCGTACTTGTTGGGGATCCACTCGCCGGCTTTTCTGGCGTAGTCGAGGTAGATCATGGAAGCCACGGCGTCAACCCTGAGGCCGTCCACATGATAGCGGTCGAGCCAGAAGAGGGCACTGCTGATCAGGAAGGCTTTTACTTCGGACCGGCCATGGTTAAAGAGATAGCTCTTCCATTCGGGCTGGAACCCTTGTCTGGGGTCGGCGTGCTCATAGAGATGGGTCCCATCGAAGTAGACCAACCCATGTTCATCGTCCGGAAAGTGAGAGGGTACCCAATCGAGAATCACGCCGATCCCGTTCTGGTGGAGAACGTCGATCAAGACCATGAAGTCTTGAGGGCTCCCATATCTGGCCGTGGGCGCAAAATAGCCCACGGTCTCGTATCCCCAGGAACCGTAAAAGGGGTGCTCCATGACGGGCATGAACTCGACATGCGTAAACCCGAACTCCTTAACATACGCCACGAGATAAGGGGCCATTTCCCTGTAGGTCAGGAACCGATTTCCCTCTTCGGGAACCCGTCTCCATGAACCCAGGTGCATTTCATACACGGCAAAGGGACGATCCAGGGCATTCGCCCTGTGTCTGTTTTTCATCCACTCCGCATCTCCCCAAGAATAGCTGAGGCTCCAGACTGTCGAAGCCGTTTTAGGAGGAGGCTCCCATCGAAAAGCGTAGGGATCGCCCTTGTCCACCCTGTAGCGGTTGTCCCTCGACAGGAGGTGATACTTGTATGAAGCCCCGTGCGAAACGCCGGCAACAAACCCCTCCCATATGCCCGAGCCGTCTTCTCGCGCTTTGAGAAGGTGCGACCCGTTGTCCCAGGAGTTAAAGTCTCCCATCACGGATACCTTCTCCGCGTTGGGGGCCCAAACAGCGAAGGTTGTGCCTTCGGACCCTTCGACGGTGACGATATGAGAGCCAAGCTTCTCATAAAGCCTGAAATGGTTTCCTTCCTTAAAAAAATAGATATCCTGATCCGTAAGGAGAGTAACATCGTGTCTCACACCATTCATTCTTTTGACCAGGTCACCTGACATTATTCATCCTCCATCAATTCCTTGATTCCCCTCAGGGGAACCAGCACCCATTCAGGACGATTGTTCAACTCATATCCCAGCTCGTAAATCGCTTTCTCCAACAGATAGTCTTTCAGTATGATATTCAAGTCTTCTTTATTATCCGGGACAAAAGAGGCCTTCCCGACCGTGTCCAGGTACGATCTGAGAAAAATACCGGCGGCGTACCGATACCAGAGGTCCGCCCAGGGCTGCAAAGCAGGGATATCTTCCGGTCTGACAGACAGTGTCTTGTGAAGAGCGGTATAAGCGGCATAATGGAAAGACCTCACCATGCCCGCCACATCCTTGAAGGGAGACTGCTTGAGGCGCCTCTCCGTCAATTCCTTTGCCGGCTCTCCCTCGAAGTCGATAATGAGGAAGTCCTTTCCCGTATAGAGAACCTGGCCGAGGTGATAATCCCCGTGAATCCGTATCCGTGTCGCGGAAAACTTCCGGCTGACGAACTTCCGCAAACTGTTCCCTATGCTCTCCTCGAGCTGAAGAACCAAGGCGGCTTCCGGCCGGAAAGATTCGGGAAGGCTCCCGATGTTGTTCCTCACGGTTTGCAGGACTTTCCTGAGAAGAGTCCTCATGGATTGAAAGACGGACCGCTGGTACAGTATGGAGAACGGCTCGGGAGTAAAGTCCTCCTCCCCGGCGGCTGACGCCAGAGAAAGGTGCATTTCTCCCGTGCGTTTTCCGAGGAGGGCGGTCATCTCCAGATAGTGTCCTTCGACCAGTTGCTGTACCACGGGTGGAATACGCGAGGGCTCGACCTCGAAGAGAGAGGCCGGGATTTTGGGAGCTTCTCCTATTTCTCCCATTCCCGATAAGGCTCTTTCGAAGTATCTCCCCACGGAATCCTGCGTGTACGACCAGCCGTCACCTTGATTGGGAACAAATCGCTGGAGCAAACCGACGGCGACCGGTCCTGATTCCGGACTCTGATATTCGATGCTGCCGGCAAAGGGTGCAATAGATTGAAACGGTGTGTTTTCGGAGAGAAACCTTACTATCTCCTGATCAGGATTGATCCCCTCCTTCAAATTTCGAAACAACTTGAAGAAAAATTTATCCTCATAGAGGAATGAAGTATTACTCTGTTCCGCCTTGAGTCGCTGGGAATTCAACCGGGTCCCGCCAAAAATCCTTCTGAATATTTTCCCCTGGTGGCCGGTAAGTTCACCCTTCTCTCCTTTGATCCTTTTTCTTCGCAGGATGATTGAGAAAAGGGCTTCACGAAACTCCTGATTAAATGCGGCATCATAGAGGATTCCTTCATCCCGGTCTCCATGCAGATAGCGCAATAATACCCTCAGGGGATTCCTCCAAAAGAGATTTTGACCTCACGGATATCGCTTCGCCGCCGGGTACGGGACGTGGTCCTTCCCCGGCCGGTCTTTCCGGCGACCTCTCTGGTTTCCTGGTCGCCGCCAACGATACCGGCAACAGATAGGTCTCCTGGGCGCCTTCAAGGTAAGACACCTGAAGAAAAAGGATATAGGATGAATCAGAATTCCCGTGAACGGCAATGGATTCGACAATTCTAATTTCTACGAGCGTATTTGCCTTGCCCCCAAACCAACGGCAACTCTTTAAATATCCCGGAAGAATGTCGTTTTCCAGCTTGTCCCGTGTCCTCCCGCTCAATAGGCTCTTCCAGTCCGCTTCCGTGTACAGCTCAGGGATGGCCCTTTCGCCTCCCAGGCTCAGCGTCTCTTCGCCTTTCTTGAGCAAAAGCCACAGATAATTGTGGGGACCCAGGGTCAGGACATAGGGGGATTCCCGTATTACCGGGAATCTCGTTTCGCTGTAAACGGTCTGGGGAATAATGCCGATATATTTCGAAAGATCGAGTTCCGCGACCTGATAATATTTGGATAAATTGGCAACGCCCAGGAGGCGACTCGTCTTTATAAGAACGGATGAAGGCCAGGACTTTTGAATTTTCAGGGAAAAGAAATTCCATGGTCCCCCGGCCGGGGGATTTCAACCTTTTCCTTATGGCAATGGCTCGTTTCATCCACCACAGGAGAGAGGAGGGGTTTCGCTGCTGATTTTCCACGTTGACCGATTCATAATGATATTCCGGGTCTATGATGACCGGCAGGTAAAGCTTCTGTGGGTTTGCCTTTGAAAACCCGGCATTCCTGTCGGGGCTCCACTGCATGGGCGTTCTAACGCCATTTCGGTCCCCGAGGTAGTAATTGTCTCCCATGCCGATTTCTTCGCCGGAGTAGATGAAGGGTGTGCCGGGCAAGGAAAAGAGGATCGCATTCATGAGCTCAATTCGGCTTCTGCTATTTTCGAGGAGAGGCGCCAGACGTCGCCGGATGCCGAGGTTGACCCTGCGCGTGAGGATCTCTGGCGTAGACCCGGTACATATAGTCTCTCTCTTCGTCCGTCACCATCTCGAGAGTTAACTCGTCGTGGTTTCGCAAAAAGAGCGCCCATTGACAAACTTCAGGAATGTTCGGGGTCTGCTCCAGGATATCGACAATCGGGAAACGGTTTTCCATCTGAAGAGCTATAAATATTCGCGGCATCAATGGGAAATGAAAAGCCATATGGCAAGGTCGCCGCTCCCGAAATAAGCGGCTGCATCTTCGGGCCATTGGTTGGCCTCCGCCAGGAGCACACGGTCCTTATACTTGCCGTCTACATAGGCCCTTAACTCCCTTAGAAAGTTGAATGTCTCGGGCAAATTCTCGCAATTGGTGCCGTCCCTCTTGAAGAGATAAGGAACGGCATCCAACCGGAGGCCGTCCACCCCCATACCTAGCCAGAAATCAACTACACGGAAGATCATGTCCTGCACGAGGGGATTATCAAAGTTCAGATCCGGTTGGTGAGAGTAGAATCGGTGGAAGTAGTAGGAATGGCCACGGAATCCCAAGCCCAGTTGGAAGTCTCGAAGTCCTTGAAAATGATCCTGGCATCCGCGTATTTATCGGGGGTGTCGCTCCACAGGTAAAAGTCTCTCCAGGGGGAACCCGGTTCCGCTCTCCTGGACTTTTTAAACCAGGCATGCTGGTCCGAGGTGTGATTGAGCACCAGTTCGGTGATAACGCGAATGCCGCGCCCGTGGGCTTCTTGCAAGAACTCCCTGAAGTCTTTGAGTGTGCCGTAATCCGGATGGACATTAAAGTAATTTGAAATATCGTATCCGTCGTCTTTGAGAGGAGAGGGGTAAAAGGGCAACAGCCAGATGGCCGTAATTCCGAGATCTTCAATATACCACAGTTTTTCTTTCAGCCCCTGAAAGTCACCCAGGCCATCGCCATTGCCGTCATAAAAGGCCTTGACGTGCAGTTCGTAGATGATGGCATCCTTATACCAGAGGGGATTTTCTTCAAGGGTGATCCTGTCGTTCTTCAAAACGCTCCTCACATGAAATAGTCGAAGTCAGTTTCTCTTCTGAGTCTCTTCCTGACTCTGAGAATGTTGGCCGGCAGTAGCTGGGGATCGAGGTTTACGAAGTTTCTTTCTCCCTGCCAGATGTATTTGTCATCGCTTAGCAGATCATGCACCAGGTAAGGCTGGACGGGGTCTATGGCCAGCCGATCGAGAGGAACCCTGACCCACCCCGACTGCGTATGAAACGGGTCAAGGTTGACGATGACCAGAATGATATTGGAGAGATCATCTGTCGCCTTAACGTAAAAGAGGAGGTAATCGTTGTCTGCTTCGTGAAAATAGAGGTTATGCGTGGTTTGAAGGGCGGGATTCTGATTTCTGATCCTGTTGACCCTGGCGATAAAATCCCTGAGATTTATGGGGTCACTCCAGTTCCAGTGTTTTATTTCGTACTTTTCAGAATTCAGATACTCCTCCTTTCCGGGGGGGGCTTCGTTGGCAAAAAGGTCAAAGGCGGGTCCATAGATACCGTAATTGGAGGCTAACGTTGCGGCGAGAACAAGCCTGATCATGAAGGCCGGCTTCCCTCCGTACTGCAGGTATTCCGGATTAATATCAGGCGTGTTAGGCCAAAGATTAGGTCTGAAATACTCCTTTATCTCCGTTTGTGTCAATGCGGTCAGATAGTCGGTCAATTCCGTTTTCGTGTTTCTCCAGGTGAAATAGGTGTAGGATTGAGTAAACCCTGCTTTGGCCAGACGGACCATCCCCTTTGGCCTGGTAAAGGCCTCAGCGAAAAAAATGATCTCAGGATAATCCTTTTTAATCTCACTTATGAGCCATTCCCAGAAGGCAAACGGTTTGGTATGGGGATTATCCGCGCGGAATATACGTATGCCGCGCTCGATCCAAAAGAGGACGATGCTCTTTAATTCCTCCCACAACCCCATCCAGTTCTCCGACTCAAAATTCAGGGGTATGATGTCTTCGTACGTCTTCGGGGGGTTCTCCGCAACCTGAATCGTCCCGTCAGGCCGCCATTTGAACCACTCGGGATGATCTTTCACGTAAGGATGATCCGGGGAGCATTGAAAAGCCAGGTCCAGCGCAATTTCCAACCCGTGATCTTTTGCTCGTTTGATCAGCCTTTCAAAATCCTCTGCGGTGCCAAGCCGGGGGTGGATGGCCTTATGCCCTCCTTCCCTTGAGCCGATGGCCCATGGACTTCCCACGTCATCGGGTTCACCCTCAAGGGTGTTATCTTTTCCTTTTCGATTGGCCTCCCCTATGGGATGAATTGGAGGAAGATAGAGGACATCGAACCCCATCCTCGCTATTTCAGGGAGCACCATCTCGCAATCCTTGAAAGTCCCATGTCGCCCCGGCTCGGGAGAACAGGACCTTGGAAACAGCTCGTACCAGGCGCTAAACAAGGCTTTTTTTTGGTCTACCACCACGTCAAGCGCCTTTTCAGAGGAGACCGCAAACTCTTTGCAGGGGTATTTGGCCATCAATCCCGCGAGCTCCGCGCCAAAGGCCATGGAGACGATTTCCTCGCCGGTCCCTATTTTTTTCAGGACTTCGGCCAGCCGGATGAGCTTCTCTCGGTCTTCGGCGGATGCCTTTTCTGCCGCCTCTTCAACAAGCCTGACCCCTGACAGAATGTCCACCGATAAGGACGCGCCGGCATCAAATCTCTTTTTAAGATCCCGTTGCCAGGTTCTGAAATGATCAATCCATCCCTCGACGAGGTAATGATAAAGGCCTACTTCCTCGACGACAAACTCTCCTTTCCATCGGTCATTTTCCGGCATTGTCAGGGGTGCTTCTCTCCATTCGGGATGCCCGCGCTTTCGATAGAGTATCCTCGCGGAGAGAACGTCATGACTGTCGGCGAAGATGTCTGCCATCACCACAACTTTCTCTCCGGCAATCCTTTTGATGGGAAACAGGCCACAGTCGATTGTGGGTGTTATGTTTTCAATAACGACTCGCTTTCTACCTTCACCTATCATCGCTGTTCCTTAGGGACAGCAATCTTCACGATGGCTGCTTCCTTTTTGAAAGCCATATCGGATTTTACTCCTGCTGATTTCAACCCGGGCAGGACGAGCAGCGGTGAATTTAATGCGCCTTTCCCGGCCCAAGTGGTTATCATGTCAACCCTTCGAAGCTTCTCCATTTGCTTTTAAAGTTACTATAGGTTTTCTTAAAAACGAATAGGGTGAATCCTGTATTTTATAATTAAGAAGGCAGTACTTCGGAAAGAAAATAGGGGAAGTCAATAAGGCCTTTTCACAAAGGACACGCACACCGTCGTTGGCAGTTAGAAAGGAATACGTAAATCCTCAAAAAACTGGTAAATGGAGGAGGAAAAACCCGGAAGGACAATAGGTGGGAGAAAGTGGATAGGATACCTTGGTCAAGTTCAAAGCCAGGCGGGGACAACTGTTCAAGCGGGTGTTGAAGTCGATAGATCCGTTCGCAACGTGCCCGATCCGACCAGCTTCAGTTTGGGTTCCTGCTCGATGGCCGCATACAGCTCACGCATAACGCGGTCGTCGATCTCGGCCGCATTCTGCAGCGCAACCGGAAAGTGCACCGTCACCTCAATCCCCGAGGCGGTGAAGCGCAGACTCGTCTTTGGCATCAATGCAATCGTGTGGATTGAACTCAGGGTCTGTTCCATATGGCGCATTTGCCGTTCCATCTCTGCGCGATGGTCCTTCAAGGCCTTGTCCATTGCGGTTTCGATCCGCTCCTGAATCAGGCGGTAATTACTCTCGGGCGAAAAGGTGAGGCTGACCACATGCCAGACGAAGCTGGCGCCTGGAATTTGCTTGAAGACGCCAGCATTGGGCTGAAATACAACCGAATTGGCAAAAGCCACCACCCGGCCGCTGGGTTGTGCCTCTGTCCCGTTTTGACCGAGCTCGAGCAGATGGAGTCGGACCAGTCCTATGTCGACCACTTCTCCAGTTACCCCTGAGATTTGCACCCGATCCCCAACGCGAATTCCGTATTTTCCGATCAAGAAGAAATAGCCGGCAATGGACAGGATCACGCTCTGCATGGCCACCGCCACCCCGGCGGTGATGAGACCCGCGAAGGTGGCCACGGAGCCCAATTCGGTTGTGAAGGTTAAGGCGATGATCACCCCGACCGCGATCCAGATCATAATCTTCCCCAGCAACAGGAATTGGTATCGGCGGCGTGTCTCTTGTATGTAGCGCAAGATGGCCCTGCGCCAGACCTCTCCGGCGGCAAAAACCAGGGCAATGACGATGAGGAGTACGGCCAGCCGCACCAGAAAGCTTTGCAATTTATCGCGGTATTCTTTGTGCACAGTGTCGCGCCAGTTTGCCAGCGTCTGTTTATAAAGGTTGAGCAGGATGCCTTGTTTATTGAGCGGCAACAGCTCGGCCGAACTCTGCTTGAACTGGGCCGTGAGCGCATCCAGTTGGTTCTTCTGTTGCCCAAGGACGGTGAGATCTGGGGATGGCGGCTGGTTGGCGAGCTGATCTCCGCTCTGAATCAAGCCCCTGAGGTTTGCCAACAGAGGTTCACGCAATCGCTTGGCCGCTTGCATGAGCTGATCGGTGGATCGGATCTGCTGGTCAAGCGTGTGGACTTTGCGGGACAACTGCAACAGGTCGGCGGCCACCCCCCATATCCCGGAGGGTTGTTGCCTGTTCACGGATGAGGATAGGTTTCCAGAGGGTTTTACGTTAGTGGTTTGTTCCGGCTGGGCGCCTTCCGCACTGCTTAGGACGTCCGGCACCAAGCGCACCAACTCCTCGATCTGGGCCCGCAGGCTGGCGGCTCCCGCGCCATGATTGCTGGCCACGGTGGTAAACTGGAGGATGTTGCGCAGGGCGTCGCGACGGGCCTGACGAAAGGCCAGTTCACTTTGGGTCTCCGCGATGAGAGACTCAAGAGGCGGGCGCATTTTCTGCGGAGTGCTCTCCAGCTTTTGTCGAAGCGATTGCAGTGCGTTTTGCGAGTGCTCGACCTGTTGATCGGCATTGGTCATTGCCTGGAGCAAGCGTTGATTTTGAGAGAGGGCATTACCCTGATCTTGTGTCTGCTTACCCTTGGGCCGCTGGGATTGGCGCTGTTCTTCCAGACGGGCGAAGTCGAAGGCGAGCCGCACGATCTGGCCGGAAATCCGGCGATTATCATCGGCAAAGGTAATGTCGCTCGGTTCATTGGCGATCTGCTGCTCGACGACTGTTCCCCGGTACCAGTGGATGGTTTCCGTCAGATAGGAAATAATGGCCGGAGTCTTGGAAGCGCCTTCGGGAGGATTTTGAGAGAACGTTAGGCCGCTGCATAGACAGACGACAAAAACGGTTACGAAACTGACGAGCCTTCGACCGGTCCATGGGGGTATAAAAGTCATAAAGCACTAAATAGATCCTCAAGATCTTGGTCTTTGAGATTTGAAGCAGGGCACTACCGGACATTCTGCAAGTCCTGCCGTGGCAGGGCGGGAGAGATGCCAGATCCTGTCCTCTGCCTTAGTTTTTTATTATATCATAGCGAAAAACCGTTTGGGAAAAAATAGCCCGAACTCTGTATTTTCAGGAAACAGATAGAGTATTTTTGCCAACATATCCTCTCCGCTCTAAAAATACAGCCTTTTTAATCCTAAACTACCTGCTTTATCTTATTTACTTTTTAACCTCCCTGAATGATACTATAAAACACTTATTCATTAGAAAAAATGAGTGGATTATGGACAGACCCCACATAGACAAACCTGGAGCCGATTTTCATATAATTTATTAAGGGAGGAATAACCCAATCATGGAAATTCATATCGAAGGGCAAAATCTGGAAATCCAACCGGAATGGCGTGAAAAAATTGAAGAAGAGCTGGCGCGTCTGGAAGAACATTACATGGGACCGGTCCTGCATGCCCGGGTGGAAATCATCGGTACCCGTCACCACCATCTGGGGGCCTTTGAAGTTCATCTGGTGGTCTCCGTCACCGGCGAGACCATTACCATCATCCGGCAGGGGGAGTTTGTCCCGCCCTTGCTGGTCGAGGCCTTTGATGCCTTGGACCGCCGTCTCTTGGAACATTCCCGTATCCAGCAACAAGAAGTCAAGACCCATGAAGAACATGCCCAGCGCGGTAAGGTCATCCGCCTCTTTCCGGGTGGGGACTATGGATTTATTGAAGACCAGGACGGCGCGGAGATTTACTTTCACGCCAATGCCCTTAAAAATGGAAAATTCGAGAAATTAGCCCCGGGCACAGAGGTAAGATTCGCCCCGGAGGAGGGTGAGAAAGGTCTTCAGGCCGTCTGGGTCCAGCCGCTGGGCTGATTTTGTTTTATAATCCGGCGGCGGCCTCTGATGGAAAAGAGGTGTCTCTTTGGCGGGGTAGAGGGGGTGCTTTTTCTTTTTCCAATTTTTCGAATTCCCTGATCAGCTTTTTTTGCCTCTTAGTCAGGTCGGTGGGGACCGTCACCTTGATAAGGGCATATTCATCTCCCCGGCCTTGGCCTTTTAGATGAGGAACACCCTGGCCGTCGATCCTAAAAAGGGAGCCGGTTTGGGTCCCCTCGGGCACCTTTAGCTCGGAAGTCCCCCCTCCCAACGTGGGGACATCAATCTGACCGCCGAGTACCGCCGTTGTAAAAGGGATTTCCTGCGGCAGATAAAGATCGTCGCCGTGCCTTTCAAACAAGGAATGCCTGGCCACGTTAAGGACGATGTGAAGGTCCCCGGGGAGGTCTTTTCCTTTCTCCCCTTCACCCTCAACGGTAATGACGTAACCCCCGTCCGCCCCCGGGGGAACTTTAACGGTCAGTTCTTTGGATCTTTCAATAAATCCCCGACTCTTGCACTCCGGGCAGGGTTGTTTGATAATCTGTCCATGGCCCTGGCATCGGCCGCAAACCCGAATCTGACGAAAAAGGCTCGAGCCTTTTTTTTGCTCGGTGACGATCTGACCGCTGCCCTGACATTGATCGCATTTCTCCATTCCGCCGGGTGCAGCCCCCGTGCCCTGGCAGGCGGCACAGGGCTCCCATTTGGGAATGTCGATGGTTTTTTCAACGCCAAAAGCGGCCTCTTCCAGGGAAATCGTAAGATCATAACGGAGATCGGCCCCTTTTTGCGGTTCCTTGCGGAGGGAGGTCCTTCCCCCGAAAAAAGATTCAAAGGGATCTCCAAAACCGAAAAAGCTCTTAGACCCGAACTCCCGAAACAGGCTGGAGAAGTCGACTCCCCGGAAGAGGTCTTCCTGGCTGAATCCCTGAAGGCCTTCATGGCCGTAAGCGTCATAGAGCTTACGCTTTTCAGGATCGCTCAAGACGGCATAGGCTTCGTTGATTTCTTTGATTTTTTCCTCGGCCTGGGGGTCATCCGGTTTTCTGTCGGGATGAAACTCCATGGCCAATTGGCGAAAGGCCTTTTTAATGTCGGAAGCCCCGCTATCCTTGCCTACGCCAAGAACTTCGTAATAATCCCTCTTGTTCACTATTTGTCTCCCGATTATCTTTGTCAATTTGATATGTTCTCGGCCGCTGACAAACACCGAGTCATTTAATATAAAAATTATAAACAGATGAAAGAAAAAAGAAATAATAAGAACTTTGTATTTTTGAGATTTATTGACAGTAATTTGGACTATCTGAAATTTTCCAATTCAGGTTGTGGAAATGGGCGGAGGAGGGGAGGGGAATGTGCTTTATTTGAGCCTCGGACGGTCACCCCTCATACTCGCCGGACCCTTTGACCTTGCCGCCGAAGATCCTGTAAGTGTAGGTGGTATAAAAAAGTATCAGCGGGATGAGAATGGCCATGACCACCAGCATAAAGATCAGGGTCTTGGGCGAAGCGGCGGCCTCGTCAACCGATATGGGAGAGACCACATGAGGGATCATCTGGGGATAGAGGCTTACCGAAACGCCGATAAAGGAAAAGAGGACCAGGGCGGCGTTCCAGAAAAGGGGCGCCCGGTCGTATCCTTTCCATAAGCTGCGAAAAAACAAAAGGCAGGCTATGGCTGCCAGAAGGGGAAAGGCGGCCATATAATAAAGGTCCGGGAGGGTGGACCACTTCCTGGCGGTATGAGGATAATTCAGAATGAGGCCTATATAGACCAGGACAGAAACGACAAGGGTCAGGACCGATGAGATCTTAGAAAGGCGAAAGCTGCGCCGACGGAGATCACCCTCGGTTTTTAAGATGAGATAATTGGCACCCAGCATGATATACCCCAACAGCACACCCAGGGTCACCAGGGCCGAAAATGGATTCAGCCAGTCCCAAATGGTGCCCGTAAATAGACCCTTACTGGTTTGCAGGCCGCTTAATAACCCCCCCAGGGCAAACCCCTGGGCCAGGGTGACTAAGAGGCTTCCAATCCCGAAATTCATCTCCCAGAAACGCTTTCGCTGGGAGTGTTCCCGAAAGTCGAAGGCGATTCCCCGGAAGACAAAACCGATCAGCATGACCATGGAAGGAAGATAGAGGGCGGAAAAAAGAAGGCTGTAAAAAAGGGGAAAGGCGCCAAACAACATCCCTCCCAGCACCACCAGCCAGGTCTGGTTGATGTGCCAGATGGCCCCCAGGCTGTCCATCATCAGGCCCCGGTCCTTGGCCTTTCCCGGTAAAAGGGAGATGATCCCGACACCCAAATCAAAGCCGTCGGTTATGGCGTAATACAAGAGGAGAAAACCGATAATCAACAGCCAGACATCCGGTAAAATTCCATCCATGTCGTTTCCTCTAAGGTTGGTAATTTTATAACACTTTAGATTTTAAAATCTGCCTTTCAAGGACACCGTTAGAGTCAAAATCCCCCTCAATCCCCCTTTTTCTAAGGGGAAAGCCTTTCGCCTCCCTTTGACAAAGGGAGGGCGGGAGGGATTTATAAATGCTTTTTCAAACAGCTAAGTTGATACTGAATTTTCTGTTTCCGGCCCTCGGCGAATCAGTTGCCGGGCGAGCAGCAGAAAGATTAAGAAGAGGACCAGATAGAGGGCGGCGAAGAGCGACAGGGAGAGGCCCACGTTCCAGGAAGCCAAAGGGCTGGCCCCATCCTTTGTTCGCAGCACTCCATAAATAATCCAGGGTTGCCTGCCCACCTCACGGGTAACCCAGCCCGCTTCCATGGCCAGATAACTTAAGGGCAAGGCGGCCATCCAGGCAAGCCAGAGGCCCTTTTGCTTAGACAGTACCTCGGGCTTCAGCCTCCCCCGGAGCCAGGTATAGGCGGTCCAGAGCATGAGGAGGAAAAGGCCCAGGCCCAAAGCAACCATAATCCGAAAGGCATAAAAGGTGATCGCGATGGGAGGCTGGTCCTTTACCGGAAATTCCCGCAGGCCCTTGATCTGGCCGGTCAAGGAATGGGTGTCCAACAGACTCAGCACATAAGGGATCTCAACGGCCCAGCGGTTTTTCTGAGCGGCCTTATCCGGCCAGGCCACGAGATTCCAGGTGGCCGGGGTCCCCGCAGGGTTGGTCTGCCAATGGGCCTCCATGGCCGCCAGCTTGGTCGGCTGAGACCGGCCGACTTCCAACCCCGAGAGGTCCCCCAAAAAGATTTGTAGCGGGGTGATGACTAAAGCGCCCAGGACCGCCCATTGGAAGGATTTCAGAAAGAATTCGGGATGACGATTCTTCCATAAGTACCAGGCGCTGATCCCGCCGATGACGAAGACGCTCACCTCCAGACAGGCCACCCACATGTGGGAAACCGCCCTGGGCATATCGGTGGTCAAGATGGCCTCCCAATTACTGGTCAGGGCAAAGCGACCTTTTTCAAAGACGCCGCCGGCCGGGGTATGCATCCAGGCATTGGCCACCATGATCCAGAAGGCCGACAGAGAGGCCCCCAGGGCGACCATGAGGGTGGAAAACAGGTGCAGGCCGGGAGGGACCCTTTTCCAACCCCAGATCATGATGCTGAGAAAAGTGGCCTCCAGCATAAAGGCCATGGTGGCTTCAAATCCCAGGATATGGCCGAAGACATCGCCACCGGCCTGGGAAAAAAGACTCCAATTGGTCCCGAATTGAAATTCCATGGGTATGCCGGTGACCACACCGACCGCGAAATTCAGGATAAACAGCCGGGACCAGAATCGGGCCTGAAGGTAATAGATTTTATTTTTTGTTTTGAGGTGCAAGGCTTCCACCAGCACCAGGAAGATACTCAGCCCGATGGTCAATACCGGCCACAAAATATGAAACATGGCCGTGAAGGCGAATTGTAGGCGGGACAAAAAGATCGGATCGGTCATTTTCGTATGTGGTCCCAAGCCTCACGAACAGGGACCAATCCTTTCAGAGGTTTAAGCTTATAAAATGGTGAGAGATCCTAAAAAACTCGCCGTCCCTTTTTATAATTTTCCCGACCGAAAAATGGAGATGATCAGCCAGAGCCCCAAAGCCGTGGCAATACTATAACCGAGGAGACCGAAGAGATCGGTTACCGGGATGGTCTTCAGGCCGAATAGATTCAGGGTCACCTCGAAAACCTTGTGACCGGAATTGAGAATCATGGCGGCGGCGATCAGGGAGGCCGAAATAATGAAGCCGACGGTCAACCGGTTGAGGCCCCTGGCAAACTGGCCGGTCAGGCTTTCCAGGCCGCCGTGCCAAAATTCGAAGCGTTGTTTCCCCTGGGCCGTTTGACGGAGGATGTCATGGAAAAACCTGGGCATGGACTTCAGGTACCCGCCGGTGATGCGGACCTCTCTCTCCAGATCTCGAAAAAATCGTTTGAAATTGTAGTGGCGTTCCAGAAACTTCCGGGCATAGGGCCGGGCCGCTTCCAGAAGACTGGCCTCGCTGCCCAGGATCTTGCCCAGGGCTTCGGTTTGGATAAAGGTTTTCAGCAGGAGCAGGATGTTTCTGGGAAGTCGGATGTGATACTTATAGATCAATTGCATGATTTGATCGTAGACGTCCCGGACCGATATGGTCTGAAGCGAACGGCCGTAAAAGGGCTCACTCATGTCCTTGAGGTCGATCAAAAAACTCTTCAAGTCCATGGTCTCTTCGTCTACGATCCCCGCATCCCACAAGGCCTCCAGGACCCGATCGTAATCATGGTCGGCAAAACCCAGGAAGATATTGGCGATCTGGTGCATCATCTGCTCATCCAGATAACCGGTAATCCCGAAATCCACCAGGGCCACCCGGCCGTCGGCCATGACCAGGGTATTGCCCGGGTGCGGATCGGCATGAAAATAACCGAACTCCATCAACTGGCGGGAGAAGGAGCGCAGCCCGATGTTGGCTATTTCCTTGGGGTCAAGGCCCCGGGCCTTGATGGCCTCTACCTGGTCCATTTTGATGCCGTCGATATATTCCATGACCAGCACGGACCGCGAGGTATATTCCCAATACACCCGGTGGATGTAAATTTCATCCACGTCCTTGAAGTTGGCGGCAAATTTCTCGATGTTGCCCGCCTCGATAAACATGTCGAGTTCCTTAAAGATGGTGCGCTCGAACTCTTTAACTAAGTTGGTCCCGCCCAGGATCTGCCCTATCTCGAAATTATGCTCTATCTTTTCGGCTAAATAATACATCAACCGGATATCCTGGCTGATCTTCCGGTCGATACCCGGCCGGATGACCTTAACGGCCAGTTCTTCCCCGGTAGCCAGTCGGGCCCGATGGACCTGGGCTACCGAAGCGGCGGCGATCGGGTCGGGTTCGAATTCCTTAAAGATTTCGGAAAGGGGCCGCTTCAGTTCTTCTTCGATGACCTCTTTAATCTCCGAAAAAGGGACCGGCGGTACGCGGTCCTGCAGTTTTTTGAGTTCGTCGATATAGGCCGGCGGGAACAAATCGGCCCGGGTGCTCATCAACTGTCCCAGCTTGATAAAACTGGGACCCAGTTCTTCCAGGGCCAGACGGAGGCGTTTCGGTGAAGGAAATCCGGATTGGAAAAAGAGGCCTCTGTTTTTGAGCCGTTTTTCTTTTTTTTCTTCCCGGCCGAGGAGACGCTCCAGCAGGTTTCCCATGCCATGTTTGAGCATCACCCTGGCGATGACGATAAATCTTTTAAATCCCTTCAACGCCGTAATCCCTTCGGCACTCAGGAGGATTTCATTTTCTTGACCCTCGGCCAGACCCTGGAGATCTCCTGAAGCTTGGAGGCCGAAGCGACATACCTTTCCACATAACCACAATCGGCACAAACGTAATTGTCCAGGGCGGCAATGGAAATGAAAGTTATGGGGATACTGTTACTTCCGAAGGGACCGGTTTTGGCCGGGATGTCCGTCCCCCGGAATACCTGGTCCGAGCCGCATTTGGGGCATTTTCCGTCTTTCACTTAGGCACCTCCTTGACCGTGGGCCGGTTATAAACGTGCTGTTGGATTTGTTGAAAATTTCGTCGGAATGGAATTAGTATAAATAAGAGGGGAAATCGAGTCAAGGATAAAGCCTGATATGGGGACTGTTTCGCTTTCTTCCCCATAACTTTATGAGGGCGAATTTATCGATGGAATCTTAAAAAGCCGAAGATCACTCATTTTCGTCATTCCCGTGAAAACGGGAATCCAGTTGTTTTTTGATTACATAGGTCTGGATTCCCGCCTGCGCGGGAATGACGCGTTATTACGGAATCATTATTGATAACCTCGTAATATGGCTCTCCAGATGGAAAGATGCGGATAGCGACTTATTACAAGACCGTCACTATTTGCTTGGCTATTTTTCAGAGGGATCGGGTTCCAGGCCGCGATGGATACCGTCAAAGATCCGCTCCAGGCGTGTTTTCGGGAGCCCCCCGAAGGCCGATTCCAATTCCTCAGGAGAAAAATTCTCCTTCAAAAAATCTTCCACGGGTATTCGTTTCTCCCAACACCCCGCCAAATTCCGACAGGGCAGGGAGGATTGGGACCGACGGCAGTAACTAAAGGTCAGCATCATTCCCAGGTGGGGGCAGTAGATTTCTAAATGGTCAAAGGACTCAAGCATGGGCGGCGATAAAAGGCCTATGGCACAAGGCTCAGGGCACAAGGCGCAAGGTTTGTTTTTCCTTAACCCTGCACCTTATACCTTTCGCCTTGCACCTTGTTTTTTTATAGTTTCGGTTTCGGAAATTTCTCCAGGACCCTTAAGGATTTTTGGATCACCTCGTCGGGCAATTCGTAGTCGCGCAGTTTACCCTCGAAATAAGCACTATAGGCCATCATATCCACCAGGCCGTGGCCGCTCCAGTTCACCAGGATGGTCTTGGCCTTGCCCTCTTCCTTGCATTTCTTGGCCTCGGAGATGACCGTCGCCAGGGCATGGTTGGTTTCCGGGGCCGGGATAAATCCTTCGGTCCTGGCCCAGGTAACGCCGGCGGCAAAAGTTTCCAACTGACCCACGGCCCTGGGTTCGATCAATTTATCCATGATCAATTGGCTGACGATGGGGGCCATTCCATGATACCTCAGGCCTCCGGCATGAATAGGCTCGGGGATAAAGGCGTGCCCCAGACTGTGCATGCATAGCAAGGGGGTCATCTGAACCGTATCCCCGAAATCATAGACAAAGGGTCCTTTGGTCATGGTCGGACAGGAAGCCGGTTCAACGGCGATCACGTGGACCTTTTTTCCGGCGATCTTGTCACGGATAAAGGGCAAGGCCAGTCCTGCAAAATTGCTTCCCCCGCCGGCGCAACCGATGACGATATCCGGATAATCCCCTAATTTTTGGAGTTGTTTTTGGGCCTCCAGCCCGATGATGGTTTGATGGAGGAGTACATGGTTCAAAACACTGCCCAGGGCATACTTACTGTTGGGAGTCGTGACCGCATCTTCTACGGCTTCGCTGATGGCAATGCCCAGGCTTCCCGGGGAATTGGGGTCCTGATCCAACATTTTTCTTCCGGCCTGGGTGTCCGGGCTGGGGCTGGCAACGCAGTTGGCCCCCCAGGTATTCATCATCAGGCGGCGGTAGGGTTTTTGGTCGAAGCTGATTCGGACCATATAGACCTTTAACTCCAATCCGAAGAGGGAACAGGCAAAGCTCAAGGCGCTGCCCCATTGTCCGGCCCCGGTCTCCGTGGCGATCCGTTTGGTCCCAAAAACTTTATTGTAATAGGCCTGGGCCACGGCGGTGTTGGGTTTATGACTTCCGGCCGGGCTGACCCCTTCATTTTTAAAATAAATTTTAGCCGGCGTTTGTAAGAAGGCTTCCAGTCCGTAGGCCCTGGCCAGAGGCGTAGGCCGCCAGATCAAATACTTTTCCAGGACCGGGTCCGGGATATCGATAAAGCGCTGAGGACTGACTTCCTGTTCGATCAGGTTCATGGGAAAGACCGGGGCCAGATCATCGGGACCGACCGGTTGGCCCGTACCCGGATGCAGGGGGGGCTGCATTCCGTTAGGCATATCAGGCAGGATGTTGTACCATTGACGGGGCATCTCCTCTTCCGATAATAAGATCTTTTTTTGGACCATGACTCCTCCTTTTTTTGGGGTTGCCGTTTATTTTATTGCTTTGATTTTCTTTTTTTGTGAGAATAAAATCATTTAAAAAGGCACTATGATCCGCCGGAAGATCTGAATAATGGACAGTTTCACTATATACAGGGTCTTTTGAAAGTGTCAACCAAATTTCTGGGGGCGTCCCCTTTCTGGAGATAAAGAAGTCGATGGACAGAGAAGTCTTGCCTTTTAAAACCATTATGGGGGAATTATTGGCCGGGAAGGATTCATTCGTGGATCCTCTCGTCCCGGCTGTTATCGAGGCCTGGCTCCGGGCAGTCCCTGAATCGTTGCGCCCGGGGATCACCCTGGAAGGGATTCGGGAAGGGACCCTTTGCCTGCTGGTCTCCAATCCGGTAGCCGGACAACAATTTCAATTTTTAAAAGACTCCATCCGGGAAAAGATCAATGAAATTTTGGGGAAACCGGTTGTGAAGGGGATCCGGTTAAAACCGGGATCTCCGCCGGCCATGATCCCTTTCGGAAAGGAAAAAGCAGTTCAAATCCGGACCACCCCCCGTTCCTTATCGGAAAAAGAAAAAACGGAGATCCAGCATCTTTGCGCCGAAATTAAGAATCCTGAAGTTCGCCGGCGGGTTCGAGCGGCCATGGAAAAGAGCCGATCTTTTGAATCTGATTCATCCTTCGGAACTGTTGACTGTAAACCCCGATTTCCTGATAAATCGTAAGAGGGGGGAGTACCTTCAAATCTTCCCGGCCGTGATAAACGGCCTCCATCAGGACCCATTCCGCTTCTTTTCCGGGAAAAGAATGAACCAGTTGGATCTTCTTGGGCTCCAGGCGGTGTTGTCTGGAGAGGGCTAAAAGGGTCACCAGACGCCAGGCCGGGTAGACCACAAACCATTTCCCCCCTTTTTTTAATCCTTGGGCCACGGCCTTAAGCAGGTCGGAAAAGGTGAGTCGAATTTCATGACGGGCCATGGCTTTTTGCGGATCGGGGTTGATCCTGCCGGTCTGAAGCGGGCGATAGGGCGGGTTGGTAACAACGGCATCAAAGGCCCCCTTTTTGAAGGAAAAGGGAAGCTGACAAAGATCTCCCCGGATCAGGGAAATCCGTTCCTGAAGTTCATTGAGGATCACATTGCGACGGGCCAGGCCGACTGAATCGGAAGAGAGTTCCAGGGCGAAAATCCGGGAATGGGGATAGGCCTCGGCCAGGAGCAAGGCCAGGATTCCGCTTCCGGTTCCCAGATCCAGGACCCGGTGTCCATCCTTTATACGGACAAATTGAAAAAGGATTATAGCGTCAAAAGAAAAACGATATCCGGTTTTTTTTTGGATGATCCGGATAGTCCCGTTTCCCCATGTATCCAGGGTTTCATCGCTTTCAATCGATATCGGGGTCTCAAGCCAGGATGGATTCATTCAACGCCAGGGAATTCATAACCAGTCCGGTCAGGGTTTTGGGATAAAAATAGGTTGATTTTCTGGGCATGACCAGCGAGGCCTCGGCAATCTGCCGGACCTGTTCGATCGGCGTCGGATTTAAGATAAAACCCATTTGGCTCTGTCCCTTTTCCACCAGCCTGAGGACTTCGAGACGGTCATGCCGATACTCAATGATGTTTTCCTGGTCCAACTCTTCCCGGCGCACCCCTAACACTTTTTGAAAAATCAATCGGCTTAAAATTATCACATCTAACCTTCGCAACAAGGGAGGCAGGTCTTCTCCCCAGGCCTTATCCAGGCTTTCCGGTTTGAGCGTCAGTAGATAAAACCAGGAAGTTTGGGCCATGAATAATCCAAAAACATGGTCCTTTTCGGCCTTTTCCCCCAGCCGGGAAAAAAAGTCACCGGTAACCTGGTTTTTTGTCGTCGAATCGAAAGGGAACTTTTCGACGATAAAATCCTCGCCTAATTTTTTTTCCAACAAATCGGGGGAGAGGTCAAACAGACGGTTCAAAGCCCGGTGGACCGGAAAGATGGTCAACCCCGGATCTTCCATGGGACAGAGAAACATTAAGGTGTAATTAAATGGCGCGGTCTTCCCCAAGTCAGGATGTCTTTTGAGCATATCCGCCTGGTAAGCCACACTGGTTTCATAACGATGATGTCCGTCGGCGATATAGACGGTCCTGTCGTCAAAGGTCTTCTGAATTTCTGACAGGGCCGGGCGGTCGGTGATCTTCCAGAGCTGATGACGGATGGCGTCCTGATCGACAAAATCAATAAAGGGTTGGTGGGGGGCCTGGTCGGAGAGGAGGGAAATGACCCGGTTTTCAGGGTCCAGATAAAAAGAAAAAATCGGGCAGAACTGCATCTGGCAATGCTGGAAAAGCTGATAGCGATCCTGTTTGAAGGCGGAAAAGGTCTTTTCGTGAGGCCGGACCTTACCCGCCTCGAAGGGCTCCAGTCCAAGCAAGGAAATAAACCCGGTACGCGTGCGTAATGATTGGCCTGGAAGCTGGTATTGGATTTTATAAAGATAGATGGCCGGCTCCGGGTCCTGGATCAGGATTTGTTCCTTTTTCCATATCTGTAGCATTCGGTCGGCCCGGGTGTATCGATTGTCCTCAAGAGTATCACTGGGGAAATTTTTGCCGAAATCCAGCCGGATGACATTGTAGGGGTGCTGCTGATAAAACCGTTCCTGATCCTGGGGCTTGATCACATCATAAGGCGGTGTTACCACCTGGGCGTAATTTTTAACGATTTGAGAATTATAAATAAACCCCCGAAATGGGGCGATAGATGCCATGAAACTGGTCACTCCTCTCTACCGGTAAAAAACGAATTTTTTCTATAACATGTTCCTGCCGGTCGGTAAAGCAAATTATCAGAGTTTAGGCTTAGAGAAGGCCAAGAAAGCCGGGGAGAGGAAGGCAATTTTATGATCGGGCGATTGGGGATTGGGTCTATAAGGGAAGCACCACAAAGCAACTATGAAGCAGAGTCTCGGCTATTATCAGTGGCCGAAAGTGAAGACATCTGTCCACGGACATCCTTTCCATGGGAAAAGTATCCGTGGACAGAATAAATTATGAGTGCTTTTCTAAAAAATTTGAGGTCCCGGTTTCAGCTCAGCCGGCGCCTTCTATTTTTTCTTGGGAAGGGGTTTTACTTTCTTGCCTTTTAAATATAATTTTAAGGCTTCGTCAACCACTTCTTTAATGCCCTTTTTTTCCCAGTAGGTAATGGACTTGATTTTTCCATGATTCATTTCCCGAATCATGACGGTTGTCCGGACCCATTTTTCTGGAGATCTCTGAGGTCCTGCGGCTTTTTTGGCGACGGCCGGCCTTGCTTTTAGCGTTGCCGGTTTCTTTCGGATGACCATGGTCCTTACTCCCTTTTAATAAAGATTGGATCGATTAATAGGTTCTCTTCCTGGATTCCCCCCTTGCAGCCCCGTTGCAAGGGTAAGGCTTATTTCTTGGGAGGAACTACGGCATCTTTAAAGGCCTTGGCAATCCGCATTTTTGTTACGGTCTTGGCAGGAATCTTGATCGGATCGCCGGTTTGGGGGTTTCTGCCTACCCGAGCTTTTCTTTTGGAAAGGACGATCTTGCCGATGCCCGGAATGGTAAACGATCCGGCTTTCTTGGTCTCGGCAACGGCCAATTTCGCCAATTCATCCAGAATTTCTTTGGAAGCGTTTTTGGTCAGCGAAAATTTTTCAGCCACGTAGGAAACGAGTTGCGTTTTTGTCAGCGGTTTCTTTGATGCCATAACCAATCCTCCTTTGATTAAATAAATTTTTTTATTTCGGTACTATATAAAGGAAAAAAGGTGCTGGGTCAAGAGAAAAACGCAAAAATCATCTAAAAATATGCATTTTTTCTGAGGTTGCGGGACCAAGGCCTTGCCGGAAGCCCTTTTGGCGAGGGCCTGCCGGTTCTTGTGCCCTCCGAATCAGAGTTTTTGACACCCGGGGCAAAAATGGGTGCCCCGTCCGCCGACCCTTATTTTTTGAATCGGAGATTGACAGAAAGGACAGGCCTGACCGGTGCGTCCGTAGACCTGATGATAGTTTTGAAATCCCCCGGCGCTCCCATCCGGTCTTCGATAATCCTTAAGGGTCGATCCTTTTTTTAGAATAGCCTGAGAAAGGACGCTTCTAATAACCCGATGGAGAACTTTGATCCGAGCGGCAGATATTACCCCGGCCTTGGTCAGGGGGTGGATTTTGGCTTGAAACAAGGATTCATCCACATAAATATTCCCTAACCCGCTGATCAGAGATTGGTCCAGGAGAAGGGATTTGACGGCTTTATTTTTAGAAAGGACCAGACGGGTGAATTGAGGGAGGCTGATTTCAAAAGGGTCCGGACCAACCCGATTGACATAAGGGATTAGAGCTGTCGGGTCTCCCTGAATTAAATCGAAGAAGCCGAATTTTCTTATATCCCGGTAGTGCAACTGAAAATCCGCCGGGGAAAAATCAAAAATGACATGGGTATGGCGATCGGCCGGTGTTGGTTTTGGTGTAAGCAAGGCCTGCCCGGTCATTTTCAGATGGAGGACCACGGTCTGGCCGAGACTAAGATCCATGAGGATCAACTTGCCTTTACGCCTTATTTCCCGTATGATGACCCCGGTCAGCGACTGGATGAAACCCTCTTTTGGCAGGCGAAGAATTTTCGGGGTGAACACCCGGACTTTTGAAATCTTCAGACCGACCAGCTCCGACCGAAGACGGCGGACAATGGTTTCAACCTCCGGTAATTCAGGCATGGGTCCCCTCCGGTCTCAGCGGTTTGATTTTTGTTGGCTGGTGACCAGCCATTTAAACTGGCGACAGATGCCGCGGATCATGCGCACCTCATGGGAATAAAGTCCGATACGGGAGAAGAATCGCCTGAGGCTCATCATCCAGAGATCGGGGTTTTGTTGGTCCAGAAAATCTATCAACTGAAGGACTTCCGACAGGTGCCGATACATGCCCTCCAGTTCAAAAGAAGTGGCCAAGGGATGTTCGGAGTTCGAAGTTGAGAGTTCGGAGTTGGAAGTGATGGGCGACGAGATTTCCGGAGTGGGGGTTTGATGACTCCGAGCTCCGAACTCAACACTCCGAACTGGATCAGCTTGGTGGGCCAATAAGATTTCATAACAAAGAATCAAGACCCCTTGGGCCAGATTAAGGGAACTGGCGGCGGCGGTGGGGATATTGACCGTACCGTGGCATAAACGCAGCTCTTCGTTGCTGAGCCCGCGGTTTTCCGGGCCGAATAAGAGGGCGATCCGGTTGTGGCGGCCCAGGGAGCGCACTTTGAAAGCCGCCTGGGAAGGGGTGATAATCTCTTTCCGCTGGCCTCCGATTCGGGCCGTTGTCCCCACAATGTATTGAAAAGGGGCCAGGGCTTCGGCCAAAGAGGAATAGGTTTTCATTTGTTCCAGAACCCCCCGGGCCACATGAGTCGAAAGCTTCGTCATGCGTTCCCAGTCGGTATCTTCCGGATTGACCAGGCGGATGTTGGGGAAACCCATATTCCAGGCAGCACGGGCCGAGGCCCCGATGTTTTCGGCAAAACGGGGTTGATGAAGGACAATAGTGATATGGTCAAAGTTAAGGTCAGGAGACATTTTTAATAACCGGGATCATATGGGCTCAAGGCCTAAGGCCTTAGGGTGAAGGCTCAAGGGAATGGCTTTTGAACCTTGAACCTTGAACCTTGAACCTTGAACCTTGAACCTTGAACCTTTTCCTAATATCACATCATCGGAAGGAAAACAATAAACCATTATGTGCTTAGGCTCGAGGAAAATAGGCCTCTTTCGGCTCTTCCCCCTTTTCTTGGCTGCGGTCTGGCTCGGGGGCTGCGGCGGGGTCTGGAACAGCCCTTATCCGGAGCGGGACCGGGGCCGCAACATCCTCTACTCGGCCTTTTCCGAGCGTCCCAAACATCTCGATCCGGCTCAGTCCTACAGCGAAAATGAGGCCATTTTTACCGCCCAGATCTACGAGCCTCCCTTGCAGTACCATTATTTCAAACGGCCTTATACCCTGGTTCCGGCCACCGCTGAAGAAGTCCCACGGCCCCAATTATTCGATGCCGCAGGACGGCGCCTGCCCGATGACGCCCCGGACGCCGAAGTGGCCTATAGCCTTTATGAGATCAGGATCCGTCCGGGAATTTATTATCAACCCCACCCCGCTTTGGCCAGAGACTCCAGGGGCCGTTTGCTCTACCACCATCTGAAACCGGATGACCTTTCCGCCGTCCGCCGCCTTTCCGATTTTAAAGAGCAAGGGACCCGCGAACTGGTCGCCGCTGATTATGTTTACCAGATCAAGCGTCTGGCCCATCCGAGGTTGAACTGCCCCATTTTCGGGTTGATGGCCGATTACATCGTCGGACTGAAAGAGTTCGCCAAGACCTTAAGAAAGGCCGACCGGGAGCAGGTCCAGGCCGGGCGGGGCAGGGCCTATCTGGATCTCAACCGCTATCCCCTGGAGGGGGCCCGGGTCAAGGACCGCTACACCTACCAAATAAAGCTCAAGGGCAAATACCCGCAGTTTATCTATTGGCTGGCCATGTCTTTTTTTGCACCGATCCCGGAAGAAGCGGAACGATTTTATTCCCAGCCCGGCATGGCGGAAAAAAATCTTAACCTGGACTGGTATCCCCTGGGTACCGGCCCTTACATGTTGACCAAAAATAATCCCAACCGGCAGATGGTCCTGGAGCGAAATCCCAACTTCCACGGCGAGATTTATCCCTCCGAAGGAGAACCCGGAGACCGGGAGGCCGGATATTTGGTGGATGCGGGCAAACCCCTGCCGTTTATCGACAAGGTGGTCTTCAGCCTGGAGAAAGAGGGTATTCCTTACTGGAATAAATTTCTCCAGGGCTATTACGACGCCTCCGGAATCAGCTCGGATAATTTCGACCAGGCGGTGCAGACCACCAGCACCGGGGAAATCGCCCTCACCGAGAGCATGCGGCGGAAAGGCATCCGCTTGATGACATCGGTAGCCCCCAGCGACATCTATATGGGGTTTAATATGCTCGACTCCGTGGTCGGGGGAAATTCAGAGCGGGCCCGCAAACTCCGCCGGGCGATCTCCATCGCCGTGGACTACGAAGAGTATATCAGCATCTTTGCCAACGGCCGCGGTGTGGCGGCCCAGGGTCCGATCCCTCCGGGAATCTTCGGCAGCAGGGAAGGGAAGGAAGGGATCAATCCCTATGTCTACGACTGGTCCGATGGCCGGGCCAAGCGCAAGACGGTGGAAGAGGCCCAAAAACTGTTGGCCGAAGCCGGTTATCCCAGTGGGGTGGAGACCGAAACCGGGAAACCCCTGGTGCTCAACCTCGACGTCACGGCCCGCGGTCCGGATGACAAGGCGCGCCTCGACTGGATCCGCAAACAATTCCAGAAGCTCAACCTGCAATTGGTCGTCCGGGCCACCGACTACAATCGTTTTCAGGACAAGATCCGAAAGGGAAACGCCCAGATCTTTAATTGGGGCTGGAACGCCGATTATCCCGACCCGGAAAACTTCCTGTTTCTGTTATACGGGCCTCAGGGGAAAGTGAAAAGTGATGGGGAAAATGCGGCCAATTACGATAACCCGGAATATGACCGGTTGTTCGAGAAAATGAAAAACATAGAAAACGGGCCGAAGCGACAGGCCATCATCGATGACATGATGGAGATCTGCCGTCGCGATGCCCCCTGGTTATGGGGGTTCCATCCCAAAGAGTACACCCTGGTCCATTCCTGGCTGTTTAATCTAAAACCGAACCAGATGGCCCGTAACGGACTGAAGTACCAACGCCTCGATCCGGCCCTCCGGGAAAGGAAGCGGGCCGAGTGGAACCGCCCCGTGGTCTGGCCCCTGGTGCTTATCCCGGTGCTGCTGGCCGCGGGCACCCTGCCGGCCATTCTATCTTATAGACGACGGGAGAGGAAGAAGGCCATCTGATGTTGAATTATATGATCCGCAGGGTGCTTTATGCCATCCCGATCTTAATCGGGGTCAACCTCATAACCTTCACCCTTTTTTTTGTCGTCAATACCCCGGATGACATGGCCCGTATTCATCTGGGGGTCAAGCGGGTAACACCCGAGGCCATTGCCAAATGGAAACAGGAAAGAGGCTACGACAAGCCCCTCCTTTTTAATTCGGATTCCCGGGGGGCCCGTAAGCTGACCGAGACCGTTTTTTTTGAAAAATCGGTCAAATTGTTCGCCTTCCAGTTCGGCCGCGCCGACGACGGCCGCGACATCGCCTATGAAATCAAGGCCCGCATGGGTCCAAGCCTGGCCATCGCCCTGCCCGTCTTCCTGATGGGCCTCCTCTTTTATATCACCATTGCCTTGATGATGGCCTTTTTTCGGACCACCTATTTGGATGTCTGGGGGGTGATGGTCTGTGTAGCCCTCATGTCCGTTTCCAGCTTGTTTTATATTATCGGCGGCCAGTATCTGTTGAGTAAGCTATGGAACCTGGTGCCGATTTCCGGTTACGGAGAGGGGTTGACGGCGATAAAATTCTTGATACTGCCGGTGCTGGTCGGGGTGGTGAGCGGGGCAGGGGCCAGCGCCCGCTGGTATCGGACCATCTTCCTGGAAGAAATCGGGAAAGACTATGTGCGCACCGCCCGGGCCAAGGGTTTGTCGGAAGTGCGGGTGTTGTTTAAACATGTCCTTCAGAACGCCCTGATCCCGATCCTTACCGGGGCGGTGGTGGCCATTCCCCTGCTTTTCATGGGCAGCCTGATCACCGAGTCCTTTTTCGGGATCCCGGGACTCGGCAGCTATACCATTGACGCCATCAACTCGCAGGATTTTGCGGTTGTCCGGGCCATGGTCTTCCTGGGGTCGGTGCTTTACATCGTCGGCCTCATCCTGACCGACATGGCCTACACCCTGGTCGATCCGAGGATCAGGCTGGAATGAAGAAAGAAGTTCAAAGTTGATAGCTGAAAGCCGAAAAAACCTCTTTTCTTTTAAGACTTGAGTCTTGACCTTAAACCTTAAACCCTGAACCTTGAACCTTGCGTATTATGGCCTTTAAACCGATTATTCTCTGGACCGACGCCCTGATCTATTTACTGCTGGCTATAGGTCTGGCTTTCGGCCGTTATGTGCACCGCCGGGAACACCTGCGCGCCCCCTGGCAACGGGTGGTCCAGAATCCGATGGGCATGGTGTCCATGGTCGTCTTGGGGGCTTTTCTGGTGATCGGCCTGCTTGACTCCCTGCATTTCCGTCCCGCCCTGGGAATCGAGGCCAACGGCGAACGGGCCTATGCGGTGGAGGTTTTGAGCTTGCTGGATATAGCGGTCCAGCCCTTACGACAGCATGCCGAAAAGACTTACTCCGCCCCTCTGGCGACCCATCTTTATTCTAAGGAAACCATAGAACTTTCCGACGGTCGTCAGGTGCGGGCCTTTCCCCGCCTGTTGCACGGCGGGGCCCATCTCAAGGACCCGGATCGGGATAAGCCCGGGGATATCGCCCTGCGGGTTGCCGCCGGCCTGATCCTGGCCCTGCTGGTGTGGGTCCTGGTAAGCGGGGCGATATTGCGGCCCCTGTCCCGCCGCCGACAAATGGCCTTCGGCCCCTGGCTGGGCCTGGTTTTCCGCGGAAAAACAGAAATCCCCTGGCACGCCGGCCTGCTGACCTTCCTGGGAATCCTTTTCCTGGCCATGCCCGGGGCCCTGCTGAGCGCCGAGTATCATGTGCTCGGCACCGACAAGGTGGGGCAGGACGTGCTTTACCTGGCCTTGAAGAGCATCCGTACCGGTCTGGTGATCGGCACCTTGACCACCCTGGTAATGTTACCTTTCGCCATTCTGCTCGGGATTATGGCCGGATATTTCCGGGGCTGGATCGATGATCTGATCCAGTATGTCTACACCACGCTCAATTCGATTCCGGCCGTCCTGCTGATTGCCGCGGCGGTCCTGATGATTCAGGTTTACATGGACACCCACCCGGATCTGTTTGAAACGGTCAGCGCCCGGGCCGACCTGCGCCTGTTGTTTCTTTGTATTATTCTGGGGATAACCAGTTGGACGGGATTATGTCGCCTGCTGCGCGGAGAGGCCTTGAAGCTGCGGGAAATGGAGTATATCCAGGCCGCCCAGGCCTTCGGTGTTTCCGACATGCGCATCATTGTCCGCCACATCCTCCCCAATGTGATGCACATCGTCCTGATTTCCGTCGTCATGGATTTTTCCGGTCTGGTTTTGGCCGAGGCCGTGCTGTCCTATGTGGGGGTCGGCGTTGACCCCTCCATGATCAGTTTCGGTACCATGATCAACGGCGCCCGCCTGGAAATGGCCCGGGAGCCGATGGTCTGGTGGTCCCTGGCCGCCGCCTTTGGTTTTATGTTTCTGCTGGTTTTATCGGCCAATCTTTTTTCGGATGTGGTGCGGGACGCCTTTGACCCGCGGATTCAGACCCGTTCGGAACGGCTGTCGGTCTTCCGCCGCCGATTGCCGGCCGGGGCGGATGAAAAGGAATTATGAGGGCCCCGTTACTGGAAATCGAACACCTAAGCACCTGGATCGGCAGCAAAGGCGGGATCGTGCGGGCCGTGGATGATTTATCGCTGGATATCGGCCGGGGGGAGACCTTTGCCCTGTTGGGAGAATCGGGCTGCGGCAAGTCCATGACGGCCCTTTCCATCATGCGCTTGCTGCCCGAGTCGGCCGGGATTACCCAGGGACGAATCCGGTTCAACGGGACCGAGTTACTGGAATTGCCGGAAACCGAGATGCGCTCTATCCGCGGAAAAAGGATCGGTATGATTTTCCAGGAACCGATGCTGAGTTTGAATCCGGTGATGACCGTCGGTGCCCAGGTGGCTGAAGTGCTCCGCCTGCACACGGGTCGGAAGGGAGAGACGGCGGCCAAAAAGGTGAAGGAGATGCTCGACGCCGTTGGAATCCCCGAAGCGAGCCGGCGCATCCACGAATATCCCTTTCAGCTTTCCGGGGGGATGAAACAAAGGGTCATGATCGCCATGGCCCTGGCCTGTGACCCGGACCTCCTGATCGCCGATGAGCCCACCACGGCCTTAGACGTCACCACCCAGGCCCAGATTCTCGACCTGTTGCGGTTGTTTCAAAAACGGACCGGTATGTCCATCATGCTCATTACCCATGATCTCGGGGTGGTGTCGGAAATGGCCGGTCGGGTGGCGGTGATGTATGCCGGGGAGATCGTGGAAAAGGCCGACCGGGACCGGTTCTTCGCCGGTCCCGCCCACCCCTATTCCCAAAAGTTGTTTGCGGCGCTGCCCGAACGGAACAAGCGGGGAAGAACCTTGGCCGTCATCAGGGGAAGCGTGCCTCCTCTTAACCGATCCTTCACCGGCTGCCGGTTCGCTGAGCGCTGTGATTTTCTCCAAGACCGCTGCCAACAGAAGGCCCCGGACTGGAAGGACTTGGCCCGGGGGCAGGGGGTGCGCTGTCACCTTGATGAAACAGGCAGGGGGCCAGAGGATAAAGACAAGAGGGAGGGAAAGGTTCAAAGACCGGATAAGGAGGTTTCACCGGGGCAGGACCGGTCTGACCTTTCTTCCCCGGGTCAGAAAAATGGACCGTCCATCCTTGAGGTGAAAGATTTAAAGGTCTATTTCCCGATCCGGAAAGGACTTCTGAAGCGCATCAAAGGCTATGTCAAGGCCGTCGACGGGGTCTCCTTGGCCATTCCCTCCGGCCGGACCCTGGCCCTTGTCGGGGAATCGGGCTGCGGCAAGACCACCCTGGGAAAGGGCGTTATGCGCCTCATCCCGGTGACCGGCGGCTCCGTATGGTTTCAGGGAAGGGACCTCGGCCGGCTGACGCCGGCCGATTTAAGGCCTCTACGTCGGGAATTCCAGATCATTTTCCAGGACCCTTACGGGTCCCTCAATCCCCGCATGCCGATAAAGGAGATCATCGAGGAAGGAATGACGACCCTGGGGATCGGTTCCGGTCCTGCCGATCGGACGGCCCGCCTGGAAAGGCTTCTGGAGGAAGTGGGGCTGCCGCCGGGGATCAAACATCGCTATCCTCATGAATTTTCAGGAGGCCAGAGGCAGCGCATCGCCATCGCCCGAGCGCTCTCCGTGAATCCGAAGCTGGTCATCTGCGATGAGCCTACCAGCGCCCTGGATATCTCAGTCCAGGCCCAAATCCTGAATCTGCTCAAAAACCTGCAGGAGAAACTCGGCCTTTCGTACCTCTTTATCACCCACAATATCTCCGTGGTGGCCTTTTTGGCCCATGAAGTGGCCGTCATGTATCTGGGGCGGATTGTTGAACAAGGGACCGTTGATGAAGTATTGGCTGACCCGCGCCATCCCTATACCCGGGCCCTTTTGTCCGCTGTCCCGGTAATCGATCGGGGGACCAACCGGGAGGTGATTAAACTGCCGGGAGACCTTCCTTCACCGGTCAATCCCCCGGAGGGCTGTTATTTCCACCCTCGCTGTCCGGAGGTGATGCCTCAATGCCGAGAGCGCTACCCGGCCCAAACCCCTTTTAGCCGGACGCACTCGGTTCATTGTCACTTATTCAAATAGTCGGCGGTTAGGTTGGCTATTTTTAGGCACGTTGAGTTTGATGGCCTTTAAAGACCCCCGCTCCAAGACTCATGTTCAAAAAACCTTGCTAAATAATCGTTTATTCATTAAAATAAAAACCCTGGTCCACAACGTCAAGGTTAAAAGCAGGCCTGAACAATTCTGCTTTTGAAAAATGAACCCGATGGATTTTTCCCAAAAAATTTATACCATTTCTGAACTGACCCAGGAGATCAAAGACCTTTTAGAAGCCGGATTTCCTTTCCTGTGGATCGAAGGGGAGATCTCCAACTTCCGGGTTCCCCCCAGCGGGCATTATTACTTTACCCTGAAGGATGCCGCCAGTCAGATTCGTGCCGTTTTTTTTAAGTCCGGTCTGCGGGAATTATCCTACCGGCCGGAAAACGGGCTTCAGGTGCTGTGTCTCGGAAGACTGAGCGTTTATCCAGGTCGCGGAGAATACCAGATCATCATCGAGAGGATGGAATTAAAGGGTTGGGGGACCCTTCAACTCGCCTTTGAACAGTTGAAGGCACGTCTATTCCAAGAGGGATTGTTCGACTCCTGCCGGAAGAAACCGTTGCCCCTTCTGCCGAGACGGGTGGCCGTAGTCACTTCCCCCACCGGGGCGGTGATTCAGGATTTTTTAAGGATCCTGTACCGTCGTTTCCAGAACATTCAGGTCTTCGTCTTCCCGGTCCTGGTTCAAGGAAAAGCGGCCTCATTTGAAATCGAAGAAGCCATAAAGTGCCTGAATCAGTCGACCCGGGGGATTGAAGTCATCGTCCTGGCCCGGGGGGGAGGTTCCATTGAAGACCTTTGGCCCTTTAATGAAGAACGGGTGGCCCGGGCCATAGCCGCTTCTTCGATACCCGTCATTTCGGCCGTCGGCCATGAGGTCGATTTTACCATTGCGGACTTCGTGGCCGACTTAAGGGCCTCGACCCCTTCGGCCGCCGCCGAGTTATTGATCCAACCTCAGGGGGAATGGGAATCTAAGATCAGGGATCTTCAAGGGCGCCTTATGCAACAAATCCGCCGGAAGACGGGATCTTATGAGGAGCAACTCTTTCATTTCCAAAAACGGATCGGGGACCCCCGCCGGCGTTTGGTCGATCTGACCCTCCGATTGGATGACTACGGGGTCCATCTTCGATTGGCCCTTCGGGGTATCCTGGATAAAAAGTCGGGCGGTCTAACCCGGGTTCAGGAAAAATTATGGATGGTCAACCTGAGGGACAAGATCCTAAACGGTCGAAACCGGTTGGAGATCCAGGAATTAAAATTGAGGGGACTGATCGAAAAAAAAGTAGAACAACAGGAGATGTGCCTGCGAGCCCAGCAAAAAACCCTTTTGGCCTTGAGTCCCTGGGGAATCTTGGATCGGGGATATGCCCTGGTCCGGACCTTGCCGGAATTGGCCCTGGTTAAAAAAGTGGAAGACGCCCGGCCCGGCCAAGAGATTCGGGTCAGCCTGTCTAAGGGGGAGATGGATTGCTTGGTAGAGCAGACTCGAAAAAAGGAGGAACGGCCTTTTGTCCAAGGAACGGTTTGAAGACACCTTTAAAAAATTGGAAACGATTGTCAATAAACTGGAGGGCGGAGATCTCTCTCTCGAAGAGTCCCTGAAGTTGTTCGAAGAAGGGATGCGGTTGTCGCGAATCTGCTCCCAAAGACTGGCCGAGGTTCAGCAGAGAGTCGATGTCTTGCTCAAGGCCGATGACGGAGGCTTAATTTGTCAACCCTTTGCTTTTGAAGAAGAAAAGGCCTAAGTTGACGATCCCTTTGATCCTGGAACTTAAGAAATTTCGGAAATTGGTCGATGAAGCGTTAGAGGTCTATTTCCCTCCAGCGGAGACTTATGCCCATCGGGTTCGAAAGGCCATGGAATACAGCCTGCTGGCCGGAGGGAAACGGATCAGGCCGATTTTGTGTTTGTGGGCCTGCAGGGCGGTCGGGGGACGGGTGACCAGGGCCTTGCCCGTGGCCTGTTCCCTGGAATATATTCACACCTATTCACTGATCCACGATGATCTTCCGGCCCTGGACGACGATGATTATCGCCGGGGGCGCTTGAGTTGTCATAAAAAATTCGGGGAAGCCATGGCCATTTTGGCCGGTGACGCCCTCCTGAGCGAGGCCTTTTCATTATTGAGCCGTAGGGGGGTCATGAAAAAAATTTCAGACCGGATCAGGCTTGAGGTCATTCAAGAGCTGGCCCGGGCCTCCGGCATCCACGGGATGATCGCCGGACAGGAAACCGACCTGGAGGCTGAGAGAAAAAAGGTCTCCTTGGCCTATCTGGAGTACAGCCATCAGCATAAAACCGGGGCCTTGATCATCGCTTCTCTGGTCTGCGGTGGTCTGGTCGGAGGGGGAGCCGCCGGAGAACTTCGGGCCTTACGAAAATTCGGAGAAAAGATCGGCTTGCTCTTCCAGGTCAAAGATGATTTATTGAATGTGGAAGGAAGGGCCGAGGTCATGGGAAAAGGAACAGGGACGGATGAAATAAAGGCCAAGGCTACTTATCCGGGACTGTTGGGTCTGGAACCATCCAAGACCCTGGCCCAAAGATTATTGATTGAGAGCGAAGACGCCCTGGGCATCTTTGGGGCCAAGGCCCTCCCCCTGCTTCGGTTAGGAGAATATATCTTTTCCCGGGACCAGTAACCAATAAAAGCTCAACGCTCAAGGCTGAAAGCTAACCCAAGATATTTGAAATTCTGGACTCTAAAAGCATGGTTTAGATATGGATCAGGAAATAAAAATCAACATCATCGAAAAATCCCCGTCCATTCTGGACGGGTTAATGGACCCGAAAGACCTAAAGTCCCTGTCCCTGCCGCAATTGAGACAATTGGCCGAAGAGGTTCGAAGACTGATCATTGAAACGGTTTCCAAAAACGGGGGACATCTGGCTCCCAACCTGGGGGTAGTTGAATTAACCCTGGCCCTCCACTATGTCTTTGCCAGCCCCAAAGACAAGATTATCTGGGACGTGGGCCATCAATCCTACACCCATAAAATCCTGACCGGTAGAAAAGATCAATTTCCAACCTTGAGAACGTTCGGCGGGTTGAGTGGCTTCCCCAAGCGCGAGGAAAGTCTTCATGACGCCTTTGATACCGGTCATAGCGGGACCTCCATTTCCGCCGGACTGGGGATATCCGTGGCCAAGGAGTTAAAAAAGGAGCCTTCCAAGGTAATAGCCGTTATTGGCGACGGTTCCATGACCGCCGGAGAGGCCTTTGAAGGGTTGAACCAGGCCGGACATCTGAACCGAGATTTGATCGTCGTCTTAAACGATAATGAAATGTCCATCTCTCCGAATGTGGGGGCCATGTCCTCATTCTTGAGCAAACGACTGACCGGGAGGGGATTTGTCCAATTTAAAAGGGAGGTCGAATCGCTCTTTAAATCCATTCCCGGCATCGGCGAGAATCTGCTTCAGTGGGCCAAGAAAAGCGAAGATTCCTTTACCGGGTTTTTCACCCCGGGGATGCTTTTTGCCGCCTTGCATTTTGATTATGTGGGGCCGGTGAAGGGCCACCGGCTGGAGGATCTGATCGCCACTTTTGAAAATATCCGCCATATCCAGGCCCCGGTTTTGGTCCATGTCCTGACCACCAAAGGAAAGGGCTACGGGCCGGCGGAAAAAAATCCGGCCTTTTTCCATGGCGTTGGTCCTTTTGACCTCAAGGCCGATGTTTCCAGCCCCAAGAAATCTTCCGGCCCTCCCACGTATACCGATGTTTTTGGGAAGACCCTGGTATCCCTGGCGGAAAGGGATATGCGGATCGTGGCCATCACAGCGGCCATGCCCGAAGGGACGGGGTTGGACCTCTTCGCCCGGCAATTTCCCCAACGGTTTTTTGATGTGGGAATAGCCGAACAGCATGCGATAACCTTTGCCGCCGGCTTGGCCTTGGAGGGATTAAAACCGGTTGTCGCCATTTATTCGACCTTTATTCAAAGGGCCTTCGATCAGGTGGTTCATGATATCTGTCTGCCCAACATACCGGTGATCCTGGCCTTGGACCGGGCCGGGATAGTCGGGGAAGACGGGCCCACCCATCAAGGGCTTTTTGACCTTTCATTTCTCAGGCCCCTGCCCAACCTGATTATCATGGCCCCCAAGGATGAACGGGAACTGAGGGACATGATCTTTTCAGCCTTAACTTACAACCGGCCGGTAGCCATCCGTTACCCCCGGGGGGCCGGAGTTGGCGTATCTTTAAGCGGAGAGGCCCAAATCATTCCCCTGGGACAAGGGGAAACCTTGAGAGAGGGAAAGAATGTGGCGATACTGGCCCTGGGTAATACGGTCTACCCGGCAATGGAAGCGGCAGAAAGGCTGTCTTTTAAAGGGAAGTCGGCCGAGGTGATCAACGCCCGGTTTTTAAAACCGCTGGACGGAAGACTCTTGGCCCAAGTGGCTCAAAGATTTTCCCTGGTGGTCACCGTAGAAGAAAATATGGTCCAGGGAGGGTTCGGCAGTGCGGTGACGGAGGAATTGCACCAGCTCCATGCCGGAGGGGTCCGGGTTCGGTCCCTGGGCATCCCCGATCGATTTGTGGAACACGGCCCTTCAAAAAAAATTCGAAACCTTTATGGCTTAGATGCCGAAGGGATTTTCAAGGTATTGATGGAAGAACTGAATGGCGACTAAAAATCCCAAGGTCCGATTAGACCGGCTTTTGGTGGAAAAGGGTCTGGTCACTTCTCAGGAAAAGGCCAGGGCCTTGATTTATTCCGGGGTTGTTCGCGTTAACCAGGAGTCGGCCGTAAAACCGGGCAAGGCGGTGGACCCCGGGGCGCCCATAGAAATAAAAGAAGCCGAACATCCTTATGTGAGTCGGGGAGGGGTTAAATTAGAAGGGGCCTTGAAGGCCTTCCAGATCCAGGTTAGGGATAAGGTCGCCCTGGATATCGGGGCTTCTACCGGTGGGTTCAGCCATTGCCTGCTTCTGAGAGGTATAAAAAAGGTCTATGCCCTCGATGTCGGATATGGTCAACTGGCCTGGCAGATCCGCAGGGACCCGCGGGTGAAGGTCATGGAGAGAAAAAACGTCCGATTCCTTACCCTTCCGGAGATCGGGGAGCCGGTAGATTTAATCGTGGTCGATACCTCTTTTATTTCCTTGAAATTGGTCATTCCGCCCTTGATACCTATCTTGAAGGACCGGGGAGAGATCGTGGCCTTGATCAAACCCCAGTTTGAAGTAGGGAAGGGGAAAGTGGGAAAGGGGGGAGTGGTCCGAAATGAAGAGGATCAAAAAGCAGTGATTGAGGATTTGAGTTGTTTTTTTAAAGAAATAGGGCTCTCGGTTTTGGGAACCGAGGAATCTCCGATTCAAGGGGCCAAGGGAAACCGGGAATTTTTTATTTACTTGCAAAAATTAGAGGAGGATTCTGGTGATGAAGTTAGCCGAACGGATAGGTCAAATTAAACCTTCTTTGACCTTGGCGGTGGATACCAAGGCCAAGGCCATGAAGAAAGCCGGACTGGATATGGTCAGTTTTGGGGTTGGAGAGCCGGATTTTGACACCCCGGAACATATCAAAGAAGCCGCTATTCAGGCGATTCGGGACGGTTTTACCAAATATACGCCGGTCAGCGGGATCGACGAACTTAAAGAGGCCGTTTGCTTCCGGTTCAAGGAAGACCTGGGTCTCGATTATAGTCCTGATGAGATCATGATCAGTTGCGGGGGAAAACATGTCCTGTATAATATTGCTCAAGTCTTATGGGGTCCCGGGGATGAGGTCATCGTGCCGGCCCCTTTCTGGGTCTCCTATCCTCCCATGATCCTTTTGGCCGGGGCAACGCCGGTTGTTGTCCCCACCAGGGAAGAGAAGGGATTTAAGTTGACACCGGGAGAATTGAAGGCAGCCATTACCCCTCATACCAGGGCCATTATATTGAACAGTCCCTCCAATCCGACCGGATCGGTCTATTCTCGGAGTGAGCTTATGGCCCTGGGAGAGGTGATCACGGCTTCGGACCTGACAGTGATCAGCGATGATATTTATGACAAGATCCTTTTCGACCGTCTTTCTTTTTCCAATCTGGCCATGCTCGGCCCCGGGTTTAAAGAAAGGACCCTGGTGGTCAACGGGGTATCCAAAACCTACGCCATGACCGGTTGGCGGATCGGCTACTTGGCCGGGCCCAAGGAGGTCATCGGGGCGATTAATAAGATCCAAAGCCACAGTACCTCCAACCCCACTTCCATAGCCCAGAAGGCCAGTGTAACGGCCTTAAAGGGCCCCCAGGATTTTATCCGTCAGATGGTCTCCGAGTTTGATCGACGGAGGGTCTATATCGCCGAGCGATTGAAATTCCTCCCGGGCGTAAAGGTGGCCATCCCCCAGGGGGCCTTTTATATTTTCCCTAATTTTTCAAGTTATTACGGTCGTAAAGCCGGCGATCGAGTCATCGCCAACTCCCTGGATTTGGCCGATTATCTTTTGGAAAAGGCCCATGTCGCCGTCGTTCCTGGGGCGGCCTTCGGGGAAGAGGAATGTCTGCGTTTTTCTTATGCCACTTCCCTGGAGCAGATTGAAAAAGGGATGGATCGGCTGGAAAAGGCCCTCAAAGAGTTATAAATCAATGAAGCTCAAGTCCCAATATTTTAAAGAAAAGGTGTTTGCTTGGGGCCGGGTTTCTGTTTGAAAGTGATAGACGGTTATTTAAGGTGAGATTTCCTTCCGGGGAGAGCCTTCTTGACCGGGCAAGAAGGCTCAAGCACCAGGGGATTTGGAGGTTCAAAGAAGGAACCTATCGGGCGCTGCGCTTGGAGGCCTTCAGCGGATTGACTTTGGCGGCTGCTTGGACCGGGGTCTTTTTAATATGAGTGGCTAAGTTGCAATTTCCCAATTTCCATTTCTGGGAAGGATCGGGATAAGAAAGGCAATATTTCCCACTGCTGAATTCTTTATTTCGCTCACACCCTTCACATTGTTCGACTACGGGATAACAGGATCCTCCATTGAACGAACAACCCTTGGGGCTCATGAAAACGCAAGCAGTTCCGGTTTTTACGGTTGAACAAACCATGGCAATCACCTCCTTTCATTAAACTTTATATGTTATATAGATAAAAAATATTTGTCAATATTTTTTTAAATATTTTTTTAGTAAATATTTATGATAAAAAATAAACGGATCGGCGAATTACTGCTTCGAGAACAGAAAATCACGGCCCACCAGTTGGAAGAGGTCCTGTCCGAACAAAAACGGCTTGGCGGCAAGCCTAAAGCTGGCACCCTTTAAAGAATTGATTTATGAAAGGGCTTCGGACACTGAAATAAAAAAAGCGGCCCGGGCTCAAGGCATGAAAACCCTCCGGGAAAGCGGCATCATTAAAGTTTTAGAAGGGGTTACCGCCTTGGAGGAAGTCATCGGGGTGACCGATAAGGATTAGACAATGCCGACCTATACCTGGCAGGGAAAAACAAAACTGGGTGAGATAAAAAAAGGGGAACTGGCGGCCGAAAATATGGCCATTGCCCGTTTGCAACTTCGAAAACTCGACATCCTCCCCGTCCGTATTCAGTTAAAAAGGGTAAAATCAGACCCAAAATTCGGCTTTCGAAAAAAAATCCCTCGAAAATCGATTGTGATTTTTACCCGCCAGTTCGCCACCATGATCAATGCCGGGCTCCCTTTAGTTCAATGCCTGACGATCCTGGGCAATCAACAGGAGAATGCCGCTTTTTCCAGGGTCATAAACCAGATCCGGGAGAATGTGGAAAGCGGCCAGTCCCTGACCGAATCCTTGAAAAAACACCCCAAGGTTTTTGATGAACTTTATATCAATCTGGTGGAAGCCGGAGAAGCCGGCGGTATCCTGGATGTTATTTTGAACCGGCTGTCTAATTACATCGAAAAGACCGAAAAACTCAAAAAGAAAGTCAAGGGGGCCATGGTCTATCCGGCCGTTGTTACCGGGGTCTCTATCTTAGTAACGGGGATTATTTTACTGTTCGTAATCCCGGTTTTTGAAAAGTTGTTTAGGGAAGTGGGGCAGGCCCTGCCGATGCCGACCCAGTTTGTGATCGCCCTCAGCCGGTTTTTGGGCAACAACCTGATCTTTATCGTCCTGGGAGCCGGGGCCTTTATCTTTTTGTTGCGACGATTTTACAAGACCGATAAAGGCCAATCCCTGATCGACGATCTCTTGTTGAGGCTGCCCATTTTCGGGATGCTGCTTCGGAAAGTAGCCGTGGCCAAGTTTACCCGGACCTTTGGGACCATGGTCAGCAGCGGGGTCCCTATTCTGGAGGCCATGGACATTGTGGCCAAATCCGCCGGGAACAAAGTGGTGGAAAGGGCGATCGATAAGGCCCGAGGAAGTATCGCCGAAGGAAAAACGATTTCCGAGCCCTTGGAGGAAAGCAAGGTATTTCCTCCTATGGTGACCCAGATGATCGGGGCAGGGGAGGCCGCCGGGGAGTTGGACACCATGCTTAACAAAATAGCCGATTTTTATGACGATGACGTGGATGCCGCCGTCAACACCCTGACTTCGATGATGGAACCGGTCATGATGATCGTCCTGGGGGGGATTGTGGGGGGACTGGTGATTTCCATGTATCTGCCCATTTTTAAGATGGGTGAAGCCATTACCGGATGAAGCCCCAGGAAAGCAAATTTACTGTTATTTTTAAAATGCCGAATCAGGACACGATAAGGTGAAGAAACCCATTCATTCAGATCGCCGCAGCGGATTCCAAGGCCTTTATCCGGGAGGGTGGTTTTACCGGCAGGAAGACTTTTTAAGGAAAACTCAAGGGCTTATTTTGTGGAGGCTGGTTTTTATCTCCTTCTTCCTTCTGTTGACGGTTATCCTTCAGGAGAAGGGGAATATTTTCCTTTTCCCCTTTCCCTCATCCCGGCTCTATCTTTTAATCGCCCTGCAATATTTCTTTTCCATTCTCTATATTGTCTTCCTTTTCTGGGAGCAAACCGTCTTAGGGATAGCGGTCATCCAGTTATTCTTAGACGGATTCTTTGTGACGGCGGTGGTCTATCTAACCGGGGGGATAGAAAGTTTTTTCCCCTATCTCTACTTTTTGATCATCCTGGCCGGAGGGGTCCTTTTTTACCGATTGGGTGGAATAGTGACCGCCCTTGGGATGACTTTTTGGTATGGGCTTTTGCTCACCTTACAGGGGTGGGGGAAAATTCCCTTTTACTACGGCCGGGCGGTTCGACCGGTCCCCTATTCGAAAAATTATTTTTTATATCAAATTCTCATGCACGGCCTGGGATTTATTTTTGTCGGGTATTTGAGCAGTCTTTTTGCTGAACAAGCCGGAAAACAACGGGGCCAGATCGAGATCCAGAAAAAGAATATCGACCAACTGGAAGAATTAAACCGGGTTGTTATTGAAAACCTGGAATTCGGGTTGATTACTTTAAACGATGAAGATAGGATCCAGAGTGTCAATCCGGCCGGAGAGAAAATCCTGGGCCGGGTTTCGGGGGAATTAAAAAACCTGCCCCTCATGGCTCTATTTCCCGATATGGATAAGGTTCTGGGACCTAAGGGGCTGACTTTCGGCCAGCGGCAGGAGATCTCCTGTCTGAATACGGAAGGGTCGGTGGTCACATTGGGGTTTTCTTTTACAACGGTTAAAGAAGACCAGGCGCACGGGATAGGAAAGATTTTAACTTTTAAGGATATTTCTCAGATCAAAGCCATGGAGGAGCATTTGCGCAAAGTAGACAGGTTGGCCGTTATGGGGACCATGGCCGCCGGGATCGCTCACGAAATCCGCAATCCCCTGGCTTCCATCAGCGGGTCCATTCAGGTACTAAAGGACGATATTCAAGAAAAAACAAGGGATCGTCTATTGAAGATTATTTCCCGCGAAGTCATCAAATTGGATTCGCTGGTCAATGATTTTTTGGCCTTTGCCAAGCCGGTCCAGGAGATCGAATCCCCCCTGGATATTTCCGGTCTTATAAGCGGAACCTTGGAACTGGTTAAGAAAAATAAAGAGGTGCCCCAGACCCTTACTTGGAAAGAAGATGTCGAGCCCCATCTTCTGGTCGATATTTCGGCCGGGGAGCTGTCCCAGATTTTGTGGAATCTTTTAACGAACGCCTGCCAAGCGGTCCCTTCCGATGGCGGGATTTCCGTCGGAGCCAGGTATTATCACAACGAATTCCAGGAAAATTGGATAGAAGTCAAGGTCAAAGACACCGGACCGGGCATCCCGGAGCAGGATCAGGCCAAAATTTTTGAACCCTTTTTTACCACTAAAGATCACGGGACCGGATTGGGGTTGAGTATCGTCCAAAAAATTATTTCCGATCGCCAAGGGCGGATCCGGATAAAAAGTTCTCCAGGGCAAGGGACTGAATTTGTTATATTATTCCCGGCGGCTTCTGATAGGAGATTGACAACCCCTGGTGTTTGAGTTAAAAAAACAGGTCATCTGCAAAGACCGTCTCTAAAAAGAGGAAAGCAAAGAATCCCTCATGATCAGTATCATAGATTATAAAGCCGGTAATTTGACCAGCGTGGAGCGGGCCTTGAAGATGCTTTCCATTCCCTGCCGGATTACCCATGATCCGAAGCTCATACTGCATTCGGACCGGGTTATTTTTCCGGGGGTCGGTGCCGCCGGCGAGGCCATGAAAGCCCTTCGGGAAGCGGGAATGGATGCCGCCCTCAAGGCCTATTTTCTTTCCGGCCGCCCCTTGCTGGGGATTTGTCTGGGGACCCAGGTCATCCTGGATTATAGCGAGGAAAATGAAACCCCCTGCCTGGGGATCATTCCAGGAAAGGTGGTCCGCTTCCCCAGTCCACACCGGGATAAGGAAGGAAGGGTTTTAAAAATTCCTCACATGGGCTGGAACCAGGTAGAATGGAATCGCGACCACCCGCTTATCCGAACGATTCCACGGCAGAGCGCCTTTTATTTCGTCCATTCCTATTATCCGTTTCCCCGGGACGAAAACTCGATTTTAGGGCGGACCGATTACGGGTTTCTTTTTCCCTCGGCCCTGGCCTGTAGGAATCTGGTGGCCCTCCAATTCCATCCTGAAAAAAGCGGGCCTCCGGGATTGGCCCTGTTAAAGGCCTTTTCCGAATGGAAGGGGACCGATGCTGACTAAAAGAATTATTCCCTGCCTGGATGTACGGGACGGAAAAACCACCAAAGGCATCCGTTTTAAAAATAATATCGATATCGGTGATCCGGTGGACATGGCCCGTTTCTATTATCAGGAAGGGGCGGACGAACTGGTCTTTTACGATATAACCGCCTCGGCGGAGAAAAGGGCTATCATGATCGAGGTGGTCCGACGGGTGGCCGAAAAAATCTTTATTCCCTTTTCGGTCGGGGGGGGTATTTCCAGCCTGGAAGACATGCGGCAGGTCCTGTTGGCCGGCGCAGAAAAGGTCAGCATCAATTCAGCGGCCATAAAAAACCCTTTATTGATTCAGGAAGGGGCCCAATCTTTTGGCGGACAATGTATCGTTCTGGGCATGGATGTAAAAAAGGTTTCACCCTCCCCGGCCATTCCTTCCGGATATGAAATGGTCATCCATGGGGGAAGGACTTATACCGGCATTGACGCCCTGTGGTGGGCCAAAGAGGCCGAACGACTGGGTGCCGGAGAAATTTGTTTGAATTCCATCGACGCCGACGGGACTCAAAAGGGCTACGAGATGGACCTGACCTCTTTGATTTCCGAAGCCGTTACCATACCCGTAATCGCTTCCGGCGGGGCCGGCCTTCCGGAACACCTGTTTCAGGTCCTAAGCCAGGGCAAGGCCGATGCCGCCTTGATCGCATCGATGACCCATTACGGCACCTTTACCATCCGCCAGATAAAAGACTATTTACAAGAGCGGGGGATAGCCGTACGGTACCTGTGGTAGCGAAAAGCCCAAGGCTAAAAACTGAAGGAAATAATGGTGATGTATCGTCCTCAAAACTTTTTTAATTACGCCGATTGGGAGCACCGTGAACTCTTCAACGGGGTCGACCAGGTCTGGGAAATCTTGCCCAGAATAAAACCCTACTTGCAATCCAAGATTGCCTTCAACGTGGACGGAATAGGCTCCGAAGGGCCGTTTCTAACCCGGATGGTGGTATTATGGCGGGGCCGTGTTTTAGAAAAGGACTTCTCGCTGATTCCTGGTGATGCCACCAAAGGGAAAATGAGGGTGGTTTACGAAGACCGGGAATTGGATGGCGCTACGGTCTTGTTTGGCGGGGTTACTTTGGTCGGGAAAGATATTTATCTTGGCCCGGGCACCGTGGTCGAAACCGGGGCCACCATTCATGGCCCGGCCTTTATCGGGCGGCAAACGGAAGTGCGCCAGGGGGCCTACCTGCGAGGGGGTTGCTTGGTGGGAGACCGGTGTGTGGTGGGTCATGTGACCGAAATGAAGAACTCCATTATGCTCAATGGGGCCAAGGCCGGTCATTTTGCTTACATCGGGGACAGTATTTTAGGCATTGACTGCAATCTGGGGGCAGGGACCAAGCTGGCCAATCTGAAAATGGTCAAAAATACCATCAGGGTAAAAGGCCCGGACAAGTTCTACGATACGGGCCTCAGAAAATTTGGGGCCGTTTTGGGGGATGCAACGGAAACCGGTTGCAATTCGGTCACCAATCCCGGGACCCTGTTGGGACCGAAATGTATCGTTGGGCCGAATGCCACCGTTAAAGCCGGCTATTATCGTCCCAGATCGGTCATTCGGTAACGATGACCAAAGGCCTTCGTATTACCTTCAGCCATCGTTTCAAAGAGTGTCCGGGTGTAACGGTCATTCAGGCCCGGCCGAATTTTTCCGATTACACCGAAGCCGAGAAAGCATGGATCCGAACCGCCGAAAAGGTTTACTACCCCACCCAGCTCTATGTTGACCTGTTTATGACCATGGGCAAAAGCATTTTTCCCAGCCGGGAAACCTATGTCTATTCCGGAGACAAGATCAAACAAACGGCCTTGTTTGAGTTTTTAAGGATCCCCCATCCCCGGACCAGGGTCTATTTCGGCCGACAAAATGAAGGCATTCAAAAAGAATTTCCCTTCCCCTTTATCGCCAAGATCCCCCGGGGGTCATCTATGGGAAGGGGCGTATTCCTGATTCGCGACGAAGAAGAATTGAATCGCTATCTACGCCGCTCGCCGGTAGCCTATATCCAAGAATATCTTCCCTTAGACCGGGATCTGCGGGTAATCCTCATCGGCCACCGGGTTATCCTGTCCTACTGGAAAATTGGCCGGGAAGGGGAGTTCCGGAACAATTTGGCCCAAGGGGCTTTCCTCCGGTTTCATGATATTCCCCCCGAGGCCCTGGAGTTTGCCAAGCAGCTAACGCACAAGTGCAATTTTGATGACGTGGGATTGGACTTGTGCCATACTCCTGACCGAGGATGGATGGTCATGGAGGCCAATATGAATTACGGGCATCAGGCCTTGAAAGAAAAAGGCCTGGATATTCGTCAAGTGCTGCGGGAGTTAATGGTGCAGGGAAAGATTTGAACCTCATTGGGTCTGAGTCACAATCCGCTCACCTGACTTATTATGAGACCGGGTTTCGTCAAGGAATGTTTCATAGCGGGAAGTTACACGATTTATGATGGTTTTAGATCTAAAATGCGCTAAGGGACATACCTTTGAAGGTTGGTTTGCCAATTCGGAAAACTTTTACCGGCAAAAGGAATTAGGCGAAATCCGCTGCCCGGTTTGTGAGGATAATCAGATCAGTCAGGCTTTATCTGCCGTGGCTATAAAACGCAATCCCCGGGCTGCCCCAAGAAGGGGAGGAAGCCCCCGATCCACTAAAAAAATTACAGGAATTTTATGCCTATATCGAAGAAAATTTCGAAGAAGTCGGGACAGAATTTACCAAAGAATCCTTGAAGATGCACTACGGGGTGGCGGATAAGCGAAATATCCGGGGAACTTCTACGGCCGAAGAAGAACAAACCCTGAAAGAAGAAGGAATCGAGTTCTATAAAATCCCTAAAATTCCGTTACCCAGGGGAGACCACTAAATTCCCATGAACCGGTCCAGGTTGATGGAAACGGCAACCGCCGGTCTGATTACCCTGGCCCACAGCCTGCTTAAGATCTGGTTCGGCACCTGCCGGCTCAAAATAATCAATGAAGATATTCATCAAGAGGTGATGCAGGGGGCCGGATCCTATATCGGGGTTGTCTGGCACCGGGCAGCCATCTTTTACTGCTATCTGTACGGTCCTTCTCATCCCATGGTCATGTTCAGTCAAAGTCAGGATGGGGAATACCTGGCCCGGTTGGCCGAGAAATTCGGGATGATTCCGGTCAGGGGTTCTTCCACTCGAGGGGGACAAAGGGCCTTGATACAAATGATCAGGCATCTACGACAGGGGCAACAGCATGTGTTCCACGGTTCTGGACGGACCTCAGGGGCCCCGCTATGTAGCCAAAAAAGGCCTTCTCCTCCTGGCTAAAGAAACCGGAGTGCCGCTCCTGCCCGGGATCTGGTCGGCCAGGCGGGCCATAACCCTTGAAAAAACCTGGGACAAAACCATGATCCCCTGGCCCTTCAGTGAGGTGGTCGTCGCCTATGGGTCTCCGCTCTATGTTCCCAAAGAGTGTACCGATGCCGAGTTGGAGGACTTGCGCCTTGAAGTGGAAAACCGGTTAAATACCCTGATGGTTGAGGTAGATAAGGCCTGCGGCTATAAGACCCGATAAGACGGACAATGCCTGATGTCGGTATCAAACGCCACCCCGAAATCCCATTCCGAAATCCGCAATCGTTCAGTGGTAATAGCCTGGATGGATCATGCCTAATTTTTTGAGGTGGAAAATTTTGTCCAATTCCCGAAGGAGATGACTGGTGGATTCTTCAATTTTTTCGAGGTCCCGTTCACTCAAAAGCTCGGGTTGAAAATGGGTGATCAAATCTCTCAGGTTTTCCAGTTGCTGAACGATGTCCAACTGGATGGCCTGTCCTCCCATAAATTCATGAACCTCCAGGATGGTCTGGAGACAATTGCGCAGACGAACTTGTCTCTGATGGGCATTGATTTTAATAGATGGTCGTGTTTTCATAGGTCATGTTGAAGAGCATGATTTTCAGAAAAGATTCCCTGACGGTTTATGGTCAACCGTTAATTGGGAGTAGGTATCGACTTTTGGATAAGAGATATTCGAAATCACCTTTTTATGGGTGTGAATTAATTCAACCGGGTCTTCCAGGGTGATCACATGGACCGGAAAATTTTCATTGATTTCGTCAAGGATGGTCGCCAGGGAAGTGGTTTTCCCGCTTCCGGTTGCGCCGGTAAAAAAGATAATCCCGTTCTTTTCCCGAGCCATCTTTTTAAAAACCATTGGCAAACCCATTTGATCGACGGTCGGCACATCGACCGGAAGCTTGCGCATGACAATGCTGTAACTGTTCCTCTGTGAAAAGATATTGACCCGAAAGCGGGCCGTATTGGGGATGGCATGGGAAAAGTCACAAGATCCTTCTCTAAACAGGGTTTCAATTTTCCGACGGTCCGATTGCAACAGATCAAGCGCCACCACCTCGGTCTGGAAGGGGGTCAGGACCTTGGTGGATAAAGGTAATCGAACGGAACGAGATTGCCGAAAACTTCCACCTGCAACGGACAACCAACGGTCATATTGATGTCCGATATTTGGGGATAGGTATCGACAATTTTGGCTAAGAGATAGTCGAAAACACCTTGATACAAGGGATGTTGGCTCCTTTACCCGGATTAGATTTCTGTGAAATCGGTTACCATTTCTCCCAAATAGGGTTTAAATTTTTCCTTGTCAACACATTTATTATAAGCCTCTTCGGCGGAAATCCACCCTTTTTTCAAGTAATCCATGATCGTATCGTCTAAGGATTGCATGCCGTATTTTTTGCCGGTTTGGATGACCGAAGGGATCTGATAGGTTTTCCCCTCCCGGACCATATTGCGAACGGCATGGGTGGCGATCAGGATTTCCAAGGCGGCGACCCGTCCTTTCCGGTCGATTCGCTTAAAGAGGGTCTGGGAGATTACGGCCCGCAGGGCATCAGCCAGGGTAGCTCGAATCTGGGCCTGCTGATCGGCGGGGAAGACCTCTATGATTCGGTCCACCGTCTTGGAGGCGCTGATCGTATGCAAAGTGGCAAAGACCAAATGCCCTGTTTCCGCGGCCTCAATGGCCAGGGAAACCGTTTCCAGATCCCTCATTTCCCCAACCAGGATTATGTCCGGGTCTTCCCGCAAGGCCCCCCGCAAGGCGGTGGCAAAAGAACGGGTATGCCGCCCGATTTCCCGGTGATTGATCGTGCAATTGAGGTTCGGATGCACAAATTCGATAGGATCTTCGATGGTTAAAATATGATCCTTTCGAGAGCGGTTGGCCTGGTCGACAATAGCCGCCAGGGTGGTTGATTTACCGCTCCCGGTCGGCCCGGTCACCAAGACCAATCCTTTGGGCAGCGAGGCCAATCGTTTAATGACCAAGGGAAGCCCAAGGTCGTCAATGGTCAAAATCTGGCTGGGGATCTCCCGAAAGACCGCACCTACGCCGTAAAGCTGGCGAAAAAAATTAGCCCGATAACGGGCCAGTCCGGGGATCTCATAGGCGAAATCCAGATCTCCGGTTTCTTCGAATTGCTTAATCTTTTCCTCGGGGGTGATTTCATAAAGCAGGGCCTTCAGTTCATCATTCTCCAGGGTTTTGTATTTTACCCGCTCCAATTCCCCTCTTATCCGGAGAATCGGCTGTGAACCGGAGGCCAGATGGAGGTCCGATGCACCCTGATCATGCATGAGTTTAAAGAAAGCGTCTATCTGGGCCATAGTCTGTTTCTCTTGATCCCACTGGTTTGTCGTTCAGTCTTTACGTTCGGAGAGGGAAGATCGAACCGCTATGACATCGGGTCTCTCTCTAATGGATCAGCCAGCTGACTATCCAGCTTATGATGCTGATCATCAAAGCGCCCAAAAGGGCCGGCCAAAATCCTTGAATCACAAATCCTTTTATCATGAGGGAAACAATCCAGAGCATCAAGCCGTTAATGACCAGGGTAAAGAGTCCCAGGGTCAATATGTTGATAGGCAGCGTCAATATAATCAGGATGGGGCGGATAACGGCATTAAGGATCCCCAACAGGGCTGCGGCCAACAACAGGGCCCAGGCACCGGAGACCTCGATCCCCCTGACCAGATAAGTGGTGATATAAAGGGCCAGGGCATTGATCAGCCATTTGAGCAGGATTGGTCGCATGCGGCATAAAATAGCATATTTAAACGGGGGAGTAAATTTTATTTCTTACCCCCTTCACATTTTATACCCTTTCCTGGATGAGTTTTCATAAATGGGCCCGGCAAAAGCGCCGGCCTTAAGGCTCTCCTATTCAATGGTTGTCGAAAAGTAAGTAGGGTGAAGAATTTTCAAGGATTTTATTTTTATTGACCCGGGTATGGGAATTTGATAATAAATCTAAGGAAATCGTATTCTTTGTTTTAATAAATCCAGTTTGCTTTGAGGAAAGGAGAAATTCATGGCAGCCAAAATTATCAGCGGCGCGGAAGTGGCCAAACAAATTCGAGAAGAACTAAAACAGGAAGTGGAACAGCTAAAGGCCCGGACGGGGGTGGTACCCGGCCTGGTAACCATCCTGGTAGGGGAAAATCCGGCCTCGGTCAGTTATGTAACGGCCAAACAAAAGACCTCTAAAGAATTGGGGTTCTTTTCCATTCAGGACAGTCAACCGGGCGACATCAGCGAGGAGGCCTTATTGGGCCTGATCGATAAATATAACCAGGACCCCAAGATCCATGGTATCCTGGTCCAGTTACCCCTTCCCAAGCATGTGAACGAAACCAAGATCCTCTATGCCATCGATCCTAAAAAAGATGTGGACGGCTTTCATCCGGTTAACGTTGGAAAACTCATGATCGGTGAGGCCGATTACCTGCCCTGTACCCCGGCCGGTATCCAAGAGCTTTTGGTCCGTTCCGGCGTTAAGACCAAAGGGGCGGAAGTGGTGGTCGTCGGTCGTTCCAATATCGTCGGGAAACCCATCGCCAACATCATGCTCCAGAAAAAAGAGGGGGCCAATTCTACGGTGACCATCGTGCATACCGGAACGCCCCCGGAAAAGGTGATCGAACATTGCCGGCGGGCCGACATCCTGATCGTGGCCGCCGGGGTGCCCAAATATGTAAAAGCCGATTGGGTCAAAGAAGGGGCCGCGGTGATTGACGTGGGCGTCAATCGGATCGGCAAGAGTGAATCGGGAAAGGCCATATTGGCCGGAGACGTGGATTATGAGGCAGTTAAGGAGAAGGCCGGTCTGATCACTCCGGTTCCCGGCGGTGTCGGCCCCATGACTATCACCATGCTGATGAAGAACACGGTCAAGGCCGCCAAACTGGCCGCCGGAGTATGATGCAGGTTTCAAGTCGGACGCTGGGAGTTATTAGTATGAGATCCTCTTAGCCGCGACAGAAAACGCGTCTATCCACTACCTGAATAGGTCATAAACCGCTTGGATCCACAAGATGGACTGGGACGGGGAAATGAACTGCCAAAGACCCCTGGACTATGTCCGGGGGTCTTTTTTTTGGGGGGCCTCATAGTGACGGAGTCAGTAAAAAGCCAAAATTTGTCTTTTGGGGCATTCCGGACGGCCGGCTCGGTCGGGTTGGCCGACCCAAAAAGAAGCCTCCCAAAGAGGCTGGGGCCGACCTTATCAGGAAACTTCCTGTCAGACGCTCTCCAGGAGTCTCCCCAAAAGATCGGCATAGCCGATCGGCAGGAAGTCGAGCGAAAGCCTGAATTCATGGAATTCAACGCGTTCTGGACCCGGCCATTTACCGGGGTGTCGATCTGCAGGTTTTGATGATTTCATCATGGGTGATTCTTTGGAATCAATGTTTTTATATCGATGTTCCGTAGTCAGAACTTTAACCGATTTTATTATTGCGAGGAGATAATCATGGAAAGAAAAAAAGTCACGCTTCACGATTTGTCGGCCAAGAAAAAGGATGGTAAAAAAATAACCATGTTAACCGCCTATGATTGTTCCATGGCTTCTTTTATCGATCAGGCGGAGATCGATATGATCTTGGTGGGTGACTCGGTGGGCATGGTGGTTTTAGGATATGACTCCACGGTACCGGTGACCATGGAGGAGATGATCCATCACTGCCGGGCCGTTCGCCGGGGGATGCGTTATGCCTTTCTGGTAGGCGACATGCCCTTTATGTCCTATAACATCAGCCGGGAAGAGGCCATCCGAAACGCCGGTCGATTTATGAAAGAGGCGGGATGCGATGCGGTAAAATTGGAAGGAGGGCTGGAAGTCACCGGAACCGTGCGGGCTATCGTCGAGGCCGGAATTCCGGTGGTGGCCCACATCGGTTTGACCCCGCAGACCGTCGGCAAATTGGGCGGCTTCCGGGTTCAGGGGAAAGACCTGGCTTCCGCCCGGAAACTGTTGGATTCGGCCCTGGCCCTGGAAGAGGCCGGGGCCTGCTCGGTGGTAATGGAATGCATCCCGGATAAGCTGGCCGGTTTAATTTCAAAGTCTTTAAAAATTCCTACGGTCGGCATCGGGGCCGGGCCGGAATGCGACGGCCAGGTCCTGGTCACCAATGACTTATTGGGATTATTCGAGAAGTTTCTTCCTAAATTTGTCAAACAATATGTCAAGTTATTCCCCATGATCCAGGAGGCCATTGAGACCTATAAGCAGGAGGTGGAGGCCGGGAAATTCCCCGGGCCGGAACATTCCTTTATCATGGAGGCCCGAGACCTTGGCAAGCTGAGATCTAAATCTAAAGCATCAAAAAAATAAAAAAGGAAAACCTATGCGAATCGGTATCGTCGGCCCAGGGGCCATGGGATGTCTTCTGGCCGGGATGATGGCCCGGGCCGGTAACGAAGTGATGCTCCTGGATCATGAGAAGGAGCGGGTCGAAATCATCAATCGGGATGGGTTGACCATAGAAGGGCTTGAGGGGACTTTTCGAATCAAAGTGCCGGCCACTTTGGTCCCGAATGATTTGTCTTCCGATGAATTGATCATCAATTGTGTCAAGGCCTATGATACGAAAACCGTGGCCCGGATTCTTCAAGTCATCGAACCGGGCCCCTATTTTTTGACCCTCCAGAACGGGGTGGGAAATGTTGAAATCCTGGGAGAAATCCTCCCGAAAGAAAAAATTTTAGCCGGGATCACTTCCCACGGGGCCACCGACCTGGGACCGGGGCACGTTCGACATGCCGGGAGGGGGGATACCTTTATCGGATATGGTTTCCCGGAAACGGTTCGAGATGGGGATGCCGATATTCAACTGAATAGGATCAAGGAAATGTTGACCCAGAGCGGATTCATCGCCCAATTGGTACCCAGGATTGAAAACCTCATTTGGAGCAAACTGCTGGTGAATGTCGGCATCAATGCCCTGACCGCCCTGACCCGGTTACCCAATGGAAAACTTCTCGATTTCCCGGGGACCGAAGAGATCTTGAAAGAGGCCGTTCAGGAGGGCCTTTTAATCGGGAAGAAGAAAGGCATCGAATTCATCTACGCCGATCCCCTGGAGCAGGTTAAAAAGGTCTGCCGCTTGACCAGTTCCAATGTTTCATCCATGCTTCAGGATGTCTTAAAGAAAAAACGCACTGAAATCGATTTTATCAATGGGGTGATTATGCAAGAAGGGGAGGTTTTCAGGATTCCGGTTCCGATCAATCGCCTGCTGACCCGTTTGATTAAAACGATTGAAGAGTCTTATGATCAGACCGTGAAGGAGGGATGAGGCCGACCAATGATTTGAGGTTAATAATTCGTGATTAGACCGCCTTCCCCGGTTTCATCACTTTATTTTTATCCCCTGTCCTGCAAATCCTTCCAGGCCGGTATGAGGCCAAAACCGTCCGCGGCCTTGACGGCCCTGATTATGGCCTCCCGAATCATTTCCTGACCCAGAATTCCCACCTGATTGATATCGGATTCCACTTCACCGACCGAGAGGGCAAAAAGGGTGTCTCCGTCAAACAGGGTGTGGACCGGGGCGATGCATCGGGCCAGGGCATTGTGTCCCATCTGGGCCAGCTTTCGAGCCTGATAAGAAGTAAGACGGGCGTTGGTCAGGATGACGCCCAGGGTGGTGTTGTTGTGAACGATAAACTGGGAAGGGACGCAGCCTTTTTTAAAAGAAGCCCAGGTATCGGCAAAGGTTGTGCTGTCCGCTGCGGTCCTGGCTCCCGCTATGATGGCCCCTTGGTGATCTAAGACATCCCCGAAGGCATTGACTACCATCAGGGCGGCCACGGTGAGTCCTCCCGGGGTTTGACAAACCGCATACCCCAATCCTCCTTTAACGGCCTGGGTGATGCCGAAGAGCTTTCCTATGGAAGCCCCGGTCCCAGCCCCGACACTGCCTTCGGCCGTTTCCAGGTCCGAGGCGTTCAGACAGGCCTGATAGCCCATGGCCTTATCGGGCCGGCAAAAGGGGTCACCCAAAGAGAGATCGAAGAGAATGGCCGTGGGAACAATGGGCACCCGGGTTACGCGCACGTCAAAACCGATCTCTTTCTCCTCCAAGTATTGCATGACCCCTCCGGCCGCATCCAAACCGAAGGCACTGCCACCGGAAAAGAACAAGCCGTGGATTTGAGGTACCCGGTGTAGAGAAAATAAGGAATCGGTCTGCCTGGTCCCGGAAGCCGAACCGCGGATGTCTATGCCGGCCACCGCCCCCTGGGGGCAGAGGATGACCGTGCAGCCTGTCGGCCCGCCGCGATTGGTGGCATGGCCGATGAGGATGTTGGGGAGTTGGATTAAGGCCATATCCTTTATTGGCTGAAAGCTGAAAAAAAAGGGTTTACTTTAAACTTTGAGCTTTGGACTTTGAGCTTTTTTTCAGATAAGGTAAAAGACCTCCGGAGAGCAAGATATTTATTTTATCTTCTTGGACCAGGGCCTTGAAGACCATTTTTTTCTTTTTGGTTTGGTTGAGGACCAACACCTCTTTTTTCTCTCGGATCGCCTTTTTCACTTCCTGAAATTCGAGCCAGTCATCCTGGCTCATTAAATCATAATCATCAGGGTCTTCAAAAACCAGGGGGATAATTCCGTAATTGATCAAATTACTCAGATGGATGCGGGCAAATGATTTAGCCAGCACGGCCCGAACTCCCAGGACCATGGGGGCCAGGGCGGCATGTTCGCGGGATGAACCCTGGCCGTAATTTTCCCCGCCGACAATCACGCCGGCCCCGGCCTTTAAGGCCCTTTCCGGAAAAGTCGGGTCCAAGCGATGGAAGGTGTATCGGGAAATGGCGGGGACATTCGAACGATAGGGCAGGATCTCTGCCCCCCCGGGGAGAATGTCATCGGTCGAGATGTGATCTCCTAATTTGATCAGGACCTGGGCCTTAAGGGAGTCCTTTAAAGGCTTCCCTATGGGAATGGGTTTTATATTCGGTCCGCGAACGATTTTTACGGACCGCCGTATTCCATGATCCAACCGACCCCGCCCCGGACGGTCAGACGACGGAGCATCTCCAGGCCCACATCCATGCCGTTACCCAGGGGCGGTTTAATTTTCCGGTCAAGCGAACTTGTCTGACCTTGGGTCTTACCAGTCGATAGGGAAATCCGGCCATGGCCGCGGCGATGTCGAGACCGCCGCACCCATGGCCAGCATGCCAAGACCGCCGCAGGTCGGGGTGTGACTGTCCGAACCTAATAAAACCTCTCCGGGTTTGGCAAACCGTTCCAAATGAACTTGATGACTGATCCCGTTGCCCGGCGGAGAAAAATAGGCCCCGTAACGGGCAGCCGCGGTTTGCAGGAAGAGGTGATCATCCGGATTTCGGGAATCGGTCTGCAGGGTATTATGATCCACATAGGAAACCGCCAGGGGAACCTGGATCCGGGGACGGCCGATGGCCTCAAACTGCAGATAGACCATGGTCCCCGTAGCATCCTGGGTCAGGACTTGATCTCCCTTTAACGGAATGGTTTGATCCGGGCCTTTCTCCCGGTCCCATAGGTGTGTTTGAACAATTTTATCAAAGAGATTCAATTTCATTTTATTTTAGACTAATTCCTTTCTCTTTGGGCCTTGAAAATCAGGAATTTCGAATTTATGACCTACCGGTTGACTTATCCTTTCTCGATCGGCAAAACTGAGGGTTTTCATTGTTGGATATTCAAGAGTAAATAGCCTCCGATAAACAAAAAGAGGATATTGGAAGACCAGGCGGCCCAGAGAGGAGGGAAGACACCGGAAATACCCAGAGAACGTGATAACCCAAAACAAATCCAGTAGACGAAGGCCACCAGGAGGCTCCCGACAATCCCCTGGGCTACCCCGATGCCCTTTTCCCTGCGCAAGGCCAGGGCGATGCCGAAGAGGGCCATGATGATACAGACCACCGGAAAGGCCAGGCGGATTTGTTTTTCCACAATATAGCGTGTGGCCTCGTATCCCTCTTTTTGAATTTTTTGGATATAGACTCTAAGTTCCGAATAGGTCATATCCTCACTGCGTTTTTCCTGGGTGCGAAAATCTTCCGGGGTTTCGGAAAGGACGAGGTCTTTTTCAGTAAAGGGTTGACTGGAATAAGAACCATCCGGCCTAAAAGACTGGGAAAGGCCGTTTAGAAAAACCCAGGTTCCGTTTTTCCAGGCCACTCTTTCAGCATCCAGTCGCGAGATAAGGTTAAACTTGGAATCAAAAAAATAAAGGGTCGCCCCTTCCGCTGTTTGTTCTTTAAAATTAAACTTATTAAAGGTATAAATAGCCTGATCCCCTTTGTACCAGATTTTTTCCTGGAGAAAGACCGCCCGAGGTTCCATTTTTTTGACTTTATAATTCCAGATTTCGGAGGCCCGGGCGTTGGTAAAGGGGACCAGGATTTCTCCCAGGATCAGGATGAAAAGGGTGGCGGTAACGGAAAGCAGGATGATGGGAAAGGACAGGCGGATCATATTGATACCGCTGGACTTGAAGGCGATGATCTGGTTATTCCTGGACAAAAATCCAAAGGTCAACTGGGTCCCCATGAGGATGGCCACCGGAATCATCTGTTTGATAATGGAAGGGATGGTCAAAAGAAAATACCGGAAAATCAAGGTCGGAGCCGTCCCGGCTTCATTAAAGGAATTCAGCTTTTCCATGATATCTACCAACAGGAAGATAAAGGTAAAAATTCCCAGGCAAAGGAGGGTCATCTTGAGGAATTCTTTGGTGATATAATGACTGATAATTCGCACGGTAAAATAGTATCCAAGCTTGAGAGGTTTGTAAATAAAAAAGGCGACCTGAGAAATGGATTTAATTTATTCGGAAAACTGGATAAAACTAAATGATGACCATTCGCGAACAGATTGAACAACGGGAGCGAGAATTTCTGGCCTCCTGGGCGGCCTTGAGTTCCGAGAGCCGGGGAAGGCCGATTCCGGAAGAACCCTGTTCCATCCGGACGGTTTTTCAGAGGGACCGTGATCGGATCATCCATTCCAAAGCCTTTCGTCGGTTGAAACACAAGACCCAGGTGTTTTTATCGCCCACCGGAGACCACTATCGAACCCGTCTGACCCATACCCTGGAAGTTTCCCAGATTGCCCGGACCATTTCCCGGGCACTCCGGTTAAACGAAGATTTGACCGAGGCCATCGCTTTGGGCCATGACCTGGGACACACCCCTTTCGGTCATGCCGGCGAAGAGGTCCTGGACCAAATTGTTCCTGGAGGGTTTGTCCATCACCATCAAAGTCTCAGGGTGGTGGACCTGCTGGAGAAGGGCGGAAAAGGGTTGAACCTGACCATGGAAGTCCGGGAAGGGATCATAAAACATTCCAAAGGGAAAGGAGATATCCTTCCCCAAGATCCGGCCGAAAGGGCCATGACCCTGGAGGGGCAGGTGGTCCGGGTTGCCGACATCATCGCTTATATCAGCCATGACCTGGACGACGCCATCCGCGCGGAGGTGATTTCTAACCGGGATATTCCGAGAGCTTGTTTGAAAATCTTGGGGGATCGAAGTTCAAAATGGATCGACACCATGGTGCAGGCCGTGGTTTACGGCAGCTTGAAAAGTCCTTACAAGGGTTTATCTATGAAGAAAGAGGTCTTATCGGCCATGGTTCACTTACGGGAATTTCTCTACAGTCACGTCTACAACCTGGGGCGGGTCCATGAGGATTTCATCAAGGCCCGAAAGGTGATCGGCGAACTGTACGAAGTCCTTCTCCGACAACCGGAACTCTTGCCCGATCAACTGGGGCAGGCCGGGGAAGGGGAAATAACCCCGGAAAAGGTAACCGACTTCATCGCCGGGATGACCGACCGCTATGCCTTAAACCTCTATGAGAAAATCTTTCTTCCCAAGCCCTGGGCGGTGTTGTAGGCTATGAATTTAGAAGAAATCCTGACTCAACACCGTGACCGGATTATCCGGGAATGGATCCGGCTTCTCCATCTTGGAGTCAGCCGGCGGTACAGCGAAAGACCCTTGGATGAGCTTTTCATCACGGTTTCCAGGGCCTACGACGCCAGTCGGGACGTGCTGCTTCATGACGATTACTCGAGTATCGATGCACACATTGAGTGGATTGCCAAGATCAGACTGGAGGGGGGCTTTTTTCTTTCGGATGTTCAAAATGCCTATGAACTTTGCCGGACTATCCTGGTCCCCCTCCTGGTTACCAATCTGGCCGATGAGGCTCTCCTGTCGGCCCTGCAGAGATTAGATGCCTGTCTGCTCTACACGATAAAGAGGTTCAGCAATTATTATCAAACCCTGCACGAAAAAGATATCCGAGAACATGCGGAAAACCTGGAGCAGGAAGTTGAGAAAAGGACCCGCGAATTGTTGGAAACGGAAAAGCGAATCCGGGAATCGGAACGTCTAGCCCATATCGGAAAGCTGACCGCCTCCCTGGCCCACGAAATACGAAATCCCCTGTCATCGGTGAAGATGAACAGCCAAATCATTCTGAAAAATACGCGTTTCAGTGGAAATGACCGACGACGACTGGAGATCATCGTCCAGGAAATATCCCGTCTGGAGAGGATCTTGGATGAAATGCTCGATTTTGCCAAGCCGGTCAAACTGAATGTGGGCTTTGTTTCTGTCAATGCCATCCTGGATTCCTGCCTCGAAATTATGGAGGCCCGGATCAAAGAAAAAGGGGTGAAGGTTAGAAAACGATATGCCCGAAAAATGTCTGAGACCTGGGCCGATCCTGAGAAGATGGAACAAGCCATCATCAATGTCTTACTTAATGCCGTCGAAGCGGTGCCTGAAGGAGGGCACCTTGAGGTAACCACAAAACAGTTGAAGGCGGATGGCCAGGCCCTGCGGGTGGAAATTAGCGACGATGGTCCCGGAATAGCACCCGAGGACCTCCCCTTTATCTTCAACCCGTTTTTCAGTAACAAGAAAAAAGGAACGGGTCTTGGTCTTTTTAATGTAAAGAAGATCATCGAAGCCCACGGAGGAAAAGAAAAAGTAGAACTCCGCTGGCCGAAGGGGACCCGGGTTATTTTCACCCTCCCCATGGGAGAACCATCGTGAAAACCACTATGAGACCCAATAAAATTCTCATCATCGATGACGAACAATCCCTCCTTGAATCGTTGGAGATGTTTCTGACTGAGAAAGGCTACTCCGTTGCCTGTGCCCTTTCGGCCACCGAGGGTTTGAGACAATGCCAAGCCTTCGATCCCCAGGTGATCATCCTGGATATCCGTTTGCCCGACAAGGATGGCCTTGAGGTCTTAAAGGAACTCGCTGGGCAGGGGAGAAAGAATATCGTTATCATCACCGCCTTTCATGATATGGACATCACCATCAAGGCCGTAAAATACGGGGCTTTTGATTATATCCCCAAACCGATTGACGTGGAGGAGCTGGAAAGGGTTATTGATAAGGCCCTTAAATCGGTGAGTCCGGCACGGACCGCAGCGGTCTCGATCGATCCCTTGTCGACTTATACAAAGGGGAAACTCGTGGGCAAGTGCCGGGAGATGAAAGAAATTTTCAAGACCATCGGGGTCCTCTCGGAAAATAGGATTACGGTCCTTATCGAAGGTGAAACGGGTACCGGCAAGGAACTGATCGCCCGGGCCATCCATTTTAACAGCCCGTATAAATCCCATCCTTTTCAGGCCATAGACTGTTCGACCTTTGTGGGGACGCTCCTGGAAAGTGAGCTGTTCGGCCACGAGAAAGGTGCCTTTACCGGCGCCACCAGCTCCAAAAAAGGAAAGTTTGAACTGGCAGGAGAGGGAACGATATTTTTGGATGAGATCGGTGAAATCCCTTTTGAGCTCCAATCGAAGATGCTCCGGTTTTTGCAGGAAAAAGAGTTTGAACGTCTTGGAGGAGAAAGGAAGATCAAATCCAATACCCGGATCATTGCCGCCACCAACGAAGATCTCTGGAAAATGGTCAAGGACGGGAAATTCAGAGAGGATCTTTATTACCGGCTCAATGTGGCAGCCATAAAGGTGCCCCCTCTAAGAGAGCGGAAGTCTGATATTCCGCTTTTAGTCGAACATGTTCTCAGGAAGATCAACCATGATCTCGGCAAGGATATAAGAAAAGTCGAAGAGGAAGCCCTCAAACGGATGCTGGAATATGATTGGGCCGGAAACATCCGGGAACTGGAGAACGTTATCACCCACGCATCCATTAACACTCGGGGGGAGATAATCATCGAAGAACTCATCACCCCTTTACTCGGCAAGAGGCTGCCCCTGCCTCAGAATTCAAAAGACAAGCCGATCCATAAGCAAAGCCTGCAGGACATCGAGAGGGACTACATTTTGGGGATCCTCAACCGGACCCGCTGGCATTTGGGGAAGACCTGCGAATTACTGGGCATCTCGCGGCCCACACTCCGCTATAAGCTTAAAACGTACGGACTGTCCAATGAGAGAAACCCTTCATGAAACCAATCCCGACGAATCATATAATTTTATTGAAAATAATTTTCACAAATTGTAAGATCGATTCAAATCATTCGGTTGATCGATTCGTTTCATAGCAGTCAACTCATTGAAATTATGGTGGTTGGTGCTTACGATGGCCATTGGCTCAACTCTTGCATAATTTTAAATGCTATTCGGCGGGATGGCTATAAAAAAGCTACAAAAATTTGGAATAACAGATACCCTTTTTTTTAACTTCCTCTAAAATTTTAAGATTTAGCGATAAATCATCAATATCCACAAAGGAGGAGAAGTATGAAGGCAAGAATTTTTGGTACTTGGGTATTCGTCTTATTTTTGGTCTTACCCTTTTTTAGCCATTCCCAGATTATGGCCGCTGAAAAACCGATCATCATCGGTGCCCCCCTGGCAACGGCCTTTCTGTATGGCTGGGACGCCGATCGGGCCATGCGACTGGCCGTGGATGAAATCAATGCCAAAGGCGGGGTCAATGTAAAGGGAGTTAAAAGACCTTTTGAAGTGGTGACCATGGACACGCGGGATCTTGAACCCGGTGTACCGGTCAGCGATGCCCTCCTGACCATGGAAAAGCTCATTTTAGAGAAAAAGGCCGATTTTATCGTCGGCGGACCGGTCCGCTCCGAAGCGGCCTTAGCGGCCATGGATTTGCTTTCCAAATATAAAAAGGTCTCTATTCTGACAACCGGGGCCTTGACCCCGGCCTATAATGCCCGGGTGGCTGCAAATTATGAGAAATTCAAATATTGTTTCCGGATCAGCGGCGAAGCCAAATGGATGGTCACCGGTGAAATCATCCCCTGTCTGGTGGACATCGGCAAGCTACACAAGCTGAACAAGCTCTTTATCATGGTCCAGGATGTGGCCCACGCCAGGGCCGGCGGGGAGTTGATCGCCAAGATTATGACCGGCAAGGGTTGGACGGTGTTGGGCAAGCCGGAAATCTATCCCACCGGGACCACTGATTTTTCCATGGGTCTATTAAAAGCCAAGAAAGAAGGGGCTGAAGTCATTTTGATCTGGATGGACATGCCGGAAAGCTCCATCCTGTTAAAACAATGGTATGACCTGAAGGTGCCTGCCTTGCCCTTTGGGTCCATCATCGCCGCGGCCGAGCAACCAGGCTTCTGGAAGGCCACGGAAGGAAAAGGGGAATACTGCCTGGCCAACGTGGTTAATGCCGGCAATGCCCCATCCAAGGCCACCCCTTGGACCATGAAATTTTATGATGCCTATACCAAGAAATACAAAATCGAACCCGAAGGGTATGGGACCTCCAGCAGTTACATGGCTGTTTATGTCTTAAAAGATGCTATCGAAAAGGCCGGCACCCTGGATTCGGATGCCGTGGTGGCCGCCCTGGAAAAAACCGATGTGATGGGGGTTTACGGCCGTATCCGTTTTGACCCTAAGAGCCATCAAGTCATCCCCAGCCTGGACCCGAAAGAAGGGGCCGTGGGTACCATCTTTCAGTGGCAAAAGGGGAAACGGGTAGTGGTTTATCCGCCCAAGATCGCTACCGGAGAAATCCTGCTGCCGCCCTGGATGAAAAAATAAGCCAAAGGGGTCAAGGATTCGAGGATGCGAGGGTTCAAGGGTTTTAAATCCCCGCCTTTCACTTGAAACCTTGGCCCCTCGGCCCCTTGAATCCTATTAGAACTCCCTTGGTGTGTTAGATGGAAATCCTTGTTTACGGTATCATTAACAGCCTGACCTTGGCCTTGATGGCCCTGGGGTTTACCCTGGTGTATGGAATTTCCGGCCTGCCCAACTTTGCCCACGGGGCCCTTTATATCGTGACCGGATTTATCGTCTGGAGTCTGATTCATACCCTTCACCTCCATTACCTTTTGGCCATGTTTTTATCCCTCTTCATCACCGGCCTGATCGGGGCGGCCATTTATCGGTTCATATTGATCCGGGTCCGGGGTATGGCCACTTCGGAGATCATCGCCTCCTACGCCATCGGGCTGGCCATATTGGAAGGGCTTCGCTGGGGCGGGTTTAAGGGTATGACCTATACGCTTCCGGTCTTTATCGAAGGGAGCGTGGAATTCTTCGGGGTCCAAGTCGACTTCCAACGGCTCATGGTGGTTGGCCTCGGGGTGGTGGTGATTGCCTTGCTTTGGCTTTTTACCCATTTCAACCGCATCGGCCTGGCCTTGAGGGCCATGGCCCAGGATGAACGGGCGGCCCTGATGCTGGGGATTGATTCCGACCGGATGGCGGTCATGGCCATGTTCCTGGGGTCTTTTTTAGCCGGACTGGCCGCCGTGGCCTTGCTCCCCCTGGGTAATATCGTTGTGGAAGCAGGTTATAATGTGCTGATCATGGCCATTGCCGTCTGTATTGTCGGGGGGCTGGGCAGTTGGGTCGGGGCGATCGCCGCTTCTTTTTTAATCGGCTTTTTACAGATTTTAACGGTGGTTTATGTGGAGTCCCACTTCCAGATCGTCGTGGCCCTGTTGGCCATTATCGTCACCTTGATCTTGCGGCCATCCGGACTTTTCGGCCGACAAAAAGAACTTGAGGAGCGGGTATAATCTTGGACAAAACAGAGGGACAGGGACGCAAAGAGCGAATCGATCGGGGCATCAAAGTCCGGACCAGCGGCCTGTATGCCATTTCTTCCTGGAAAGAAATCAGCTACCTTCTGATACCCAGAATGGCCTTGATCGTCGGGCTCCTGATCCTGCCCTTAGTGATTACCAATGTCTATTGGCAGAGGGTCCTTTCCATTGTCGGAATCTATGCGCTCCTGGCCATAAGCTTTGACTTTCTGACCCATTTTGTCGGACTCGTTTCCCTGGGTGGGGCTTTTTTTGTCGGTGTCGGCGGTTATATGGCCGCTATCCTGAATACCAAGCTTGGATTGTCTCCCCTGTTTACCATTCCCTTGGCCACCTTCGGCGGGGCCCTGATTTGCACCTTTCTCCTGTTGCCCTGTCTGCCTTTGAGGGGTGTCTATTTTTCCATTGTAACCCTCATGTATCCTTTGCTGATGGCCCGGATCATCGAGGCCTTGAATATTTTAGGGGGTACGGACGGGATTGTCGGTGTGGCCAGTTTTCCCAACCGCTGGGTGGAACAATATTCCCTTTTAGGGGTCCTTTTACTGGTCTTATTCGGTCTGCGCCGTCTGGTCAATATGGACCTCGGTCTGGTATTCAGGGGGATCAAAGACAATGACCAGGCCGTTAAGGCCTCGGGAATCAATATTACCTTTTATAAAGCCGCCGGGGTCTTTATATCCGCAGCCATGGGTTGTTTAGGCGGGGCTTACTTGGTCCATATTTACATGTGGTCCGGCATTTCGCAACTGGCTTTGGATTTTTCCATCATACCCATCGCCGCAACCGTCATCGGGGGAGGAGGCACCCTGGTGGGACCTCTCTTGGGGGCCTTTATCCTGGTGCCGATTTCGGAATTACTCCGGGCCTTCGGAACCTTGCGGATCGTTTTTTACTCCCTGATCCTGATGGCCTTTATCGTTTTCCGGAGCGAGGGGATCATGGTCTATGCCCAACGGAAATACCACCAGTTTGAAAGGTGGGCCAAGGTATGACCCCGGAAACCATCTTGGACATCCAGGGGATCAGTAAGGCCTTTGGAGGGATTCAGGCCTTATTCAATGTCAGTTTTAAGCTTAACCGCGGGGAGATCCTGGGGATCATCGGTCCTAACGGCTCGGGGAAAACTACCCTGATCAATTGCATAACCGGTTTTGTGCGTACCGGCTCGGGGAAGGTCTTTTTTAACCAAAAGGATATTACCCATTGGCCCCCGCATAAGATCGCCCATCTCGGGGTCACCCGGACCTTCCAGGTCATGAGACCTTACTATAGTTTGCCGGCCTACAAGAATTTAATCATTCCCCTGTTCTCTCCCAGGGCGCGGCGGACCGGTGGCTGGCGGGGCGGGGGGAAATTAGGGGACCGCAATACCGTGGCTATCGATATCCTGGAAGAGATCGGTTTCGAGCGGGATTCCTACGTCCCTTTTAAAATGGCCGCCACCCTGCCCACCGGCTATTTAAAACGACTGGAATTGGCCCGCTGCCTGGCTTTGCGGCCGGAGGTTATCCTCTGCGACGAAGTTTTTTCCGGGCTAAGCGCCAGTGAGATTGCCAGCATGATCCCCCTGATCGAACGGCTCCAGATCGAGGGGATCACCCTGATCATGATCGAACACCGGTTAAAAGAATTATTCCGAGTGGCCAATCGGGTCATGGTTTTGAACTTCGGCCAAAAACTGATCGAAGGGGTCCCCGAAGAAGTGATGCAGGATGATAAAGTGAAAGAGGCCTACCTCGGTTCGGAGGATTTATCCGATTATGTTTGAAGCTAAAGGGCTGATGGTCTTCTACGAGAATATGCTGGCCCTGAACAACATCAGTATTAAGTGTCAGGAAACCCAGATCGTCGGGGTTTTTGGGGCCAACAGCGCCGGCAAGTCCACCTTGATGTATACCCTTTCAGGTATCATGCAGGACATCAAGAAAAAGGAAGAGATGGCCGGGGGTGAGCGTATCACCCTGATGGGTGAGGTCTTCTACCGGGGTGTCGACATCATGGCCTTAAAGCCCAGCCAACGGGCCAGGAAAGGAATCATCCTTTGCCCGGAACGGAGGCGAATTTTTCCGGAAAGCACGGTTTTGGAGAACCTCAAAATGGGCGGTTATTTGGCCGATTCGACCCAGGCCAAGTCTACCCTGGAATATGTTTTCAGAATTTTTCCGGCCCTGGTCCCTTTAAAAAAGCGGGAAGGGGGGTTTTTAAGCGGCGGAGAACAACAGATGCTGGCCATCGGCCGGGCCCTGATGGCCCAGCCCAAAATCTTGTTGCTCGACGAACCTCTTATGGGTCTCAGCCCGTTGGTCCAGGCCTTACTGGTCCGTTCGATCAAGAACATTCGTGATGAACGGGGCGTTTCCGTTATTGTCTCCGAGCAGTATGCCCGCCCCCTTTTGCCTATCGTCGACCATGCCTATATCCTGGAAAACGGGGCGGCGGTCATGGAAGGGACGAGGACGGAATTGATGGATAATCCGGATGTGCGGGCGGCCTATTTTGGAATATAAGTGGGGGCCTAAGAAGGAAGAGAAAAGGGTAAGCCAGAAGAAAAAATCATGAGTGTGAACGAGAAAGTTTTTAACCCGGGGGAGGAATTGGTTTTTTCCCGGTTTGAGCGGATGGCCCAAAAATACCCGCAAAGGACAGCGGTTGTTTTTTTGGGAGAAAAATATTCTTTTTCCCGGCTGGTGAATCTGATCGACCGCTTTGCCGCCGGTTTGTCCGGCCAAGGGGTTAAACAGGGCGATCGGGTCATACTCTACCTCTCCAACTGCATTCAATGGGTGGTGGCCTTCTTCGGGATCCAAAAAATCGGGGCCGTGGTCGTCCCGGTCTCTCCGATTTATACCTCTCATGAGGTCAGTTATATGATTCAGGATTCCGGGGCCGAAACCATCATTTGCCATGACACCAATTTCGGCTATGTGAAGGAGACCTTCAGCAACACCGGGATCAAGAGGGCCATTGTCACCAACCTGGTGGATTTACTCCCCTTTCCCAAGAGAATGCTTGGGTTTCTTTTCGATAAAATCCCCCATGGCGTAGTTGAAAAGAACGAAAAGGTTCTTCTGTTTAAGGAATTATTGAAATCCCCCCCGGCTCCTCCAGCGGTTAAAATAGACCCCTTAAAGGATCTGGCCTACATCCTCTATACCGGGGGAACCACCGGATTTCCCAAAGGGGTGCCGGGCAACCATGCGGGCATGACTTCTTATGTCAACGACCTGATGGAAGACGTTCTTAAGGGCTATATCCAAGAAGGGGAAGACACCTATATCGCCATTAACCCTTTGTTTCACATCATGGCCCTGGGGTTTTTTGTGGCCGTAGGACTCAATTCGGGCAATACCACCATTCTCATGCCTCAGCCTCAGGTTGACGCCATCTTAGAGGCGATTGAAAAATATAAAGTCCGCTGGATGCTCGGGGTCCCGACCCTTTACCGGATGATCCTGGAAAATGATCGTTTGGATCAATACCGGCTCGGCACTCTCCGTTATTGTTATTGCGGAGGGGATGTCCTCCCGCTGGAAGTTTTTAATCGCTGGAAAGAAAAATTCGGCGTACCGATCTACCAGGTCTATGGGTCGACCGAGGTGGGACATATCTCCTACAGCCGCTTGGACCGTGAACCAAACCCCCTTTCCATCGGATTATCCTTGAAATCGAGAAGGGTCAAGGTGGTCAATCCGGAAACCCTGGAACCCGTTCCCTTCGGGGAAACGGGTGAGTTGTTGATTACCTCCGAGTTCACTCTAAAACAATATTTGAACAAACCGGAAGAGACCGCTCGTTCATATGTGACCATTGAGGGTCAAACCTATTACCGGATGGGGGATTTTGTCAGCCAAAATGAGCAGGGGGAACTGGTTTATGTGGAGCGCCTGGCGGACATCATCAAATACAAAGGGTATCGGGTTTCGGCCTCGGAGATCGAAGCGGTTCTCCAGGATCATCCCACGGTAATCGGCGCCTGTGTGGTCGGTATCCCGGACCCCAGGGTGGGAGAGCGGATCAAAGGGATCGTGGTCTTAAAGGCCGATGCCAAAGGAGTGGGGGCCAATGAACTGATCCGTTTGTGCCGGGAACGGCTGGCCCCTTACAAGGTCCCCCAATACATTGAATTTCGCGACATGCTCCCTAAATCCAAAGTAGGAAAACTTCTCAGGCGGGAAATCCGGGATGAAGAAAAAAGAAAAATGGAGAAAGGGAAAAAATAAGACACCCTACCGATCAATGCTTATCCCTCCTTCCGTCCCTCACCCATCGGGCAATCGGTCCTCGAGAAAACAGGAACTTCAGGAGCATGACGGCTAAGGCCGCCCCAATGGCCCCCAATACAACCCCTCCCACAATATCAAGGGGATAATGTTCGCCCACATAGACCCTCGAATAACCGACGACCATAGCCATAGGGATTAAGAAAAAGGACCATTTTCGATAGATATAAGAAAGGAAAAAGGCCGCCCCGAAAAGATTGGCCGCGTGGTTGGAAGGGAAGGAGAACGAGCGAGGACAGGGCCAGAAGATATGAACGTTCGGGAGGACATTGCAGGGCCGTGGACGGGCAAAGAGGTGTTTAAATAGAAAACTGTTGGAATAGTCCAGGGCCCCCACCAGGGCCAGGAGGAGAAGAAAAGTGACCTTTGTTTTTTTCCCGCCGATTAGAAAAATAAGGAGCCAGGTAAGGGCTATCCAAAATTTCCAGTGGTCAAATTCCGTCACGTAGGGCATGACCAGGTCAAGAAAAGGGTTCCGATGCCCTTTATTGATCCAGAAAAAAATTTGGTTATCGAGTTCCCATATATTCATCATGACCCTGATTATATCCATCCCAGTTACGGCGGCAGAGAGATTTACCTGAATAAAAAGTATCGGCGGCCGGAAGTTTGGACCGGCCCTTTTAACCTATTGACAGAATGGTTAAAAAATACTATATAATCAGGCCAAAGTCATCCAAAAAACAACAATCCGGCCAGGCGATTAACCCTTTTATGAGGTTATCCAAATGGAAAAAGTTGACGAGAAGATCATCGATTTGGTCGATATTATTGCCGGGCCAGACCCGGCCTTGCCAAGGGAAATAATCGAACCCGTTGGTCCTGTCCAGAAGACGGGATCATTAGAAGAAATTGGCTCCAATGACCTGGAAACGCTGGTCCGTAAAGAAGTGGAAAGGCTTATACGATCAAAGGTCGATGAAACCATCGAAAAAATGATTCGGGAGATCCTGGTTCAAGAAATTGAAAAGGCCATTGCCCGGGAGATAGAGGACTTAAAAAGAAAATAAATCTTGGGAAATCGCCTGAGCAGTCATAAGGGGGTTAAGATTTTAATCCCCTTTTGTTTTATAAACCCTATTCGTATTTTTTTGTTAAAGAAAGAGAGCAGTTAAACGATGACCCCTGTGTTGCCTAAAGGATATGAACCGGATCAGGTGGAAGAGGATCTATACCGATTTTGGGTGGACGAAAACCTCTTTCGGGCCGACGTGGAAGCAACGGGTCCGCCTTTTTCCATGGTCATCCCCCCGCCGAATGTCACCGGGACACTCCACATGGGACATGCCCTGAACACCACCCTTCAGGATATCCTTTGGCGCTATCATAAAATGAAAGGGTATAACGTCCTTTGGGTCCCGGGGACCGATCATGCCGGTATAGCCACCCAGAATGTGGTGGAGCGGATGTTGGCCCAGGAAGGGATCGACCGCCATCAATTGGGGCGGGAACGGTTTATCGAAAAGGTCTGGGAATGGCGGGCCAAATATGGCGGAATCATCATCAATCAGTTAAAACGCCTGGGGGCTGCCTGTGACTGGAGCCGGGAGCGTTTTACCATGGACGAAGGCTTGTCCAGAGCGGTAAAGGAGGTCTTCGTCCGTCTGTATCAGGAGGGGCTGATTTACCGGGGGGATTATATCATCAACTGGTGCCCGCGCTGCCAAACCGCCCTCTCCGACTTGGAAGTGGAGCATGAGACCCATGAAGGGAATCTATTCCATATTCGATATCCTCTGGTGAAAGGGCCGGGGGCCGTTATCGTCGCCACCACCAGGCCGGAGACCATGCTCGGGGATACGGCCGTGGCCGTCAACCCGGAAGATGAACGTTATCAGGATTTAACCGGACAGGAAGTACACCTCCCGCTTACCCAAAGAAGAATTCCGATTATCTTCGACCCTTATGTGGACAAGGGCTTTGGCACCGGGGCCCTGAAGATTACCCCAGCCCATGATTTTAATGACTTTGAAATCGGCCGTCGTCATGAACTCCCCATCATCAACGTCATGGACTCGGAGGCCCGGATGAATGAGAATGCCGGTGTTTATCAGGGATTGGATCGAAAGGCCTGCCGGGAGCGGGTGCTTGAAGATTTGAAGGCCCTGGGACTACTTGAAAAAATAGAAAAATATGCCCATAATATCGGACACTGCTATCGCTGTAAGACCATGATCGAGCCCACTCTTTCCAAGCAGTGGTTCGTCCGGGTCGGTCCTCTGGCGGAACAAGCCACAAAGGCCGTTGAAAACGGCCAAACCCAGATCTTTCCCAAGACCTGGGAAAAGACCTATTTTGATTGGATGACCCACATACGGGATTGGTGTATCTCCAGACAGATTTGGTGGGGGCATCAGATACCGGCCTGGTATTGCGGCAGTTGTGGATCGGTCATTGTTTCCGTCAATCCCCCCCAATTTTGCCCAACCTGCAATTCTACGGAATTACGACAGGAAACGGACGTCCTGGATACCTGGTTCAGCTCGGCCCTTTGGCCCTTTTCCACCTTAGGCTGGCCGCAGGAGACCCGAGAACTCCAAGTTTATTACCCGACCTCGGTCCTGGTCACCGGCTTTGACATCCTCTTTTTTTGGGTAGCCCGAATGATGATGATGGGCCTTCGTTTTATGGGTAAGGTCCCTTTTCATCATGTTTATATCCATGCCCTGGTCCGGGATGCCGAGGGTCAGAAAATGAGTAAATCCAAAGGAAATGTTATTGACCCTTTGACGATAATGGACCGGTACGGCACGGATGCCTTTCGTTTCACTTTGGCCGCTTTAGCGGTGCCGGGAAGAGACATCAAGCTTTCAGAAGAGCGTATTGAAGGATATCGTCACTTTGTGAACAAAATCTGGAACGCCGCCCGCTTCAGCTTGTCTCATTTTGAGGGGCTCGAAATCGAAGAACGGAAATCCGGTCCGCCCCAGGATCCGGTAAACCGTTGGATCATCAGTCGGTTGCACGTGGTCATTGAAAAAGTCGAACAGGGGATCAAGGAGTATCGCTTTAATGAAGCGGCTCATGAGCTGTATCACTTCATTTGGCATGAATTCTGTGACTGGTACCTGGAATTCATTAAACCTATTTTATACCAGGAAGATGAAAGCCGGGAAAAATCAATTACGCAAGAGACCCTCTATCAGGTCCTGGTAACCCTCCTGAAGGTCATCCATCCCTTCATGCCCTTCGTCAGTGAAAAGATCTATCAATCCCTTCCGGGGAGCAGATCCAGCATCCTCAAAGAACCCTTTCCGGCACTTGAACATTTTTTCGTGGATGAACAGGCTGAAAAGGAAATGGAGACCATCAAAGGCCTGATTTCCGAAGTCCGCAACATAAGAGGGGAAATGAACGTACCCCCATCAAAAAATGTGGAAATTTATTTGCGGGTTACCGACTCTTCTTCCAAGGCTTCGATTGAGGCCCATCAGCAAGAAATTTTGGTCTTGGCCAAAGGCTCCGGATTAACATTTTTAATGGATGAGAAAAATCCCCTTTCCTCGGCTTCCGGGGTTTTTGAAGGAATGGAGATTTTTATCCCATTAAAAGGAATCATTCAGTTTGAGGAAGAAGAAAAACGATTAGATAAGGAACTGGCCATCTTACGGAAAGAGTGGACTCGGATCGAAAAAAAATTGGCCAACGAAGATTTTTTGCAAAAGGCCCCCGAGGAGGTCGTGGGGAAAGAAAAAGAGAAAGTTCGTTCCCTGGGGAAAAAGATAGAAAAATTGGAAAATCATTTAGGGCGGATTAAAGAATTAATGAAAACATAATTTGAATTCAATATGTTTCCCCGATCATTTCCAGGAATTCCAAAATTAAAAAGAATTTTGAGGGTTCTGGCCCGATAATTATAAATATTGGAAAATAGGGGAGGGCGATTGATCTCATTAGTTTGTAACTAACTGAAATCATACAAAACACATAATTGGCATCATATATGCTTACTTAAATAGAAACTTAATTAATTATAAAAGGCTAATCGGATTTTTGTATAAAATTTGTACGAGAGGAGGTGAATAGAGATGAAGAAATTAATCGTTTGGACCATGGCATTGGTATTTTCCCTTTGTGTTTCTTTAGCCTTCGCCGCTGAAGAAAAGAAGGCCGAACCTGCCGCCCCGGCTGCCAAGGAAGAGAAGGCCCCGGCTGAAAAGATGGAAAAGAAGGCCAAGAAGAAGAAGGTAAAGAAGGCCAAGAAGATGAAGAAAGAGGAGAAGAAAGAAGAAGCTCCTGCGGCCCCTGCGGCGGAAAAGAAATAATTTTCTTTTCAAACCCAATAAAAAAGGTGGAATCGGGTTTCCGATCCCACCTTTTTTATTGGGTTGAATAATCCCTTGAAAAACAAAAGGAACCTGTGTTAAGAGAGAAGTTGTTCGATCTGAATCGGCGGAAAATCGTTTTGTGGCACATCATATGGTAACTGGGAGGAAGGGATGGAAAAAAATTTCAAGGAGTTGACCCCGGAAGAACTTCGAAGGATCTGTAACCCCGATGATTTGGGATTTGAGACGACCGATGAAGTCCTTAAGGGGCCGCATAAAGTCATTTCTCAGGAACGGGCCGTCCGGGCCATTTTATTCGGTGTGGGCATGGATGGATTGGATCACAACATTTATGTGGCCGGTCCTCAGAAGGCCGGAATGACCTATATCACCAAGACCTTGATTGAAGAAATAGCCCGATCTCAAAAACCGCCTACCGATTGGTGTTATATCAATAATTTTAAAGAACCGGACCGTCCGAAGGCCCTGGCCTTGCCCAGTGGAAAGGGGAAGGAATTAAAAAAGGATATCGAAGAACTGCTCGGCGATATACGCAACGACATACCCGATGTCTTTGAAAGTGAAGATTATGCCCAAAGGAGAGAAGAGCTTTTAAAACGGTTCAATTTAGAGAGGGCCGAGATCCTTTCCTCTTTAGAAGAAAAGGTTCATCAGGAGGGGTTCGTCCTAAACGTGAGCCAAGTAGGCATGGTCATTATGCCGGCCAAGGACGGCCAGCCCATGGATGAAGAGACTTTAAAATCTCTGGATGAGGAGAAGAAAAAGCAACTTCGGGAAAAGAGCGAGCACCTCCAGGGAGAAATGAACCAGGCGGTTCGGGTAATCAGGACCAGCGAGAAGGACCTCAAGAAAAAAATGAAGGAATTGGATAAAAGAATCGCCTTATATGTCGTGGGCCATCTGATCGAAGAGCTCCAGGAAAAATATAAGGAATTCCCTGAAGTCCTTCGGTATTTGAAAGATATTAAAGATGATATCATCCGAAATATCGACGATTTCAAAACCAAGCCGGGAGTGGCCGGCCCGTTCCCCATGCCATCCATGGAACCTTCGATGACCCGGTATGAAGTCAATGTTTTGGTGGATCATACCGAAACCAAAGGGGCCCCGGTTGTTTTTGAAACCAACCCGACCTATCCCAACCTCTTCGGGAGCATCGAAAAAAAGGCCCAGTTTGGGGCCTTATTTACCGATTTTACCATGATCCGTCCGGGCTCATTGCTTAACGCCAACGGCGGCTATCTGATTATAAAGATTCTGGACCTTTTACGCTGGTATTTTTCCTGGGATGGACTAAAAAGAGCCCTAAAAAACAAGGAGATTTTAGTCGAGGACTTAGGGGAGCATCTGGGTTTGATCACCACCAAGACTTTGAAGCCGGAGCCCATTCCTCTTCAAGTCAAGGTGGTCTTGATCGGAGAGCCTTATATCTATCACCTTCTTTATGCCTATGACCAGGACTTTCCCAAAATGTTCAAGGTAAAGGCCCAACTGGATGATGAAATGGACTTGGAGGAGACCCCTCTAAAAGAATACATCCATTACATGGCTCGTTTTTGTCAGGACAGGAAGCTTTTGCCCTTGCACAAAAGCGGGGCGGCCAGATTGATCGAATACAGCTCGGAACTGACCGGTCGGAATTATAAGCTCTCTTTGCAGATGGCCGAGATCAATGACTTGGTCCAAGAATCCTCCTATTGGGCCGCCCAGACCCGGAGTCCTTTAATCATGGCCGAGCATGTCGAGAAGGCCGTGGAAGAAAAAATCTTCCGGTCCAATTTATATGAAGAAAAACTCCAGGAGATGATTACCCTGGGTAACATCAAGATCGATACCGATGGACATCAAATAGGACAGGTCAACGGACTTTCCGTGTATTTATTGGGAGATTATCAGTTCGGCCGGCCCTCTCGAATAACGGCCAATATTTCCCTGGGCAAAGAAGGGGTGGTGGATATTGACCGGGAGTCTAAATTGAGCGGCAATATCCATACCAAGGGAGTGATGGTTTTAAGCGGCTACTTGAAAGGAAAATACGCCTCCGATAAACCCTTGAGTCTCTCGGCCAGCATCACCTTCGAGCAAAGTTACGGGATGGTGGATGGGGACAGCGCCTCCGGGGCCGAGCTATTGGCCCTCCTGTCCGCCCTGGCCCGGGTTCCCATTTTTCAAGGGATTGCGGTCACCGGCTCGGTTAGCCAGAAAGGGGAGGCCCAACCCATCGGAGGGGTCAACGAAAAAATTGAAGGGTTTTTTGAGGTCTGCCAGGCCAAGGGGCTCGATGGAAAACAAGGGGTTTTGATCCCCCAGGCCAATGTCATGAGCTTGATGCTAAAGACAAAAGTGGTCCAGGCCGTCCGGGAAGGTCTGTTCCATATCTATCCATTTACCCATATCGAACAGGCCCTTGAAATCCTGACCGGCAGAAAGGCCGGCAAAAAAAGGAAAGACGGGACTTATCCGAAAAACAGTTTGAATTTCCTGATCGAGGGGCACCTCCGTGGCCTCAACGAAATTCTGAAAGAGGCCCTGGGAAAAGAAAAAGGAGATGGGGAGGAGAAAAAACCTTCCCCTGAGTAATGGGCTATTAACCGGATACCACTGGATCCTTTGCGGACTCCTTAGTCGAGGGGTTCTTGGAAGGCAAATGGTTTGGGGACCGCCGTTATCAGAAATTTTTTTTAATAAGAAAGGGGATGGAACCATGCTGAAGATTCTTGTTGCCGACGACCATCCGGTTGTTCGGCAGGGATTAAGACAGATTCTTTCGGAAACCAAGGATATGACTGTAGCCGATGAAGCGCAGAATGGTCAGGAGGTCCTGAAAAAAGCGGTTAAAAACGATTATGATGTTGTTCTATTGGATATCTCCATGCCCGGAAAAAACGGATTGGATATCCTTCGGGAGTTAAAAAATAAAAAACCAAAGGTGCCGGTGCTGATTTTAAGTATTTATCCCGAAGATCAATACGCCGTCCGGGTCCTGAAATTAGGGGCTGCCGGGTATTTGACCAAGGAGAGCGCTCCGGACGAATTAATCCATGCCATTCGCAAGGTCGCCAAGGGGAGAAAATATATCAGCGCCACCCTGGCCGAAAAATTGGCTGAAAATTTGGAATATGATTCTGAAAAACCCCCCCATGAACATCTTTCCGATCGGGAATATCAAGTCCTCTGTTTGCTGGCATCGGGGAAAAGGCTGAAAGACATTGCCGATCAGCTTGACCTAAGCATAAAAACCATCAGCACTTATCGAACCCGTATCCTCGACAAAATGAAGATGAATAATAATGCCGAGATGATCCGCTATGCCTTACAGAATAAATTGGTCATATAAGAAACGCTTCGTTTAAGGTGCTTTTCTTGAGAATCGCTTCGTTTGCGGGGAATGGGAAACTGCCTTTACCCTCACTCAAGACGTCGAAGACGGACGCTTTTCAAGTGGAATGCTCCTCATGTCAATCGATTCTTTGGCAGGCCCGCCAAATTCCTCCATTCTTAACCCGGGTCATACGGATAACCCCGTCCAAATCAAAAAGGCTCGTGTTATTACAGACTCAGAATAGTCTTGCCAGGTGACAACCCCCACCTCTATTCTCTCCATTAAGGGGGGAAAGCTAAATTAACCCTTAACAAAAAGGTCCAGGTAGGTGGCCCCGAAGAGGATCAGGCTGATGGCGGCATTTAGAGTGAAAAAAGAGGTTTCCAGGCGTGAAAGGTCTCGGGGAGAGATGATCCGATGTTCGATAAATAAAAACAAAAACACCAGGGACAAGCCCCCAAAATAAATTTTCCCCAGATGGACCATCCAACCGGAGAGGGCAAAGAAGAAGAAAGCCGCTAAGTGAAACAGGCGGGCTATTCTAAAGGCGGCGGGATTTCCCCAGCGGGCCGGAATGGAATGAAGCCCATAAGCCCGGTCAAAGGGTTCATCCTGACAGGCATAAAGACAATCGAAGCCGGCCACCCAGAAAAGGACACCGCCCCCGAGAAACCATGAGGCCCAGGCGATAGATCCGGTAACGGCAATCCATCCCCCGATGGGCGCCACCGCCAGGGATAGCCCCAGGATGAGGTGGGAGGCCGAGGTGAATCGTTTGGTATAGGAATAAAAATGGATCAAAAGAAGGGCCAGGGGAGAAAGAAGAAAGGCCAGGATATTTAAGCGGTAAGCGGCCAGAAAAAAGAGGCCAACCGATATCCCCCAGACCGTCCAGGCGGCCATGGAACCCATACGCCTTGAAGGAATCGGACGGGTTTTGGTCCTGGGGTTTTGGGCATCGATTCGGGCATCCACCAGACGATTAAAGGTCATGGCGGCTGTCCTGGCCCCGACCATGGCCAAGAGGATCCAGAGGGCTATGGGAAGTGAAGGCGGCCCGCCTGCCCCCAGCCAGGCCCCCATATAGGCAAAGGGCAGGGCAAAGAGGGTATGCTCGAATTTTACCAATTCCATTACCAGGAGGATTTTTTTCATTGGGGAATACCCAGCCGTTGCCAGATTTTATCGAGGTGTTCTTTCACCTTGGGGTCCATCCGGATCTTTTCCGGCCAGGGGCGGACCATCCCTTCCTCCGGCCATTTGGTTGTGGCATCAAAGCCGATCTTGCTTCCCAGGTGGGGCAGGGGAGAGGCATGATCCAGGGCATCCACCGGCCCTTCAACCAGGACCAGGTCTCTTTTGGGGTCCACATTGGCACCCCATTGCCAGAGCACCTGGCCGAGGTCCTGGACATCGACTTCCCGATCAAAGACCACGATGAATTTGGAAAACATCATCTGTCCCAAACCCCAGAGGGCCTGCATCACCTTTTTGGCGTGTCCGGGATACCGTTTATCGATGGCCACGAAAGCAAAGTTATGAAAGGCCCCGGCCACCGGGAGGTGCATGTCCCGGATTTCGGGAAGGGTCTGTCGCAGGAGGGGCAGAAAAATCCGTTCCGTTGCCTTGCCTAAATAGGCATCTTCCATCGGGGGGATGCCAACCACGGTGGCCGGATAGATGGGATTTTTTCTCTGGGTAATGCAAGTCAAATGCAGGACCGGGTAGTCATCGGCCGGCGAATAATAACCGGTATGGTCTCCAAAGGGTCCTTCACGCCTTCTTTCCCCGGCCTTGACCACCCCTTCCAGAACGATTTGGGCGTTGGCCGGGACCTCCAGATCCACCGTCAGGCATTTTACCAGGGAAACGGGTTCATGCCTGAGGAAACCGGCAAACATGAATTCGTCGAGTTCTTCCGGAAGGGGGGCTGTGGCCGCATAGGTCAGGACCGGGTCGGGTCCCAGGACAACCGCCACCGGCAGATCTTTGCCCTCCGCCTCGGCCATTCGGTAATGCTGGGCTCCACCCTTGTGGGTTTGCCAATGCATGCCCATAGTCTGGCTGTCGAAAACCTGAAGACGATACATCCCCACATTTCTCCGCCCGCTCTGGGGGTCCTTGGTAATCACCAGGGGAAGGGTGATAAATGGACCGGCATCCAGAGGCCAGGTGGTTAAAACAGGGTAGGGGGACAGGTCCGGGTTTTCCCGGATTACGATTTCCTGACAAGGGGCCTGGCTGACTGTTTTGGGAAAGAGACTCCTCAAGCGTTTTAACTTGGGAATCAGATTCAATTTCTGCCGAAAGGTCCTGGGCGGCTCGATCTTAAGCAGGGAGGTTAGTTCTTCACCGATCCGATCTAAATGATCAACCTCAAGGGCCAGACACATCCGTTTCATGGACCCGAATAAATTGGTCAGGACCGGGATTTGTTTCCCTTTGACCGATTCAAAGAGCAGGGCCGGTCCCCCGGCCTTGCAAACCCGGTCGGTGACTTCACAGATTTCCAAGTAAGGATCAAGGGGTTCCCGGATGCGGACCAGTTCCCCGGTTTCTTCCAATTTTCGAATAAAGGCATTTAAGTCAGCATAGGCCATAAGACCTCACAAAAGGTTTCAAATTTCAAGCGTAATGAACCCGTAATAGCTCGTCATTCCCGCAAAGAGCCTGTCCGCGACCC
>CAVYLJ010000001.1:0-133921 GCA_963769305.1 uncultured delta proteobacterium | reverse complement strand
GTTTTCGCTGGTCCCTCCTTCCAAATCAATGATCCACCATTGCATCGGGATTGAAGAAATTAATTTTTTTGCCTGTTTTCCGAAAAGGTGACTTCTTTTTTGTTATCAAAAAGTTCTCTCAGGGACATTTCATGAGCGAAACGGATGATATCGTGCAAGGTCCGACAGCCCTCGGGCCTAAAATTGTCCCCTTCGGGGTCGGTCAGATTCAGGGGGGCTACAAAGGCCAGGATGTTTTCCAGGGATCGATATACCGGACTGCCCTTCATGGGGTTTGATTTTTTAGAGGATTGGGCCAGAAGGGGTTCTGCACGCCCGGCGTAAATTGTACGATTATTGGCGTCAACCGTTATCAAATCTCCTCGGTGAATGTTTTGGAAGACCGTCTGCATACCCATGAGGGCCGGTATTTTGAATTCCCGGGCTACGGCTGCCAGGTGCCCGGTCAGGGACCCCTGGTCGGTGATCACGGCCACGGCATTATTTAAAAGGGCCGCCCATTGCGGTAAGGGGTCCCTGGCCACCAGCACCGCACCGGGGGGAAATTGCAACATATCGACCGTGGATTCTATCGGAAAGGCCGGACCGCAGGCTACACCCGGACTGGCCGTTATCCCTCCTTCAAAAAGGATCGGCTGTTCCAACCGGGGATTTGGAAAAAGGCCCCTCGAGTCTCGATTCCGGTCTAAGGACCAATAAGGGTCGGCTTTGAAGTATCTGAATCGATCCATCGGGTTGAACGGCCCATTCGATGTCTTGGGGACAACCGAAATGGTCTTCCAGACGGAGGGCCATTTCGGCCAACTGATGGGCCTGTTCATCGGTAATGGCCGGAACCCGACTCTCGGATTCGACCATCAATTCCAAGCGGACTCCTTCTTCCGGATGACAGACAATTTTTTTCGTTTTATTTTGGATCTCTCTTTTAAGGAGCCGGGCTGGATTTCCTTTGTCGACCACAAAAAGATCGGGGATCAGACTCCCGTCAACCACGGATTTTCCCAGACCCAAAAACCGCGTTGATGACTATTTCCTGACGACCGATACCCCCGGGATCGGTGGAGTACATGACCCCCGCCGCCTCCGCCTCAATCATAGCCATACACCCGACGCACATGATGATCTCTTCGTCCAGGAATCCCTTGTTGAGCCGGTAGGTCATGGCCGGGACCGAATATTTGCTGGCCACGATTTCTTTATACGACAGGATCAAATATTCCGGGCTGACATTGAGGATGGACCTATATTGACCGGCAAAGGAGGCCTCCCGGGCGTCTTCGCCCAGGGCGCTGCTGCGCATCGGAGACATGGATCCCCTCTTCCCTCTTTTTGAATAATTCCTGATGGGCCGATAGGATGGCATCTTCCAATTCGACGGGTAAGACGGCCTTGGTGATTAATTTCTGGATTTCAGAACTGGTCTCGTGGAGCTGGGCGATATCCCTGGGGTCGAGAAATTGCATCCGACGGTTGATTTCGTCCTGGAGTTGGGTATTTCCCATAAAATATTCATAAGCCGAGGCGGTAATGACAAACCCATCCGGAACCGGCAGACCTACCCGATTCTTGACCTCCCCCAGGTTGGCCATTTTATTTCCCGCGAGGCCGGCCAGGCGAGCATCGACGGCCTTGAGAGGAAGCACCCATTCCCCCTCGGCCGGGTTTTTTTTCTTTTTCAACTCCTGATCGATTTTGGCCCAAATGCCATCAAAGACTGTAAAGAGGTCTTCATTTCGGTCGGCCGTTATCTCGTTCAGACTTTGGATGATTTTAAACAGGTTGACCGAAAGGGCGGTGCAGTGGGCCCGGACAAAGGCCATCCCAAAACTATCTCCGTCCTCCAAGGCCTGTTCCATTTCATTGATGATTTCTAAAACCTTATCGTTAAGACTGAGGAGGGTTTTGAAATTTAAATACCGATGGGTAAAGGCCAGACGGATTTCGTCCCGCTCCCTTTCGGCATCCCGGATCTTTCCCTCCAGACGTTTTTTAAAAAAGTGTTTCAAATCAAACATAGGGAAGTCCCAATTTATCTTATCGATCCGCTTATCAGTTTTATCCCCAAAAGGATGACCACGCTGAAAGCAATAAGGGCGAAGGATTGCCGCACTTTGGGATTGGCGGTCCTTTTGGCTAAGACGGCCCCTATTTGATGTCCCAGGCTGCCGGTTATTAAAAGAACGATCACCAGGATAAGATCAATGTTGCCTTTAAAGGAATGGGTCAAAGTCCCATAGCCCAAAGAAAAAATACTTTCAAAAAGATCGGTCCCGATAGCCACCACCATGGGACAACCGATTACATAGATTAAGGCAGGCATTCGAATAAATCCGCCTCCCGCCCCCAGGAACCCGATCAGCAGGCCGGTGGCCGTTCCTACCCCCAAGATCACCCAGAGAGAAATGTCCTCGATGCCGGAGAGGGGGAGTGAAATCATGGGCGGCAGATGGATATGTTGGAGCCTGGCGGTCATGGCCGGTTGGTAGGGCGCCATAATGCCATCAACCATCCTCTCTTGTTGAGAGGCTTTAGCTTCCCGGTAGACGATCATTCCGATCCAGAGCAGCAGGGCGCTGTAAGTCAGAGTCATAAACAGGGGTAGATAGTGAACGGACATTCCCAGAAAGCTGGAGGACCCGAGGTGCTTAAGGAATTCCAGAACCCGCACTCCGCCCTCCACGCCGATAATGGTTCCGGTCAGCATCCAACCGCCCAATTTATAGTCGATACTGTTCATTCTTTTAAATCGAAGGCTGTTCACCGCCGAGGCGCCCATCATTTGACAGAGGTCGCTTCCTACGGCGACATTGTAGGGGACATTAAATAAGGCGTTTAACAAGGGAGACAGCAACAGCCGCCCGCCGACACCAAAAAAACCGGTTACCCCGCCGACGAGGAAACCGAAAACAATCAGACCCGGAAGACTCGGATGAATTACGATCCCCTGCACGTGGGCCCAATAGGAGGCGATCGGAAAAAGGTTCGGGGAAGCGCCCATCGTCAGCGCCTTTCTCCCAGCAGACGGGTCAATCCTTTTTCAATAAGCTTGGTAATCCAGGCCAGGGGAATTCCGAGCAGAATGGGAAGTGCCAGATTCAGGGCGACATACAGAGGTTGTATCTGAAGGCCGGGTTTTCGCGGTGCGGCCTCAGTGGCCAGTTTGATCAGGGTTTCCAAGGCTTCCACGACAAGTCCCCTTTTTATGTTGAAGATAAGAGAATAATAAAGTAAAAATAAATTTTCATCAAGCCTCAAGAAAAACGGTTTTAAAAAAAATCATGAAACGAACCTTTAATGAAAACCTGGTTTAAAAAAATCTTAAGGCTGGAGTCCAAATCAAAGGTTTCCTTACTCGAAAATTTTCAGACCCTTTACGGCCATTACCAAACCCTTCTCGATGCCCGGGGAAAGGCCTTGGAAATAATCCGGTCGACTCACCCGGACCAATCTCAAGATCTCTCCGTAGCGATTAGCTCGATTCTTGAGTCGTTGAACGGGATCTCCAATCCATGTTCCCTGGTTTTGGTTCATAAATTTCAGGAAATTCAAGACTGGATAGTGAAAAATTCTTCGAAAAATCCGGGTGACCTTATTTCCCCGGCCTTCCCTGCGGGGATGTGGCCCAATCCCCAGCCCTTCCCTGTCAAGGAATTTCATCGACTTGAGGACTTCCTCAGCTATGCCCATGAACTGGCCATTGAAGAAATGTTTGACCTCCTGGATCGATATGATCCGAGTTGGTCCAGGGCGACAAAGATCCAGACCGGCTTGCCAATTAATCTTCATGTCATCGATCTGGGCGGGGGGTTGTTTTCTGGTGCCGAAAAGAAACTGATTCGAAAGGAAGAGATCCTTTCCGAACCTTTGTTGGCCATGTTCAAGGGCATGTATTATCCGGGCATAACCTGGTCCGGCCCCATCGGCGTCAACTTGAAAGGGTTGATGGTGATTATGGCCCAAAGCACCAGCCGGCCGGAAGAAGACTTCTGGGATAAAACCTATGCCCTGCTGACCGGGTCTTATATGAACTACAATTCCCGCCTGGGATATCACTACACAGCGGTGGACGCCTTTGTCGGTGACAACCCGGAGAATAATCATATTCGCTTTATGTTTAAAGGTGGGGCGGCCGATGATGTGCGCCGTGCCCGAAGGGCCCGTTTTATCGGGGCGGTTTTGGAGAAATTGAACTTCGAGGTCGTCGTCCAAAAAGATCTGGTCAACGGCCGGTTCTTGCGCCAAGACCGGGCCTCCACGGTTAAAAATTTAGACCTCATCGGCCGATTGATGGGCTGTTCCCGCCAGCGGGACATGGTCATGAACGATGAAGCCATCGCTTCCTGGCATATTGAGGCCTTCCTCCGTGGGAATTACGAGTTCGATCCCCAAAAATAGGTTTAAGGTAAAAAAACCCATCTCACATCCTAAGCCTTACACCTTGCACCTTATACCTTGAACCTTGTTTTATGCCCCTTTGGCCACCAACACCGAACAGGGGGCATGAGAGATGATTTTCATGGCCGTACCCCCCAGGCTGAAACGGCCGGTGGCCCCCAGCCCCCGGCTGCCGATGATGATCAAATCCATTTTTTCATCTTCGGCCATCTTGACGATTTCGTCGGCAACGTCCCCGGCATTGATGATCACGGCCCTGGGAGAAATCCCCTTGGCTTGAAACGATTCCTTGGCCTTACTCAGGGACTGCTCGGCTTGAGACCCTAATTTTCTCTCCAGGGAATCTCGCGCCCTGGCCGTAATTTCCAAGTCGATATCCGGATATATGGGGATTATTGCCAGAAGGGTTACCTCGGCCCCCTGGGCCTGAGCCATATTCAGACCCATCCTGACCCCTTCTGCGGCATCCTGGGAACCATCAATGGCCACTAAAATTTTCATCGATCTCTCCTTATCGATATTTCATCATGGCAAGGTGTATAAACGGGTTAAGGTGTAAGGTAACCTTATACCTTGAAACTTGCGCCTTGAACCCTATTTTACACCTCTTTCTTTATTTTGGCCTTTTTCATAGTCAACCCGACCCCTTCAAAAATGTAAAAAATGGCATAGCCCCACCACAGGGTATAAAAAACATAAAAGGCCAGCAGGAAGATCATGATGCCGGCCCGGTCGGCCACCTGGTGCGATTCGATTTTATAAAAATTATAAGCCGGTTCGATTCCCTTTTTGTTGATCTCGGCGATATGATCGGCTTCTTCAATTTTGAGGTTCTTTTTAAAAAATTTATCCATCTTGGCCAAGGCGGTCCACCAGCTTTTCATAACTTCTTTTTCATCAAACCCATAGGCGCTCATCACCTCTTGGCCTTGGTTTTTGAAAATAGAGTCTGAATCCTTCAAGATCAGTGCCCCGGTTTTGCCCAGGTCCCCTTCGATCTTTAACTGGGTGTCCCGGGCTTCGACCTTACAACCGGCGGCCGTAAATAATTTGCTGATCTGTTCGGCTTCCCGGGAATTTTCAACCTTAAAACTGACCGCGAAGGGCTTGCCTTCAAATTTTTTATTGGCCTCCATCAACTTGGGGATGAAATAGGAAGAGCCTTTAGCTAACTTATTAAACAAATCATCCGAGTAATCCAAGCCGTTCCGGCCTCCTCCGTAAATGGGAGAAAAAATCAAGATCAAGACCCCGACAAAGGAAAGGGCCAAAAACAGTCCCATGATAAAAGGTCCTTTATTTCTGATCGTCATGGCCTTATCCCTCCCTCAATGTTTTTAAATTCCCAAAAAATTTACTCATGACCCAGAGTCCGAAAAAACCAACCACCACCCAGAAAATAATGGTACCGACAAAATCGATGGAGCCGCTGACCGACTTGGGAATATGGATAATCTCCATCTCAGTCAATTTTTTAGGCAGGGTGGCCGCCCGGTTGATAAAACCGGCCAGGATGGCTATGGCATAAAACCCTCGAATGTGGATCCCTTTGACCACCTTGGTGGTCAGGGCGCCGACTTGAATCCCGATCAGGGAGCCGATCAGCATACCCATGGCCAGGGTATAAAAGACATAACCGTAGATGGCGTACTGGGCTATGGCCGCCAAGCCGGCGGTGAAGATGATTTGCAGAATATCGGTCCCGACGGTGGTCATGGAGGAAACGCCGAAGATATAGACGAACATGGGGAAGGTAACGAACCCACCCCCGACCCCCATCAAGGCGGCCAGCAATCCGACAATGACCCCTCCCAGGGCCACGATGACGCCCGAGATTTTTCGGCCACCCAAGTCTTCATCGAAACCGATCATGGGGGGTATATTCAGGTTCTGTACTTTTACGGCCACGCCGGTAACCCCGGACGGCCCTCCATGGGCATCATGACCTCCACCGGAAGAGGCAGCCGATTCCCCCCTGGAAGATTTAATAAAATCAAAAAGGGCATAAAACCCAAGAAACCCAAGGAGGATGGCATAAATGACACTGATAAAGGTATCACTCAAGAGCGGGTCGATGTTGTAAAGGGCCTTGTTGATATATCCCCCGATAAAGGTTCCCACCCCGGAGCCGACCAGAAAGGCAACGGCCAGTTTTACAGAAACATTCCCCAATTTCTTGTGGACTGCCGTACCCATAATGGCCTTGGCGAAGATGTGAAAGAGGTCGGTTCCGACGGCCAGGATCCCCTTTATTCCGGCGGCCATTAAAGCCGGGGTGATGATAAACCCTCCTCCGGCCCCGATGCACCCGGTGATCAGGCCGGCACAAAGCCCGATGGCAATGGAAACGAGAAAAATGGTGGTCGTATAATGGGCTGGTGCGTAGGCGTCCTTGCCTCCCAAGAAATTAGCCCCCTCGCAGATCGCCACGGCAAAAATAGGTAACAGCATACAGAGAAGAATCAAAAGTTTCTTCCTGTTCTTCAGAATACTCATGGAGACTTCAAAGTCCCACTGGGCATGGGCCATGGCCCCGGCCTTCAAAAACTCAAAGACTTGCCTACCAACGCTCATAACTTATGCCTCCCTTTTTTATTTCGTTGCCACCGACCCAATTCTAAATCTCTCATCCGGAGACATCTTTTCCGGATGATGATTCATTAATTGAACTGACGATAATTTTTAGATTTGATATCATTTTCCCGCATCAGGCGGTGGAGATAGGGGCGTTTAAGACCGCATTCTTTAGCCGCCAGGGAAACATTTCCGCCATGTTTAGCCAGAACTCTACGGATGTATTCACCGTGAAAGTTATTAATGATTTGTTCCTTGGCTTCTTTAAAAGAAGACATTAAAATATTTTCCTGTATCCTGAAAGGAAAGGAATGGGGATGGTCTTCCGGAAACAGATCGTAAATCTGAAGGACTTCGGTCCGGCTTAAAATAATACCCCGTTCGACGACATTCTCCAACTCTCTGATATTTCCGGGCCAATTGCGGGTTTTTAGGACTTCCAGGGCCTCAGGGGAAAAGCCCTTGATTTGTTTTTGATTCAGTTTTCTGTATTTCTCAAGGAAATATTGGGCCAGAAGAGGAATGTCGTCTTTTCGATCCCGGAGAGGGGGCATGACAACCTGAATCACATTAATTCGATAAAACAAATCTTCCCGAAATTCCTTTTTGAGGACTTTTTCCATCAAATCCTGATTGGTGGCAGCGATAAAACGGATATCGGCAATCGAGGTTTTAGAACTTCCGACCGGTTTATATTCCCCTTCCTGAAGAAGGCGAAGCAATTTGGTCTGCATAACCAGGTTTAAATCTCCGATCTCATCCAGGAATAAAGTCCCGCCGTCCGCTTCCTCAACCAAGCCTTTCTTATCTCGAATGGCTCCGGTAAAAGAACCTCTTAAATGGCCGAATAGTTCACTTTCGATCAAACTTTCCGGAATGGCCGAACAATTAACCGCCACTATGTTTCTATCTTTTCTCTGGCTATGGAAATGGATGCTCTTGGCCGCTAATTCCTTCCCTGTGCCCGATTCGCCGGTGATCAGAATCGTAGCCGAGCTCCTGGCCACTTGCATGATCCTTTCGTAAACCTTCTCCATCAAGGGACTGGAGCCGATGAGAAAGGGAAATTTTAGTTTTTCCTCCAATTCATTTCTCAGGTTAATGTTCTCATTGGTCAATCGTTGATAGTTGAAGACCTTTTCAATGGTAAGAAGGATTTCCTTATTTTTAAAGGGCTTGGTGATAAAACTGAAGGCCCCTTTCTGCATGGCCTCCACCGCCGATTCAATGGTTCCGTAGCCGGTCAGGATGACAATGGGTATTTGACTATTTTTTTTTCGAATAATCTCGAGTAACTCCAGGCCATCCAGGTGTGGCATCCTTAAGTCGGTAATCACCAGATCAAAGGCATTTTTTCCCATAATTTGTGGAACTTCCAGGGGGTCCGGGGTAATCATTACTTGATAATTGGTGTTATCCTCAATAATACGTTTAAGTAATTCCAACATGTCGATTTCATCATCGACGATCAATATCTTTTCTGCCATACTTATTTCCAGCCTTCTATAAACGTTATTATCATTATTCGAGGAGGATTCAACGGATCTTCTCTTCCTTTGGCCATCTTATTTTTACCTGAAGGTCTATTTTTATGAAATAGCTGATTCCTGATAAATTAGGCAACTATTATGCCAAAATATAATTTAGGTAGGAAATCAACACCGGAAGAGGAAAAGAGATCGAAAATAGTGGAGTAGAAACACTTTTAACCAAGGAGAAAGAAAAAAAACTGTCAGGTTTTTTTACATGATGTAAAAAGAACTGTCTTGCTTAAGAATCTCTTCTTGCGAAATTTACGCCGAGGGAACCAAAATGATGAAAGTTGTACCCTTAGGTTGGCTTAGGGTGTCCTTAGTCTGGCTCTGACAGATGATCGACCCTCCATAATGATTGATTATCCCATAAGTTATAGAAAGTCCTAAACCAATTCCACGCCCCTCTTTTTTGGTGGTAAAAAATGGATCGAATATCCGGCCCAGATGCTCTTTGGGGATGCCGTCGCCCGAATCCCTAAGGCCGATTTCTAATCTTTTTCCATTTTGTTGAGGAGATGTCCATATTTTCAATTTTCCTCCAGAAGGCATGGCCGTCTTGGCATTATTGATCAGATTCAAAATAATCTGCTGCCATTTTTGGGTGCTTCCCCTGGCCGGCGGCAGTCCGGAAGATAAGGCACAATCCCAGAAAATGCCCTGGGCCTTCAGACCCGGGCCGACAACGGCTAATAATTTTTCAATGGTCAAATTCAGGTCAATACTCCCTTCTGAATCCCCCCTTGGCCTGGTAAAATTCAATAAGTTCTCGACAATTTGTTTGCAATTGAGCCCTTGACGTTCGATGGTCTTTAGGTCTTTGTAGGTTTGAGATTCGGGGTCGAATTTTTCCAAAAGGAGACCGGAAAAACCTAAAATAATGCCAAGAGGATTGTTAATTTCATGAGCCATACCGGCGGCCAACGTTTCCAAAGAGGCTAATTTCTCCGCCTGGATGTCTTCGGCGATAGAGCTTATTTCAGCCATGGCCGTAATGTTTTCTTTGGAAAAAACCAGCCGCAAATAAAAGAAAATAAAAAACATCAAAAGAATGTACAGGATTCCCGATAAAAACAACCAGGGGAGTTCTTCGTGATGCGGTTTAAGAAACCCTAAAAAGAAAAAAGATAAGGCCGGGACCGTCACTAAAAGAAAGATCCTCCAGAACAAGGAGCTGAGTTTTTCACTGTTTAACGGAAATCCCATTGCTTAGATCTTTTTGGCCTGATTTTAATAAATTACTTCCCCGCAGGGTAAGCCTTTTAGGTTAACCCGGCGGACCACGGCACCCGTCCCGGACCTGATACGGTTCGCGGGGGGACGGGTTTGGGGATTTTTTATGAATTCATAGTCTTTAATTATCAAATACTGTGCCAAGTTTTAGGGGAAGTTATTGGGGAGGGTTTTATTAAATATTTTAAATTAAATTAATCAGTTAAAAAAAGTGATCGGGGATAAGGCGTTGGGAAAAGGCGGTACGAGAAGCTTTTAGATGACACCTAAGTAACCCGATTGGATAGTGCCGTTAAGACACTATCTCCGATTGGGCAGTGGGCCTGATGATCCACTACCCCCGATTATCTCTCATGAAATAGATTGTTGTTTGTGGTATATAGGGGAGGGCCCGTCGGGTGAATACAAAGAGAACAATAAGACGGCTCAGGGAATAAGGCCTATTTCGATGTGGAGGGTCTGTTTTGAAAATCGGCACCAAATTGACGGTCTTTCTTTCTCTTATCATCATTGTTGTGCTTTCAGGCTATGGCTATTTTGATATTCTATCCCGTCGAGACATCCTTATTAGAAAAATGAAAGCCGAGACGGAGAGCATTGGTCGAACGCTCGACGTATCGCTTGAGAAGATTTTTCAACCGGATGAAATGGGTTATATCCAGGGTCTGATCGATGCGGTCAGTAATTATGAAAGGACCTTGGGGGTCATTGTCTACTTCCAAAGAAATAAGGCCATCTTCCGGTCTCATTCTTTACAGGAGGATATCGACCCTTATTTTAGTTTGATCGCCAAATCGATTCGAGAGGATCGCCCGCAAGAAGCATTCGGGGTTTATAAAAAAATGCCTATCTTTTTGTATGCTTTTCCTCTTAAAAACCGAAGCGGTATGAACATTGGCGGTGTTTCGATTCTTCAACGCACTTCTTTTATGGAGGATGAAATTCGGAAAGCGAAATGGAGTATCTTCATCACGATCTTTGTGCTCATTGGCGGGACAGTGACCTTGGTCCTTTTGGGGACCAGAAAATGGGTGTCCCGTCCCATCTCCAAATTGATTGACGGCGTTAAAAGTTTGGCAGAAGGGAATCTCGATCACCGGATTGATGTTAATAAAGGCGATGAACTCTCCGAATTGGCCCAGGCGTTCAATCAAATGTCGGTCGATTTAAAAAACGCACGCGATCGCCTCATTCGTGAGGCTGAAGAAAAATTAGAATTAGAGAGGAGTCTCAGGCAGTCTGAGAAATTGGCGACCATCGGCCAATTGGCCTCGGGTCTGGCCCACGAGGTCGGGACCCCTCTCAACATAATTTTTGGCAGGACCGAATTGGTCAAAAGAAAATTGGAAGATCGGGACGATCTCCATAAAAATTTGGACATCATCCTTTCCCAAACCGAGAGAATCACCATGATCATCCAACAACTGCTTGGTTTTGTCAGAAAAAAGAAACCAGGGCAGACGGCCCTGAATATGGGTTCCCTTTTAGAGACCACCATCGAACTCCTCGATCACCAGATTAAAAAGCAAGGGATTACGGTGGAGAAAGAGGTGGGGGATAATCTCCCGGCCGTGAAGGGAGATCAGGATCAACTGCAACAGGCCTTTTTAAATCTTTTTCTAAACGCCATCCAGTCGATGCCCGAAGGCGGGTTAATACGCCTTACGGCTAGGCCAAAATGGATCATCAAAGAAGGACTGGAAGATATTCAGAGGCCCTATTTGGAAATACGCCTGGAAGATTCAGGGATCGGGATGGAAAAGGAAGTCATCCAGAATATTTTTAATCCTTTTTTTACTACCAAGAAGACAGGGACCGGCCTGGGGTTGATGGTTACCCTGGGTATCCTTCAGGATCATGAAGGATGGATCGAGGTTGAAAGCCAGGTCGGGAAAGGGTCTGTCTTTAAAGTCTATCTTCCTATTCGGCAGGAGGAGATAAAGGGTGATGGATAGAGGCCACAAAATTTTGGTCGTCGATGACGATCTTGAGATGTGCAGTTTGCTTTCCGATGTCCTCAGGGGAGAGGGCTTCTCCGTATTGGCCCTCGGGGAAAGTTTGGAGGCCGTCAAGATTCTTAAAAAAGAGGAGTTCGATGTCATCATTACCGACTTGAGAATGAAAGGGTTGAAGGGCCTTGATCTCCTTAAAGAGGCCAATAAATTAGCTTCCCTGACCCCGGTGATTATCATTACCGCCTTCGGGACCATTGAATCGGCCATCCAGGCGATAAAGATGGGCGCCTATGACTACATCACCAAGCCCTTTCGAATCGATGAGATTATTCTCACGGTCAAGAAGGCCCTGGAAAATCGCCAATTAAAGAAAGAAGTGGTCCGGCTTAAAAAGGAGGTTGAATCCAAATATCACTATCACCATCTCATTGGGAAGAGCCCATTGATGCAAAATATCTATGATCTCATCGAACGAATCCGTGAAAGCTCCGGTAATGTCCTGATCACCGGGAAAAGCGGAACGGGTAAGGAGTTGGTGGCCAAGGCGATCCATTATAATAGTATCCGAAAAGACGGCCCCTTCATCGCCGTCAATTGTGCCGCCATTCCCGAAACCCTTCTGGAGAGCGAATTGTTCGGTTATAAAAAAGGGGCTTTTACCGATGCTAAAACAGATAAGAAGGGGTTGTTATTTGAAGCCGCGGGGGGAACGATTTTTTTAGATGAAATTACCGAAATGCCTCCCAGGGTCCAGGTAAAATTGCTCCGGGTGATTGAAGAAAGAGCGGTTCGCCCTCTGGGAGATACCCATTCTTATTCGATTGACGCCAGGCTGATCTCGGCGTCAAATCGGAAAATTAAAGATTTGATTCAACAGGGACGGATTTCGGGAAGATCTGTACTATCGATTAAAGGTCATCGATATCGATTTGCCCTCCCTTCTGGAACGAAAGGAAGACATCCCTCTTCTCGTCCAGCATTTTATTGATAAATTCGGAAAAGAATCGAAAAAACAGATTGGCGGGATTTCGGAAGAGGCTCTAAAAATTTTATTAAATTATTCCTGGCCCGGGAATGTAAGGGAATTGGAAAATATTATTCAAAGGGCAATCACCTTAAGTCAACAAGATCTAATCCTTCCGAAGGATTTACCCCCGGCCATGCTTTCGGAATCGGAAGAAGGGAACTTTTTAGAAGAAGGTCTCCATAAAAGACACACCTTAAATCAACTTGAAAAAGAATATATCAAAAGGGTCCTGATCGAAGTCGGAGGAAATAAATCCAAGGCCTCCGAGCTATTGGGTCTTGATCGCAAGACCCTTTATCGAAAGCTTCAAGAATTCTAAAATGAATAAATTTCTTGTCCTATTTTGCCCCAATTAGTCCCATTTTGCCCCAGCCCCTTGCCTCATCTGATTAACCCAATTTTATAACTAATGAAAATTAAATGATATTTTTTCTGTCGGGCCCATGGCCTAATTGTTGCTTTTAAAACCTTCAATATTTTTGAAATTCAGAATGAATTAAGAGAACTCCGGATATCGGAATGGCCATAACAGGGGTCGACAAAAAAAGAATAATGATTATCGAAGATGATTCGGAGATGAGATCCTTGTTGATCGATTTTTTAAGAGGAGGACGGGTACGAAGTGGATTCAGCCGGTAATGGTTCCGAGGCCCTGCTAAAGCTTACCCAGGGCCCTTTCGATCTGATCATCTCTGATATTCGTATGCCCGGTCTGACGGGACTGGATATCCTTCCGGGGATCAAAAAACTGCAACCCAAGGTATCCATCATGGTGATCACGGCTTTTGGAAGCGAGGAAATTTATCGCCGATCCATTGAAAAGGGGGCGACCGTTTATTTAGAGAAGCCTATCTGTTTTAATAAATTAGGGACCTTAATTCACCAAATGATTTATTCGAAAGGAAAAGCAATAAAATCCATTCATGGAAGGGAGGTGATCAAAAATGAATCCGGTGAGATTGATTAAGATAGTGGCACTTTTATCCGCACTTTCTTTTTTGTTCGTCTTTGGTATGGGGTGTTCCAGTATGAAGGAAGCAACAGCGGCGCCTATTAAGGTAACTCCTGTTCCGCCGGTCGCCCCAGCCGGCCGTAGACTACAGCAGAATAGAAGGGGCGGCCAAACGGGCGGAATCGGCGGCTACTTTGGCCGAGGCAGCGGCCAAGAAGGCTGAACTGGCCTCTCAAAGGGCAGAGATAGCCAGTAGCAAAGCTGAAAAGGCCGCCGAGAAGGCTGAAGCCATGGCCAATAAGGCAGAATCCATTTTTATGAAAAAGATGAAAAAGTAACCAGCATGGAGAAGCGGCTATTGGCCACAGGCCGATAGGCTTTTTTGAAACCTATCGGCCTGTCTTCCACCCGGAATATTTTTGTTTTCAGAAAAACCTCCAGGAGGAATTGGACCAGGGGGACCGTTTGGAAGGATGATGCCTGAATCATCCTACAAAAGAGCATCCCCCTCGTTTGTCGGACCGTCCCGAAATGTAGAGAATGGCGAGGCGGATGAAAGGGACGTTAAGTGAATAGGTTTATTTTTATATTAACCAATAACACTGAAAGAGAGGCTTTATGCGTTTCACAAAAATTTTTGTCTTCCTAATGTTAAGTCTGGCCGTTGGCTTTTTAGGTTGTACGAAGGAGCCGAAGAGTGAAACTCCAAAACAAGAACAGGTCACCAAGAACTTAGTTCCCCCTAAGGTGGAGATCAAAGGACAGGACTTTCTGGTGCAGATTGATGACCTTCAGACCACCATGAATGTAGACACTGCTTCTAAAGAGATCGTTGAGACCCCGAAGCTCAGTGGCCACATCAAAATCACCAATAATTCAAAAGAAGTTTTGGACATCCAGGCGGTTACTATCGAATATCTGGATGAGGGCGGGAAGGCCATCCCTTTCAGCTCTGGAGAGAAAATAGCGACCGTTAATCCCTTTTGGAAGGCCCTTCAGCCTGGAGAAGTTACTGAGGGGTCTTTGGACGTTACCATCCCCAGGAAAGCCGTCAAGGAAAAGATGCTTGGAAAGCTGCAGGTCGACCTGGTCTACGTCCCCTCTCCTCTTAAACGGGAAGCCCTGACCTTGTCTGAAAAAGTGGAATAGCCCCGATCTTAATCATGAGACTAAAAAGAGAGGTTATTTTACCGGCTTCGCAAAATCCGGATTTTCTGAATCCGATTTGAAAGACGAGCCCTCAATGCCTTTGTTTATTAAGGAACAAAGTCTTCAATGGTGCGAAGTTTTTCATTCAGGATAAGGATAATGTTTCTTTCTTCCCGGTAGGCGAATAGATAGGCCTTAATCGAAATACCCATGGTGACCATCCCGGCAAAGATAAGGAGGCCGTCCATAATGGTCCACAGCCCCAGCCCGAAATAACGGATCAAGGCAATACCTAAGGCAATTAAGGCCAACCCGGTGCGGATGAAAGCCAGCAGTGTTCGTTGCTTGGCCAGATTGGTTCGGTGAGAGGAAAGGTGGGTTCGAATGCCGGCCAATGAGTTCCTGCCCTTGGCCAAGTCAGTCCGTTCCAGGGAATATTCGTTTCGGAGGCCGGCCAATTCCGTCCGCCTATCGGCCAACTGGGTTCGCCGGCCGGCCAGGGTTGTCCGTTCATCAGCTAAGCCGGTACGCCTGACAGCCAACCCGGTCCGTTCACCGGCCAGGTCCGTCCGCCGGTCAGCTAATTGGGTGCGCCGGTCAGCAAGGGAAGTTCGGGCATCAGCCAAATCGGTACGTCGCTCAGCCAAGCCCGTTCGTTTATCAGCCAGGCCTGTTCGCCGATCGGCCAAATCGGTACGTCTATCGGCTAAGGCGGTCCGATGTTCCGCCAGCTCAGTGCTTTTGAGCGAAAGTCTGGTCTGTTCCTGCATCAGCTTGGTACGAATATCGGACATTTCCGTGCGCTTTTCGGCTGATTGCGTCCGTAGTTCGGCATTCCGCACCAGTTGCCTGTTTAAATCGGTCGTTTCTTCGGCCAGGTTATTCCGTCTTTCGGCTAACTGAGTCCGCTGTTCGGCATGCCCTACCAATTGCTTATCCAATTCCATTCTTTGTAGGGATAAGTCGGTCCGTTTATTGGCCAATTGGGTGCGCACATCGGAATTTTTAACCAGTTGTTTATCCAGTTCCGTGCGCTCTACGGCCATTTCCGTGCGCTTGTCGGCCAACTGAGTGCGCACATCGGAGTTCTTGACCAGTTGTTTGTTCAACTCCGTGCGTTCCACGGCCAAATCGGTTCGCTTGGCGGAATTTTCCACCAAATTTGAGGTCAGCGAAGTCCGATCACGGGCCAATTTCGTGCGCTCTTCCTCCAGCAGGCTGCCCTTGTCGGCAAACTTCAACAGCCCGTCCAGGACTTCCTTTTCATCCTCTAATAATTTGAAAATTTGTTTCCCGAAGGGCAGACGTTCTTTTTCGTTTTCCACTTGATTGTCCATGTGGTCCTCCTCTTTTGATATTGGGTTATTCCAGGGCCACGGGAATATCCTCGACGCCGATCCGCACTTTTTTAACGCCTTCAACCTGTTGGGCGACTTCGATCAGGTCATTTTTGATTCTACGTTTTCCACTCGAAAAAATGCCCCCAGTTTGAAAGCTCCCGGTAATGGCGACGATCCCTTTTTCGGCCGTCACCTCCAATTCCAGTCCTTTGGTGAGGTCGTGGCCGGCTAAAGCGGCCTTGACCCGGCTGGCCAGGAGGAAATCTTCAATAATCGCTTGAGACTCAGGAGACTCCTGAAACTCCGGTCGGTTTAGGACATAAACAATCATTTCGCAGGCACCTTCCAGGGTTAAGGCATCCAAATTGACAACCAGGTCATATAAGGAAGGGTCCCGCCAATCGACATTATATAAAAACCGGGTCCACTTGATGCGGCCTTCATCCATTTTTTCAATGGTCTTTTTCGCCTCTTCAAAGGATATTTTTTGGGTCTCAGCCAATTTTTGGGCCCGCCGATAAGGCGGGGCGATCACGCGAATTTTTAAGACTTGAGGGATCCCTTTCAATAAAAGATGTCCGGCATGCCCGTGGTAAACAAATGGTCCTTTTTGCGCCCTTTCGGCCAAGGCCAATTGAATGGCGGCTAAATACAGGCCTCGTTCCGGGGAAGGACCGGGGATCAACCCCTTGGTCTTTTCCAATTGTTGAAGAAGGAGGGATTGGGATATTCCAAACCGCTTGGATGCCTCCTGCAAGATCTCCTGGCTGACCGCCGGGATGCCTAATCTTTCCGAAAGGCATTTCGCTAACGATTCCCCGCCGCTCATGGTACCTCTGGATATAGTTATGATAGCCATCTGTTCTCCTTTTTCCTGGTTCGTTCTCTTCCCCCGCTTTAACTTTCTCTCAAGATATTCAGCTTGAAAGGCCGAGGGCCTTTATCACCAAATCCCGGAGCTGAGAAAGCTTAAAGGGCTTGGCGATAAAATCATAAGCCCCGATTTTCAGGGCTTCCCGGGCTTTTTCCACGGTGGCGAATCCGGTGATAATAATGACCTTGGTCTCCGGGGAAACTTTCTGAACCATTTTTAAGATTTCGATTCCATCCAATTCTTTCATCTTGAGGTCGGTGATTAAAACATGGAATTTTTTTGTCCCAAATCGTTGGACCGCCTCGTTGGGATTGGTAAAGGTCTCGATGTCGAGATTTACTTTTTCCAGGGTGGACCGCAATCGTTCACAAACGATCGGTTCATCATCCAAAATCATTACGCTATATACTGGTTCCATAGGTCCCCCGTTCCAGGAGCTTACCCGTTTAGGGTTATTTGTATTTCTTGGCCACCTTCTCCACTAATTTGACGATTTCCCCCAGTTTAAATGGCTTGGTAACAAATTTGGCGTTTAGAAATTCGGCTTCTCGAGCCCTTTCAATGGTGGCATACCCTGTAATGACTATCGCTTCGGTATCCTTTTGATGGTCCTTGAGAAATCGCAGGACATCCAAACCACTGGGTCCGCTCATTTTCAGATCGGTAACCACCACCTGAAAATTTTTTTCCCCCAGACGGGTTATGGCCTTTTGGCTGTCGGTGAACACCTCCACATGGAAACCTGCTTTTTCCAAAACCGGCTGCAGCCGTTCACCCACAATAGGCTCATCGTCAAGGACCATTACGGAAATATCATTTTTCATCAGAAACTCCTCCTTTAAGGCGATAAGGTGTTTTGCTCCTGTTCGTTCTTCAGAAATTTATCGGTAAAAAAATCAATGTCCCTTTCATTGCGCAATAAGACATCCAATTGCCGGGTAAACCCTATTAAACGCCCGATGAGCCGAAAATTTTCCTCCATCAAAGGCCGCTCGACCTTCTTGATCCTGGCGGTGATCAATTCCCCTTTGCTCTCCACGGCAAAGTCGTTTTTTTCGAGTATTTGGGACAATAACTTAACCCTCCGGGTTCGCCGGGTGAATTCGGTGACCCCTCCGTAGAAACGAAAATAGATATAATTGCTGTTTCGATCGTCGGACATGTTGCCGTCAATCAGGTTGTAATGATATCCCAGGCCCAGATTCAGGTTGATGTATTCCTTGGAAACAATGGCCAGGTTTACATTAAGCCTGTCGGCGGAAAGGACTTGAGTGGACGGGAGGCGCGTAAAGCTGGCCATGAATCCCTTCAGGTCGAGGTCAATCGGCTGGGACTGCCAGACACCCGGAGCGATCAGGGCCTCCAATAAGATTAAAAGGGGCTGACAGGCGACCTCTTCCAAGGTTATTTCGTTGGAGGAAATTCCCTGTTTGATCCCTCCCCCAATGTCGAGGACCGTCAAATCCAGGGGGATGGGTAGTTTCAGCTTGTTCAGGGAGTGGATAAAGCTTAACTGGCTGGGGTGAATGCCCTGGGCAATTTTTCGCACCGCCATTTCGTGGGCGAACCGAACGATGTCATGGAAGGTTTTACAGTGGGCCGGGTCGAATTCATTGGATTGGGGGTCCGTCATATGCAGGGTGGAGACCTTTTTGAGCAATCTTCTGAGCAGTTTAAATTCATAGGTCTCTTCATAGGGGATCTTTTCGACCAGTTGGGCGGTCAAAAGTTCCTTGGCAATCCCCTGGTAAATCACATTCTCTTCTGCATCGACGGTCACTTCCATCCCGGGTTTTAAAAGCTGGGTGGCCGAAGCCGTATCCACGATGGTGGGGACCCGGAATTCCCGGCAAATCGTGGCCATGTGGCCCGTGACCGCCCCAATATCCGTTACCACCGCACTGGCCAGAGGGACGATTTTGGACATTCGGGGAGAGGTATGTTTTAAAACCAGCACGGCCCCGCGCGGGAAAAGCCGGCTTTCTTCCTCGGATTGAACCTGGAAAACGGTCCCTGCCCCGATACCTCTGCTGGCGATAATCCCCTTATCTTTTAAAAGGACCGGATATTTTTGGGCGGCGGCGATCAACCGGTTTTTATCTATTTTCAATTTTCCCGAAAATTGAAGGGGCCGGGCCTGGAGATAGGTGACCTGTCCCTCCTGATCGATGGACCACTCGATATCCTGGAAGGATTTCATATATTGTTCGATTCGAATGGCCCCTTCGATGATCACCCGCATCAGAGATTCGTTCAGGCAGGGTATTTCTTGATTTTCCGGAGGAACCGGGACCATGGCAATCCCCTCTTTTCCGGAAAGGGCATATTGCTTGGATTTTTTGCCGATATGTTGCCACAAGACGGGGTAGGGGAAGCTCTTGGAAACCTTGTATTGATCCACCTCCCCTTCGCCGTCGACCACCAGCTTGCCCAACCCCCAACAGGCCGCCAGGATCATTTCTTCTCCTTCCAGACCCGTGGGATCGGCGGTGTAAATAACGCCGCTGACCGTGGGGGAGATCATCGGCAGGCAGCCGACGGCCATAGCCATTTCCTGTTGTTTGATGCCCCTTTCTTTTCGATATATGATGACCTGCGGAGAAAACAAACTGGCCACGACCTGTTTGTAACCCGAATCTATTTCAGAGGGAGAGACATTCAAAACTGTGGTATATTGCCCGGCATAACTGATTTGACTGTCTTCCCCCACGGCACTGCTGCGAACCGCCCAACCGTCCGGAGAGACCTTTTCCCACGAAGGAAGTATTTTCCGGATCGCTTTCTTGATTTCCGGGGGAATCTTGGCCTTGAGGATCTTTTCCCTCAACTCTTTGGCCTTCTCTTCGGTGACCTCCTGGTTGAACTTGCCTTCACTTAAGGGGGCCACCCATTCTTCAAGCCGATTGGTCTCGATAAACCGTTTAAAGGCGTAGGTGGAGATGACAAAACCTTCCGGGACCTTTAACCCCAGACGGTTCCGAAGCTCCCCCAGGGTGGCCATTTTTTCCCCTACGTAATCGGACATTTCTTTGGTCAGCTCCCCTATAGGATAGACTAATTCCCCTTTGGGGAGGGTGAATCGAGATCCCAATTCCCCCTGGATTTCCATTTTTGCTTTTTCAAAAACATCAAAAAGGGCCAAGTATTTTTTGGGTGTGATTAAATTGAGATCATAGACGATTTTATAGACCACTTCCTCCAACTGGGCCATAACGGTCTCGATATACTGTTTGTCAAAAAGATAATCGCCTCCTAATTTTTCACCCATATCGGCCATGATGTCCAGGGCCTGGTTGTTGTAATCCAACAACTCGCGAAAGGTCTGAAAGAGGAACTGAAGGGATAACTCCTCTTCCTGTTTTTTGCGGCTGAAAAAATAGGTTAACGGGTTAATCATGATGAACTCGTAAAAAGACATCCCAGTGGACGGCACAGGTAAAAACCCCAGAGGCAAGGCGCGCAAACCGGGAACCCACCCTGAAAGGGTGGGACTGAGCATCTCAGGATGCGAAGAAATCCTGGGGTGTTAGACAAACTTCTATGTACGCTGCAACAAGCCTGCCCCAACGAAAGGCGGGGCGGGCTGCCGCACACCACAGCAGGTGGACTTTTTACGAAGCCATCAATCATGAAGACTTGGACTTTCTTCGGGTTATTCGATTTGATTAATGGCCCCCTTTTGAGGAGAAAATGACCCCGATCAAAAGTCCGCTGATGGTGGCGATAATCACGGCCAGGATCCCATACCATAATCCTTTTTGATGAGCCACCCTCGAGACCAGGGCCGGGAATCCCGCCAGGCGTACCTCGATCGTACTGGAATGGAGCAGCGTCCCCTTCCCTTCTTGAAAGGCGATCAATTCCAGGGCGTAGGTCCCCGGATAAATTTTAGCCGGCAGCTCCAACACGGCATCGGCCTGGTCCCAGCCCCCTTTTTCCAGGGGTTTAATCCTTATCGCCTTTTCAAAGAGTTGATATAGATTATCAGCCTCCTTTAATTTAATCAATTCATTGATGAGGAGAGGGCCTTCTTTTTGGTCTTTGTCCGGTAAGCTTCCGGAAAGGAAGGAGAGATAATCCAGCTTCATGGACTTCTCCGGGTTTCTGGTTTCCAGGGCCGACATCTTTTCAGAAGTCCACAGGAGATAGACTTTCGGTATATTCCGGAAAAGCACCTGTTGCACATTCATCCATAATCCGCCGACCCTTCCCTTTTTCATCAGGACCAGGTCTTCCCGGGGGCCGATGATCCGTAAGGCAACAGGCGCACCTAATGGCACCACGGCCCGGACGAATACCTTTTCCCCGGAAAAAAAACTACCGATCCGGATGGTCTTGGGTTGAATCACATCGATACCGATCGGAGAACTCTGGCCATGAACCAGGGGGATAAAAAAGGCCCAGAAGAAAACCCCGACCCAAAAAGAATGGAGCACTCCTTTTAACGACAGCCGGTCCATGATTAATGGCCTCCTTTATAGGATAAAAGTAACTTGGGGCTCAGGACAAGCCCTAATAACATTTGAACCATGACCACCAGGATGATGACGGCCAGCAAAATTTTTATTTGGTCCCCTTTTAACCGCTTGCTGATGCGCGTCCCGATCTGGGCACCGGCCGAAGACCCGATCAGAAGGATAAGGGCCAGGATGAAGTCCACGCTATGATTGATGTGGGCCTGCATAATGGTCACGTTGACGCAGGTAAAAAAAATCTGAAAGAGGCTGGTGCCCACGACGACATGCATAGGCATCCTCAGCATATAGACCATGATGGGGACCATGATAAAGCCTCCGCCCACGCCCATGATGGCCGCCAAAACCCCGACCAAACCCCCGAGTAACAGGGGTACGATAACAGAAATATGGATTCCGGATTTATCGAAGTGCATCTTGAAGGGCAGGCCGATCATCAACCGGGCATACAAAGAAGGCGGTTTTTGGGTCGAAGCGGTGGTTTCCTCGGCCAGGGAGGGCTTTTTAAGGCTTTGCAGGCTCTCCAGAAACATATACCCGCCGATGATCCCCAACATGGCCACATAGGTGATCTTGATGACAAAATCGGCATTCCCCGTAGCCCGCAGTATTTTGACCAATTGGACCCCGAAGGTCCCCCCGAACAAACCGCCGAGAAGAAGGACGACCCCCATCTTGAAATCCACGTTCCCTAAACGGTAATGGGCATAGGTCCCGGAGGCCGAGGCGGCCACGATTTGGTTGGAATCCGATGCCGCTGCCACGGTCGGCGGGATGCCGAACATGATCAACAAAGGGGTGAGTAAAAAACCGCCGCCTACCCCGAAGAGGCCGGATAAAAACCCCACCAGACCGCCCAGTCCCAACAAAAGAAAGATGTTGATACTGTTGGTGGCGATGGGCAAATAAATGCTGAAATTCATAACCTATCTCTCCTTCGAATGTGGAATATAAACCGAAAACGTGGTGCCTTGATTGAGCTGGCTTTTAACCACAATCTTCCCCCCATGTTTTTTAATGATGCTGTAACTGGTCGAAAGGCCAAGACCGGTCCCTTTTTCTTTGGTGGTGAAAAAGGGATCAAAGATCTGCCCGATGACCGACTGAGGAATGCCCACTCCCGTATCGGTTACCTCGATCCGAGTAAAATCGGGGTCATCGGCCTTTACCTGAATGCCCAAGGTCCCTCCCTGGGGCATGGCCTGGATGGCATTGATGATCAGATTAAGAAATACCTGTTGGAGTTGGCTGAAATCTCCCTGAATTTTTATATCCGAGGTTTCCGGAAAGTAATTTAATCGGATATTATTGAGTTCCATTTCATTCCGGGCCAGCTTGATGGTGGAATTTAACAATTCATGAGTGGAAACCGATACAAAGGTAGGCTGTCCCATGCGGGTAAAATCCAGCAGGTTCCGGACCGTCCCACTGGCCCGTTCGGCCTGGGTGTAGATGTCCTGAAGCCGTTTTCTTTTTTCTGGATCGGGAAGATCGTTCAGATCATCGATCAGGGATTCGGCGGTAATACAGATATTGTTGAGGGGGTTGTTCAATTCATGGGCGATTCCGGAGGTCAGGGTGCCGATGGCGGCCATCTTCCGGGACTGGATGTATTGTTCCTGGTTCTTTTGGAGCTGATCCATCATCCAGTTGATGGCCATGGCCAACCGGGAAAATTCATCCTTGTAACGCTTGGCGGCGGTGATGGGCGTATAATCTCCTTTGGCGATCCGCAGGGTATAATCGACAAAACGATTCAAAGGTTGAACGATCTGCTTGGCTAAAAAATTGGTCAGATAGACCACCACCCCCAGGAAGATAATCAAAAAGGCCAAGGGCAGTTGCCGGGACAGACGGGTTATTTCTTCCACCTGTTTCCGTTCCTGATCGACTAAATTCTTGGCCAAAAAAATCATCTCGGCCCCCAGGTGCCTCAGTTCGGTTTCTGTTTCAGAAATCGAATGGGGCCCGCCCGTGGGCCGGCTTTGCTCGACCCTTAAATTATTTAATATTTTCTCATAACGATCCAGGTGGGAGATCATCAAATTCAGGTGCCCCTGACCGACAACGGCCGTGATGCTGTCGGCCTTTTGTCTTAAGGATCTCCCGGGCGATTTGCACGTTTTCCAGGGCATCGGTCAGGTTGGTGCGGTAAAGAAAAAAGTTTTTTTCGTACCGGCGGGCCTGCTGGATTTCGAAGGTATAATTATTCAGGGTCTCCATGAATTTTACTTTTTTATCGATGCTGAAACTCAACATCAGATAGGTAATACTGACCCCGGCCGAAAAAAGGAAAAGCAGGAAAAACCCCAGGACGATCTTGGTCCTGATATTCATGGTCGGTCTTTCCGTCAGGCCCTTCTGGGCCTCGGCCAAGGCCGGCTGATCCAACCCCAGCCTGTCTACTCCGCTGACCGCAGCCGGCTCCATCGGGGTGAAATCTAACCGGTTTTCTTTCATATTAAGCCCTCATGCCCCGCCAGGGGCACCAGCGAAGAATGAAAATGACCTTCTCCGAACTCTGAACTCCGAACTTTATTTTCAAACACCCTTTCAGGCAAAGGCCTGATAATCGCCGGCCAGAAACCGTTCGACGTAACGGCGCATCACCGATTCATTTTCCATGAGCATATCCAATTGCCGGGCACAGCCCATGAGCTTACCCAGGAACTCCAGTCCCGCCTCCGAAGGTTGCTGGGCATAGCCCCGCAGCCAGGCCGTTACCAGGTCCCCGCGGAGGTCGACACTAAAGCGGGAAGATAAGAGGACCTCCTTCAGGAACTGGGCCCTCAGGTATCGGCGCTCCCGGCTCCCGCCGCCCCCCTGGAACCGGAAGTTGACGTAGTTGTTCTCGATGACCGGACCGACCAGACTGTCCACCATGGCATAATGGTAGGCCAGGCGAATATTGAGGTTCAGGTAATCCGGCCCGACCAACAGATAATTGGGGTCCCCTAACTTCCGCATGGCCCCCATGTCCTGGCCTAAAGAAGAGACCATGACTGAGGCAAAGCCTTTGAGGTCGATTTCTTTCCGGCCGGCCCAACTGACCTGGGGATGGGACATGCCCCGCCAGAGGGCCTGGAAGGGAAGGGATCTGATTTCCTCGGGCCGGACTTCTTTTTTGGATAAGGCCTCGGGGGCCAGGGCATTTTCCAATTCCCGGACATACAGGTCAAGGGCGAGGGGAGAGGAAAGGCGGCGGGTGGGCGTCTGCCTTTTCCGGGTCTCCTGGTCCCCCACTTCAAAGAAGGCGGCTACCCCCTTTTCATGAACAAAACGGATCAGGTCATGAATCGATTCACAGCTTTCCGGCCTGAAATGGCGCGACTGAGGGTCCGTCAAATTCAGTTTAAGGATCATGGCACTCAAGGGGCTTGAAAAACGGTTGATCTTCGGATGGGCCATTCGGGCCATGGTCCTTTCCCGGATGTCCGGCCAGGGTTGGCCTGTAAACACCTGACGATGACTGGCATCCAGACCGACCATAGTTCCCGAAGTCAGTTTTTTCGTCGCCCCGGGCAGGTCGAACAAAGAAGGGACGGCAAATTCACGCAGCAACGTGGCGGCATGCCCGGTGGGCTGCCCTTGTTCGGCGATAAAGCCGGCCAAAAGGGGAAGGACCGAGGCGATCTCCGGGACGGCCTGGGGGACCACCAGGATGACGCCCTGGGAAACCAATGGGAATTCCTTCGGGTCGAGGATGATCTGGACCGGGGCTACGGCCCGGCCGGGGAAAATAGTCTGACCGCCTGAAAGGATGGGCCGCTCGTCCTTATTGGAAACCCGGTCTTCCGAAGGGGTAATCATCCTTAACGGCCTGGCTTGAAGGATCCAGATCTTACCCTTTTGATCGATGGCCCATTCCATATCCTGAGGGCCGCCCAAATGCCTTTCTACGGTCAAGGACAGGACGGAAAGCCTTTGAATCTCTTCCAGGGAAAGGGAGAGGGCCTCCCGATCGGCCGGGCTGTTTTCCACCCGGTCCACCTGGGACGAGTCCCCCCAGATAAGACGGGTCTTTTTCAAGGCCCCTTGGGTCTCCTGCACCCGGCTGGGGTCTTTTCGGTCCACCCGGAAGAGGTCCGCCGGGGCCAGGCCGGCCACCAGGTCACCGGCCAGCCCCCAGGTTGAACTGATCAGCATTTGATCCTCAGCCGGTCGGCCGGGATCTTGGGTATAGATGACCCCGGCACTCCGGGCTTCGATAAGGGGGATGAATAATACGGCCATGGGGGTGGCCACTTCGGTAAAACCCCCCAAGAGGCGGTAGGTAATGGCCCGCTCGTTAAAGCGGCTGGCCAGGACCCTTTGATAGGCCTCCACCAATTGAGAGAAGGGAACATTTAAAAAACTCTCGAATTGTCCGGCAAAGGTCAACGGACCGTCTTCACCAATGGCGCTGGACCGAACCGCCCATCTCTGGGAAGGGGGCCAAGAGGCTGCGGCCGATTCCCGAATGGCCTCGACAATGGGCTGGGGAACATGGGCCTTGAGGATAATATCCCGGATCCGGTCGGCCTTGGATTTAAAGCGTTCCCGGTCGCTGCTCACCTCCAAGGTATCCAACAGGGCGCGAATCTCGGCGGCTAAGACCGGCTCGGACATAAAGGCCTGATAGGCCGCCGCGGTGACGGCAAAGCCGTCGGGTATAACCTCGGGGAGGATCTTTTTTAATTCCCCCAAATGGGCGGCCTTGCCCCCCACTTCCTGGCTGTGGCCCAGGCCGATCTCGGATATCTTCCTGACCCAATTCGGCAAGACCGTTTTTCGGGAGTCTTTCAGGGATTCCCCGATGGTTTGTTCAATCTTTAAAAAAGCCGTATACAAGGCCCGATAGCGATTATCGGCCAAATAATTCAGGTCTTCAATGGTCAGAAGGGTGCCTTCCAACAGGTCCCGAATCTGATGCTCCAGAGAGGCCGAACCGAGGGGTAAAAATCGCAGGTCCGCCTCCAGGTCGGCCATCGTTTCTAAGAGACGGCTGTTCCCGCCCAAAAGGGATTGGAGTCCCTGATATTTCTGCCGGGCCTCCGTGGCCCCTTTTTCTGATGCAGTCATCTTGGGGATCGCCCTTTTAATCCATTTTTGGATCGGGCCGGGAAAGGCCTTTGTATCCCAAGGATTCGGCCGCCCTGAGAATAACATCTCTCAAATCGGCGGGTTTAAAGGGCTTGGCAATAAAATCAAAGGCCCCTTTGCCCAGGGCTTCCCGGGCGACTTCCACCGTGGCATACCCGGTGATCATGATCACCTTGGTGTCCATTGACCGGGCCTTGACTTTTTCCAGGATTTCAATGCCGTCAATATCATCCATGCGGATATCCGTCACGACGATGTCAAAGGTTTTTTCCTGAATCCGCGCCAAGGCCTTGCCGGGGTTTTCAAAAACCTCGACCTCCGCTCCCATCTTGGACAAGGCCGGTCCCAACCGTTTGCCGACAATAGGTTCATCGTCTAAGATGAGAATCTGCATTTTCTTTTCCATCTCCTGCCTCCTTTGGATCTGTGCCTTTATTCCGCAAAGGCGCAAAATCCGGATAATCCGGTAAATCCTGTCTAATAAACGGTTTAATGATACCCCCTGACAATGCCCACCTTCTTGAGAAGACCCCTTATTTCTTCAGCCGATTTTTGATGATCATAGACCTCAAAAAAGGTTTGGTCCTCCTGCCGGTCCCAGTCAAACACGTCGGTCCAGGCCTTCATTTCCGGCCGACGGCCCGGCTTACCCTCCCAATGGAAAAAGAAATGATTCAATTTTCGAATACTGGTGAGAACCGCGTCTACGACCACCCTTCCCCACGGGGAGGAGCTCATCAGGAAAAAAGTGCTTTCATCAAAGACCAGAAACAGGGGAGAGGTCTTTTCCCCGGGAGGAGTCTCCGGGAGCAAAAGGGAGGACCCCAGGCCTTCCCCAAAGGGGTTTGGGAAGTTAGAGGACTTCTGTCCAGGTTCGTCGGGTCTTTCTGTCCTCGATGTGGCACCGGTCTTAAGACTTTTTTTTCTCAGGTCAACCGCAACTATCGGGAGAGACCCCTCGTCCCTGATCTGGAAGGCCGCCCCCTCTTTGATCCATTGGGGCCAGGCTTGGGGGGAGATGAGTCGGGCCAGCACCCGGTCATGGGCCAAGGTTAACCCCTGGCGGAGGGTCATCCCCGTCTCAAATTTTTCCTTTAACGGCCCCGATCCCTTTGAAGCCTCAGGGGGGTCCAAAATAGTCAAAAGGCCTTTGATCATCCGGTATTCCGGTTCATCCAGCAAGGCCCTCAATTCCCCATCAGTCGATCCCCCGATCTCGTTTCCTGGGCCGGGCTCCAGGAGGACCTTGTCCCGGTCAGGAGTCCAATTTTGAAGATAATCGGTGGCGCATTCTTTCAATCGGTCCAACCAGATATACATCCCCGCCTCCTCATCCTTTTCCAGGAGGCCTCGATCGTAAGCCACCTGATAAGCCTTCTGAAAAATCTGGCCCATGGTGGCCCATAGGTATTGCCGATCGAAGATATACTCCCCCTTCTCTTTTTCCCGCAGATCGGCCAGCAGGTCCAGACAGATCCTTTCAGCCATGAGAAGATGCCGCCACCGGGTCAGCCGAAGCTTGAGGTACAGGTGAGTATCTTCTTTTGGTCCCAGACCTAACCATTTGGGGAGCCAGGACACGAGGGGTACCTTTCTTTATAAAAATAGGGTTCGAGGATTCCAGGATTCGAGGGTTCAGCCCTCGACTTCGTCGAGCTATAGTAAAGGTTCCCCTCTGGGGGAACCGCGTGGTTTTAACTTCCAAGCCTTTGGCCTGAATCCTTGAATTTTTGACCCCTTGAACCCTGTAATTCGTTTTTATGCTTCGTCGGTGCCCGCTCCAGGCGGGCATGAAAGCTTAATACGAAAATAGGGTCCCAGGGTTTTAATCTCAAGGCCTTTCGCTTGAATCCTTGACTCCTGGAATCCTTGACCCCCGCTTCTATTTTTAAGAAGACGGTTGACTGTAAGCCAGGGTCATATGAATTTTTCTGCGGGCCACATAGGCCCGGATGACGTTATAGAGGATAGCGACGACCCCGCAGATACCGCTGGCAAAAAGGAGATATTTACTCCCATTATTAAACCAGGGGTCGAGTCCCGGGTCGATCTTGAGATAGCCCAGTTGCCGCAGATACATGGGGATGGAGATGGCCCGGCTCAGGACGCACAGGATGATGATCAGACAGGTGACCATGCGGATGTATTTTTCTCCGACCACCTTGACCCCGTAAGCCCCTATATAAACACCGACCAAGGAGCCGGTCATCAATAATAGGGTCAAGCGGATGTCGACAAACCCCTCCCAGGCATAACTCAAGGCCCCAAAGGCCCCCATAAACATGGCCAGGTAGAGTTCCGTCCCGGCGGCCACGGCCGTGGGTACGCCGAAAACATAGATCATGGCCGGTACGCCGACAAAGCCCCCCACCCCGATGGTCCCGGCCAGATAACCGGTAGCCAGGCCCACCGGGAGCAGGACCCACAAGGAGACCTTGACGTCGGCGGTCTTAAAGGTAATGAATGGTGGTATGTGCAGGCGGGCCAGGGACTCAACGATCTTTCTGGAAGGACCGGCCCCTTCCTCGGTATTTTTCATCAGGTCCCGTAACATGGAAATGGCCACTACGGTCAGAATGCCGACAAAAACAGCGCTGATATACAGATTGGCCCCGGCCCCTTTGGCTGCCCCGTGGCCGTCACCCCCCCCGTGAAACAAGAGGCTGTTGATCCAGACCGCCAGGCGGATGCCGATCACGGCGGTTATGAGCAGAGCAAGTCCCAGCCGTTTATCGACATTGCCCATTTCCCCATGTTTTTTGGAACCCATCATGGCCTTGCCGAATTTATGGGTGATGTTGCTGGCCACGGCCACCACCCCGTTGACACCCAGATTCATCATGCCCGGGGTCATAAAAAAGGCCCCGCCGCTCCCGATAAACCCGCTCAACACTCCGCCGATGAACCCCAGGACAATCACCTGTATCACCGTGGACAGATCTAAGGTAATAAACAGATTGGAAAGTTCTCCAGTCATTAGGCTGCTCCTTTTTGTTTGAAAATAGGGTTCTGGGATTCAAGGATTCGAGGGTTTTAATCTCAATGCCTTCCACTTGAATCCTTGGCCCCTGGACTCCCTGAATCCTGGTTTGATAAGAATATTAACGTCTACTCAGGTACCTTTCCTCAATTTACCTTTAATCGAACTTGATTATTTTTAAAAAAATATGGGCTACGGTCCCGTAAAAATAGGCAAAGAGGGGTGCAAAAAGGCCGATGCCCACCATGGACAACATCTTCCAGCCCTTATAATCCTGGATGATTTTCATGACCGTTTCCTGATGGCTGAAGACCCCCCAAAACATTCCGGCCAGCAAGACCATGAAAACCAGGGATTTAATAACCTCTTTACCTCCCAGGAAATATTTTTCCTGCAGTTCATCGGAGGAAATCACCGGGACCCGGATCCGCCCCCCCAGATAGACCTTCAAGTCCCGAAGCATACGGGTCCGGGCGGCCTTGGGTTTGGCCAGAAAGAGGTCTCCGATAACCACCAGGCTGTAATTGACATTACGGCTGATGGCTGAAGACAAGGCCTGAAAATTGCCTTGAACGAATCGACTTCCCCCGGACCGGCCCTGGCGAATCAGTTCTTCTAAAGCGGTATTCAATCCCCCGTCTTCCACCTTGGGCGGTTCGGGGACATCCTCTTCAATGCCCCCGGTATATTCCCTGCTTTTCGTTGCCGTCCCGGAGGAAAGGCCGGTCTCGTCTTCGGCGGCTTCCAGGACCATCTCCTCCGATGGGAGGAAGCGCAACAATTCAATGGCCGCCCCCCAGCGCTGGGCGATCTGATTAATCTGCAAAAAGGTGTCCGCCTGAGGATTATAGGCCTCTTGAATCCAGAGGATATTGGTTTCGGCCATGGTGGCCAGTACTTCCTTGACCCCTTTAACCTCGGCTAAAACCTGCGGGGATATGGTTGGCCACCTGGGCCTGCCTGGGCATATAGGTGACGGTAATCACCCCTGCATTGGCCGAAACGGTCAAATCGGCATCGGCGGTACGATCGTCCAAGGCCAGCTTCAGCTTGGCCCGGGAGGCCAAGCAATAGTTGTCCATGCTTTTTACGGAGGACGGGGTCGGGCGAAAATCGGGGAGCTCGGCCAAGGAACAAAGGGCGGCACTGGTATTGGGCAGGCTCATATGTTCCAGGTTGAGGATCAGGTCATATTGTCTGGGATCATTGATATCCTGCCCGTGAATCAGATGGACCCAGGTTTCAATGTCCTGGTCCACCTGTTCGATGAATTTTTCGGTCTTGGGCCGATCCAGCCGCAACTGCCGCATCTTGGTTTGAATCCGGTATTCCTTGTTGGGGACCAAACGGACGCGGAAGATATGGGCCACATTGGGCATCAAAAAATGCCCTCCCCGGCCGTGATAGACCAGATTCCCCTCCCCGGCCTGCTCGCAAATTCCGGCGGTGATAAAGGCCAGATAGCGTTCTTTCAGACGGGCCAGACGTTCGGTTTGGGCCGGACCCTTGACGATCGACATCTCCAGCTTACCCACGGGGATGCCCGCCGCCGTGGCCTGATCGGTCAACTCTTCACGACTCAGGCAGGGATAGCCCAGTTTCCGAGCCAGGCTCTCGGACACTTCCTTTCTAAGGGCCGCTGAGGTGCTTGAAATGATGATAATGGCCATGGTTACATTCCTTCCTTATCTGTAGAGGTCTTGGATTTAACGGCAGGGGGTTTCCCCCCTTCTTTCATCTTCCAGTCGGTACCCATACTCCTATCCTCCTTCGGCCTGACGATGACGATTTGACTTTCCATACAGCCCCTTAACGACTCGACACGTTGGATCAATTTGTTATAGAGCGGTTCCTGAACCGGGGGAACGGCGATGATGATCTCGGAAATATTATGGTCCCGGGCAAAATGACAAACCGTTTCCATATAGGCTTCGTTGGAAGAAAAGAGATCCAGGTTAATCTTTTCGGTTCTGGCCTGTTGGACCAGGGCTTCGAACTGCTTTTTTCCGGGATCATCCTTTTTGGCCGAAGGACTATTTCCCCCTTCCGGAGTCGGCGAAAAGATCAAAAATAAGATCTTTCTCGGATTCCTCTTGGCAAATTCGATGGCAAAGTAAGCCGCCGACAGGGAAAGTGTGGAATAGTTCTCCATGGGGACTAAAATTTTATGCATAGTCGGACCTCGCCCGATAGTACTTACAAATACCGTGCCTATAATTTTTTATAAGTAAAATTATGGGGTTATTATATTTTTAGCCTTCGGATATCGGATGGGATGAAAGAAAATGGATTCAAAATGGAACATGATCGGGAAAGAGAGTAAGAGTCGATTTGTGAAAATAGTCAAAGAAAAATAGACTGTTATCTCCAAAAAGAGGGACAAGATGGAAGGTTTCAAAATGAAACAGAAGAGTTGGGAAAGAAGCAGTTGAGAGGTTTTTGGAGCAGGGAGTTATCTGTGAGTTCAACAAAAAATTCTAACCGTCAGGGGTCAGACCTTATCCAACCCATATCTTAAAATCTTCCTCCATAAGGTAGTACGGGACATCTTTAAAATACGGGCGGCTTCTATTTTGTTGTGCTCCGTGGCCTCCAGGATCTTCTGGATATATTCCTTTTCGTTCTCCTCCCAGGAAAGCCATCTTGAGGACCCATAGGTTTCCACCTCGAATTGCCGCAAATCCTCGGGGAGGTCGGCGGGGGTGATCAAGGCGCTCTCAGATAAGGCCACGGCACTGGCCACGATATTCTCCAATTCCCGCACATTGCCGGGGAAGGAATATTTCATCAGAGTTTCCAAGACCTCCCTGGAAAAACCCTGGACCTTCTTTTTGTAGGCCTGATTGAATTTCATCAAAAAATGGTTCAGCAGCAGGGGAATGTCCTCCTTGCGTTCCCTCAAGGGAGGGACTTTCAGGGTGACCACCTTTAAACGATAGAAAAGATCCTGGCGGAAGCGGCCCTGTTCCACCTCTTTTTCCAGTTCCCGGTTGGTGGCGCTGATGAGGCGGATATCCAGGTCAATGGGCCTGGTGCCCCCCAGGCGGCGCAATTTTTTTTCCTGAATCACTCGGAGGAGCTTGACCTGCATGGTCGGGGGCATCTCTCCGATTTCATCCATAAAAAGAGTCCCGCCCTGGGCCGCCTCCATGAGCCCTATTTTGGTGGAGTCGGCCCCGGTAAAGGCCCCTTTTTCATGCCCGAAAAGCTCATTGGCGATCAACTCTTCGGTAAATCCGCCGCAATTAAAAACAACAAAAGGGGCAGAAAGTCGCGAACTGTTGAAATGGACGGCCTGGGCCACCAGCTCTTTGCCGGTCCCGCTTTCCCCCTGGATCAGGACATTACAATCGATTTGTGAGACCTTGCCGATGGCCTGCAAAAGATCTTTGATCTTGGAACTGATCCCCACAATCCCGTCGTATTGAACCTTTTGAAAGACTTCTTCCCGAAGCCGTTTATTTTCGGAAGATAATTTTGAATGCTCGGCTGCCCGCTTGACGACGGCCCTGACCTGGTCGGGGGTGAAGGGCTTGGCCAAATAATAAAAAGCCCCTTTTTTAACCGCTTCCACGGCCTGATCCAGGGTGGCATAGCCGGTGATGAGAATGACCTCGGTGGTGGGATAATTTTTCTTGATCCGATTGAGGATCTCCAGGCCGTCCATGTCCGGCAGACGGATATCCGAGAGGACGATGTGAAAGGGTTTCTGGTCCATCTTGGCCAGGGCCGACGTCCCCTCCCCAAAGGTCTCTACCTCAAAAGGACCTTTCCGGAATATCTGCTTCAGTCTTTGGCAGACCGTGGGCTCGTCATCGATAACAGCCAGGCGTATGGAGTCCATCTTAGGGCACCGAAAGTTGATTAAAGATTATATCGTCTCACCGGAAAAAGGCCAATCAGATTTCGGATTAAGGTTCCAGGAAGGGCAGGGGTTTCCCTTTGCGAAAGGCCAGGGCCTGACAGGAAGCGATCAGCCTTCCCTGTTCATCGAGGACCTTAATATCATAATTGGCCGTCTTGGCAGTCCGGCTGTATTCTTTGGCTTCGGCCGTAAGTTGGCTGCCGGGTGCCGGAGAAGAAACGTAGGTGATCGTCATATTCAAGGCCACGGCCATGGTGCCATAGGCGTTGCAGGCCGTTTGAAAGGCCTCGTCGATCAAGGCGAAAATAGCCCCGCCATGGGCCATGCCGAAGATGTTTTCCATATCCGGGGTAAAGGTCATGGTCACCTTGGAATAACCTTCATCCAGATCGACCAGTTTTAACCCGAATTTTTCGCCAAAGGGCTCCTGGGCGACTTTTAGAAACAGGGCTTCCTTGACCCGACGGTCCATTTTTTCTCCTCCTGAAAACCTGGGGACATCCTATCCGCCTTAGGCAAGTTGGTCAATTAAAAAGATTAATCCAGGTCAAAGCATTAGGTATTGTCCTAATTGGAAATAAGGTCACGGATTGACCAAGCATGGTCCGTGATTCCCGCCTCCATAGCAGGAGGCTGAAATTCCAGCCGGGGGCTGAAGAAAAGTAATTATCGGGCCGTGTTTCTCGAAATTCTAAAGGTTCGGCAAAATTCTACCAAATAAAGAAGGGAGGTCTCTAACCCCAGGTTGGCGTGCCCTGCAAAAAAGACAGGCGACCTGTTGACGGATTATAATCGGTCATATCTGAATCAAGTGAGTGACCCATGAAATGGTCTACTCAGGTCAAACCGATCAGCTACCTGAAAACGGCCCACGCCGCCGAAATTGTGCGAAATATGGGAGAGCAACGGAGCCACTCGTCATCACCCAGAAGGGCGAGGCCAAGGTCGTCGTCCAAGACCTCGAAAGCTACAGCAGACCCAGGAAACGATGGCTCTTTTGAAAAACCCGGCCCTCGGCAAACGTCAAATTGAGGAAGGCAGAACAGAACCTGCAGCCGTGGTACGAAGAACGTCACCATCTTACACTTTATTTAGATCTGTATAAGATATCCGGGGAGATATCCGATAATGACTTGCACCCGGTGTAGATCATGGCGGTCCGCAAATCGTCGGCATACTGGTTGAGAAGAAGGGTGACCCCTTCCGACCCTCCTCCTACAGAAGCGATGGCCATAGGCCTCCCCACCAGGACTGCATCAGCTCCCAGGGCCAGCATTTTCAGGGTGTCCACGCCGCCGCGAATCCCACCGTCTACCAGGACCTTGAGCTTTCCTTTAACCGCAGCGGCTATTTCCGGCAGAACTTCGGCTGTCCCGGGTGTATGGTCCAGGACCCGTCCCCCGTGGTTCGAGACGACAATGCCGGAAGCGCCTGTCTCTACCGCCAGCAGCGCTTCTCTAACCGTCATGACTCCTTTCAGAAGGACAGGCAAGGAGATCTGGGAGATCACCTTCTTCCAGGCATTCACCGTCCAGGGGCCTGCGGGTTGCCCGGCCCGTTTCATATGAATGATTCCTGCGGCATCGATGTCGGTCGCGATGACCGGCACCCCGACTTCTTCCGCCCTCTGGGCCCGCTCCAAGAAGGCTTTTTCTTCCCGGGGCTTGATGGTGACCGCCCCCCACCCCTGGTTCTTCCTCAAAGCCTCCACGCCCAGGTCAAAAAAAATGGGGACCGGACCGTCGCAGGTAAAGGTAATGGAGCCGGCATCTTTTCCGCCTTCGACCATCCCCTTCAGGTATTCTTCCTCCCCCATGGCGCCTCCCATGTTTATGGCCATGCCGGCCACCGGCGCCACCAGGATGGGCATCTTCAACGGGCGTCCGAAGAAATCATAGGACAAATCCGGACTGGCGGCATCGTGGATGGTGCGGAGGTTCAGCTTGATCCGGGATAAGCTGTCGAAGTTAGCCATAAAGGAAGCGCCGGTGCCGACCCCTCCGATCCCCGGCATCTCTCCGGCACAGGCCCGGCCGTCACACCGGGGGCAGACGCGGCAAACACCTTTGAATTTTTCCCGAGCGCGTTGATGTATCTCTTTCAAATCCATGGGGTGGTCCTCCTCTCCGTTCTCAGGGTTTGGAAAAGTATAAGGTAATGAAAAGACCGGGGCAAGGAGAAAAGCAGGTTAAAAGCCTCGTTACCTCTGTGGCTGCCCAGTTATGGTCCCACCTGCGGAGCACTATCCCCTCAGGTTCTAACAAACCCGGAAAAAATCTCTGCCCCTACCATAGGGCGGTTGTTGAAACCCGTCCGTACTCAATATAAAAAACGAGGCCGGGCCACGACCAAAACCGGCACTCTTCTGCAAACCGGCGTTCTGGAGCAAATCCAGCCGGATGAACCTTATTATTGGTGACAACTGTCGCAATAGTTTTCGTCAGCCCTGTGTCCATGGTGACACACATTGCAGTCGAGCTCTCCCAAATGATAATCTACATGCGGGTTGAGCGTCATTTTTTCCGTCCGCTTGGCCAGTTTTTCATACGATCCGTGACAACTCAGACACTTGGCCCTGCCGACCGCTGCTCCCGCAGCCACTTTCTCCGTCCCATGGCAGTCGTCGCAGTTAAGCCCTGTTTTAATGTGTTTATCGGAATTGAATAAACCAACAGCAAAAAGCACCTGCGCTGTAAACACGCTGAGGAGAAGCAGCGATAACAGCAACCCGAACATCTTCGCAAACATCCTTCTTTTTCTAATCATTTTCATACACCCCAATTTCTTTTCCTTGATCTTGAGATAAGGGCCGAGACACAACTCTTAAATGCAGGCAGACACTTCCTTCTCTTCTTGTCTCGGGTTTGCGACCGGCCACGTGCAGAAGCAGAAGAAAACGATTCCTATGAGTCCCAGGAAGGCGGCTCCATAGAAGATTGTCTTGATTCCGAAAAATCCCAAAGCAAATCCACCTGCCAAAGGGGCTAGAACCGTGCCAAAGTTCATGGCACCGTTAAAGATGCCCATGGCAAGCCCCATACCATAAAGATTCCCTTCCTGGACAAGAAGGGCTGAACTGGCAGGCAATGAAACCACGCTAAATATGCCTATGGCGACGCTCAAGGCCAGAAGGTGACCGAAACTCTGAGCCAAGGGAAGGCAAAAGGTAAGGAGGGCCGTCATGGAACCGCCGAAGATAACCAACCAACGACGGTTCAGCTTATCAGACATGCTGCCCATGGGTCTCAGAAGGAGCGCGGTGACAACAGTGCCAGCACCCATGATTATGCCCATCTCAAGACCCGTCAGTTTCAGGCTGTCATACATGAAAATCGGAATAAAAACCGCAAAAAGCACAATGGAGAAAGACCGCGTGAGGATGAAACCCGACAGGCCAATAAGTGTCCTACCTATTCTAAGACCACTCAGATGAGGTCGCGTCCGGTCTACATTGTCTGGCGTATTGGTGGGAGAAATCATCACAAAAAACAAGGCCGAAAGTAGCGAAAGTAAACAGAGGACAGCGAGACTCAAGAAAACACCTGGGAAACCGGCAACATCTTTTACCAAACCCCCTATCATAGGACCTACTGCCTGTGCACTGTAAAAGGAAATATCGAAGGTCCCCATGGTCTGGGCCTCTCTTCTTGCCGGCGCTATATCACCTATGAATGCGAGAGAGATCGGCCGGACCAGAGCAGCACCAATACCCTGTATAATCCTAAGGGCAATTAGGGCCAGTGGTCCTGGCATGAGGAGATAGCAAAGAGAGACCGTCAGGTAGGTGCAAAGGCCGGCGATGATGAGGTCGCGGCGTCCCCGATGGTCTGACCACCATCCGATGAGCGGCGACATGAGCATCTTGGCAACTGCGTATGCTGAAAAAATCAGAGCAATATGAAACCCGGTTGCACCGGCGCTGACAGCGTAAACCGGGAAGAAAGGGTCAACTATTCCGAATCCAAGGGAAATCATGAAGTTGATAACAAAGAGTCCTCGGTAAGCCCTTCTTTTTACTTCATCGCTCACGGCAAATGCCTTCTTTCTGACAAGCCGTCACATGGCGCCTAAACTCCTCTTCTACCATTGCTAAATATCCATATCGCGACACCTCGTCTGAAAACTCCTTTCATGTCGGTCCTCAGATCCCGTCCATGCGAATATCTCCCGTCGAGCTTTCAGCTGACAGTCCCTGTCTTGACCCCGCAGTCCTCAGGTCTCTCATACGATACGAATCATCTCCCCGCTTGTCTATTCGACCTCGAATTCGGCCCGATTTCAAAGTCCTGAGGCGCTCTTGATGATTAAGCGCCTGCTTTCTCATCGCGTCGGCGCTGACGCGCCTCCTTGATGTGGGCATGGGCACCCAGGTAGTGTTCCTTCATCTCTTCGTTCGCCAGCAGATTGGCCGCCGTATCGGTCAGCATCATCCTGCCCGTTTCCAGCACGAAGCCACGGTTGGCGATCAGGAGCGCCATCCGGGCGTTCTGCTCCACCAGCAGAATGGTCGTACCCGCCTTGTTGATCTCCTGGATGACCCTGAACACCTCCTGCACCAGAACCGGCGCCAGGCCCAGCGACGGCTCATCCAGCAGCAGAATCTTCGATCTGGACATCAGTCCCCGCCCGATGGCCAGCATCTGCTGCTGGCCGCCGGACAACTGCCAGCCCGGGCGACCTTTGAACTCCCCCAACTGGGGAAAAATCCCGAAGACACGGTCGAGGTCTTTGCGGATTTCCCCTTGGGATGTACGCCCCCGCGGCGTCGAGCCGAGCATCAGGTTGTCCAGGACGGAGAGGCCCGGGAAGATGTGCCGCCCCTCCGGAACGCAGGCGATCCCGATCTTCGCGATCTCCTCTGCCTCCATCCCCGTGATATCCTGATCCAGGAACTCGATTTTGCCCTTTGACGGTTTCAAGATGCCCGTGATCGTCATGATGGTCGTGCTCTTGCCGGCGCCGTTTGCGCCGAGCAGGGCCACGATCTCTCCCTGTTTTACGTCCAGCGAGATACCCTTCAAGGCCTGAATGGCCCCGTACCAGGTTTCGATTCCCTCGAATCTTAAGCATTCCCCACCTCCGTTCCCAGATAGGCGTCGATCACCTCCTGGTTCTTCTCGACCTCCTCGGCGGAGCCCTTCCGCAATCTTCCTGCCGAAGTTCAGAACCGTGATATGGTCGGAAACATTCATAACCAGGCTCATGTCGTGTTCGACCAGCAAAATGGTGACGCCCCGTTTGCAGATCTGAAACAGGAGTTCCACCAGCGCCTCGGTCTCGGCGGCATTCAAACCGGCTGCCGGCTCGTCCAGAAGGAGAAGTTTGGGATCCGAGGCCAGGGCCCGCGCCAGTTCGAGCAACCGCTGCTGGCCATAGGGCAGGCTGCTGGACTTGGTGAACTCCTTGCCCCTGAGGCCGACGAATTTCAGCAACTCCAATGCCTTCGCCCGCATCCCGGCCTCTTCGGCCTTCTGCGAGGGCGGTTGCAAAATACTGGCCGCGAGGCCGGCCCTGGATTGGCAATGCTGGCCGATCAGCAGATTTTCCAGCACCGTGAGCTCTCCGAAAAGACGGATGTTCTGGAACGTCCGGGCTATGCCGAGGGAGGTGATGATATGCGGCTTTTGTCCGCCAATGGCCTTCCCCTCCAGGATGATCTCTCCGGCTGAGGGAACATAGAGGCCGCTGAGCATATTGAGGATCGTCGTCTTGCCGGAACCGTTCGGCCCGATGAGCGCCTGAATCTCGCCCCGTCGGACCTCCATGTCCACACCGTCCACCGCCTTGAGCCCGCCGAAGTGCTTGGCCAGCGCCTTGACGGTGAGCAGTACCTCGCCCGATCCCGAACAGTCTTCGATTTTGAAGGAACGGGGGCCTGCCTCGGCATTTTTCAACGGGGGTGTGTTTGCCGCAACCTGCCGGGCCGCCGTCGAATCGGAATTCCACCAGGCCCGCAACCGCAGGCTGACGGGCATGCTCTTCACCAGGCCGGCGATGCCGCTGGGCATGAAGATCATGATGACCACGATGCCGGCGGCGTAGAACATCATGTAGGAGTCCTTCAAAAACCGCAGCATCTCCGGCAACAGCGTCAGCAGCGTGGCGCCCACGATGGAGCCGATGGCCGAGCCGTTTCCGCCCAGCACGGCCATCACCAGCATGATCACCGACTGATCGAAGGAAAAGGTGTCCGGACTGATGTAGTGCGAGCAGCTGTGGGCGAACAGCCAACCCCCGAAGCCGGCGTAACCCGCCGAAAGCGAGAAGGCCATGATCTTGTAGTAGGTCGTATCCACCCCCGCGGTTCCGGCCGCCATCTCGTTCTCCCGGATGGCCATGAAGGCGCGGCCCACGCGGGAGTCTTTGAGGTGGATGGCGCCCCAGGTGAAGAGAATCAGGGACACGGCCGCCACGTAGAAGAAGTCGCCCGGGGCCTTCAGCTCAAAGGAGCCGATCCACGGCGAGGGGATCTTGGTGATGCCGTCGGAGCCGTTGGTGAGCCAGATCTCGTTGACCAGGATGAGCTGGAGGATGATCCCGAACCCGATCGTCGCCATGGCCAGGTAGTGGCCGGACAGTTTAAGCGTGGGAATGCCCAGCAGGATCCCGAAGAAGGCCGCCACGAAGAAGGCGGCGAACATCCCCGCCCATACGGGCAGGCCGAACTGGGTGGTGAGGATGGCCGAGGTGTAGGCCCCCACTCCCCAAAATGCCGCCTGGGCCAGCGACAGTTGCCCGGCGTATCCCAGGACGATGTTCAGCCCCAGGCAGGCAATCGAAAAACTGATGGACAGGTTGATCAGGTTCAGCCAGTAGTTGCTCGTCACCAACCGGGGAAGGAGCAGAACAGCGACGACCAGAACGGCAGGAACGAGCAGGTTTTTTATGCGTGTGTTCATCGGCGCACCCCCCTATGCCTTCTCGGCGATCTTCTCGCCGAAGAACCCCTGCGGACGCAGAAGGAGAACAAGAATCAGAATGATGAAGGCGAAGGCATCGCGATAGGCGCTGGAGATGTAGTATGCGGCGAATACCTCGATCACGCCCAGAAAAATGCCCCCAAGGATCGCCCCGGGGACGCTCCCGAATCCCCCCACAATGGCCGAGCAGAACGCCTTGAGCCCGATCATCGCTCCCATATCCTTGGTCACGAAAAAAATGGGCCCGACCAGGATTCCGGCCGCCGCCCCCAGAATCGAACTGTAGGCAAAGGTAATGGCGATCATCGTCGCCACCCGGATGCCCAGGAGCCGCGCCATCTCCTTGTCCTGCGCCGTGGCCAACATCTTTTTGCCCAGCAGGTCTTTTCGAAAAAGAAGTACTGGAAACCGAGCAGAGCCAGGGTGCAGATGATGATCACAATGTACTGGGGGTCCACGAGCACTCCAAGCATGTTCAGCGCGGTCGCGGAGGTCGGCCGCGGCATCGACAACGGCTCCGCACCGAAGATCATCTGAGCCGCGTTCTTCAGAAAGATGCCCACGCCGATGGTGCTGATCACGACCGGCAGGAAGCTACGGTTCCGCAACGGATAGTAGGCGATACGCTGGAAGACGATGCCGAAAACACCCATGAAGACGACAGTGATCACGCAGGTCAGGGCGAAGGGGATATTCAGGCTGTTCAACAGCCACACGGCTACAAAGGCCGGGACCATCGCAAACTCCCCCTGCGCAAAGTTGACGACATTGACCGCATTGAAAATCAGGACAAATCCCAGGGCAACCAAGGCATATATTGAACCCATGGCCAGACCTGCGGCTACCATTTGAAGATTTGTAGACCAATCCATTCAAAATCCCTCCTTAGAGGCGTCCAGTCCCGGCATGGTGCCATGCCGTGGGACCGGATGCCTCTTGTGTCGATCCGGGCGTTGGGAGGTGCCTATTTCTTACCCACGTTGACGATCTTCAGGAGTTTCGGCTTGCCCTTCTCGATCTGAACAATGCTTACCTCGCTCAGGCCGTCGCCATTCGGGGTAAAGGAAAAAGTGCCCTGGACGCCCTTATATCCCTGGGTGGCCAGGATGGCTTCGCGGATTTTGTCGCGATCTTCCCCGGCCTTCTTGATGGCGTTGACCAGGATCTTCAGACCGTCATAAGTCCAAACGCTGAGGCTGTCGTAATCCTCGTTGTACTCCTTCTTGTAGGCCTCGGCGTAGCGCTTGTTCGCCTCTGCTCTGTCCCGGCACGAAGTCGACCACGGCCCAAATCCCCTCGGCAGCCTCCTTGGCAAGGTTCAGGCTGTCTTTCGATGCGGCGCTGGGCGAACCGAGAAACTTGAAGGGAGAGCCAAGCTGGCGCATTTGGCGCTGGAGCAACGCCGTGGCTTCCTCGTGGCCGTAGAAGATCAGGATCTGCGCGCCTGCGTTCTTCATGGCCAGGAGCTCAGCGGTAAAGTCCTTCGCCGCGGTCGCGCACTTCTCCCGCCTCACCACCGTCAGCCCTGCCTCCTTGGCGCCTTTTTCCACCAGGTCGGCGCCGCCGGTGCCGAAGGCGTCCGCATCGTGCAGGAGTCCGATCTTGGTGAACTTGGTGTCTTCCTTGATGTATTTCACCATGGCGCCGGCGGCGATGGAGTCATCGGGCCGCACGCGGAACAGCCAGGGGTTTCCCTGCTTGGTGATGTTGACATTGGTGGCGCCGATAATAGTGGGTATGCCATAGTTTTTGATGGCATCCGACGTGGCAAAGACCTGAGTGCTATAGAGGCAGCCAATCAGGGCCAGCACCTTCTCCTGTTCCACGGCCTTCTGCAGCGCCGCCAGTGCGCCGGGGTTCGTGGACTGGCTGTCGATGATCCGGAGGTCGATCTTCTTCCCGTTCACCCCGCCGGCGGCATTGATCTCCTTGAGGGCCAGTTTGATAGCCTTGACCTGGAGAGCTCCCCCTGCCGCGTGTACACCGGTGATGGGGGGAGTAAATCCGATCCGGATCTCATCAGCCGCCATTGCAAGGCCACTGCCAGACCACGGTCAGGACCATGATTGATAACAGACCTACCCTAAAAATACGGTGCATGTTTTTCATACCTTCCTCCTATTCTTTTATAGTTTATTCCAGCTCCGAGACTCTTAAAAAGCCTGTTCAAATCTCAGGGTAACGATTCATAATATGCTAACCTAATTAAAATAAGGGCTCCGGCCCCATTGGGATTAAAGCCGGTCTCGGCACATCCGGATTCGGTTTACGAAATGAAATCATCGAAATTGTCCGATGCCGGCATCTCCTTTGCCCAGCCCCCTCCAAAATCCGGATCATTTTTGGGGGGCTGGTCAGTCCACTGATAATTTCCTATTCCGTGTAAGGTGGTTCCCCTTGAACGGATTTTGTTAATTCCATGGCCTTCTTCACTTGCTCCCGGGTTCCCCTAAAAACAAGCCAGACGCCTCCCTCTGCACCGCTGACACCTCCAGCGCTGGCCTGGAAGGCAGTTGCCCCCGTCAGCAATTTAATGGCCTCCAGTTCAGTCACAATTTCTCCGGTGAGGAGCCACATGGAGGGAAGAATGTGACCTGGAAATAGTGACTTCGAAAGGCCAGAGGGGGCAGGCAACGATTCCATCGGCTCACGCATCTTCAAGGTCGTATCCACTATATCCCCGGCAACCAACTTCTCCAGGCCGACCGGAATGACGAGGTGAACCTTGCGGGCCACGATGTAGGGCATGGTGATCCCTGTCGTTCCCCCCGCCGGGTCCAGAATATTGACCGCCGCCATCTTGTTCTTGTAGTCCAGGGCATTCGCCCCCTTGATGACAACATCACCCGCTTTCAGTTTCTTTGCGGCTTCGGGAAGCGGGATATCAAGGACCTTGCCTTTCTCCAGGATGAGGTGGTTAACCGGTTTCACCCGGGGCAGATATTTGGCCCCTTTCTCGGGTTCAATTCTTCCCGTCACAAAGGATGCATGCTCGGCTTTCTTTCCGGTGATCTCCTCTGCCACGTAGGCATTGGTTGTCCCCTTAATGATAATGATCAGCCCGTTGGCCAGGGCATTCTTGACGATCGGCATCTGGGCCACGGCCTTGCCGATCAGCCTCTTGGATTCGGCTACAGTCAGAATCGCTCCGCTTTGGACAATCTTAGTCGGCTCCGCACTTCCCGGTTCCGCCGCGGATAAGATCCCTGAAAACAGCAATGGTCCTCCAATGGCAATCACAAACAGAAAGATGACCCCCCTTAATACTTTTTTCATGATGTGTTCCTCCTTTCGCTGTTAGATTTATTTCGTCTTAATGTCAGGCGCCGTATTTACCAAAAACACATGAACGGCTCTCACTAAACCGTCATGCCTTGCCAGGGGCGTTGACACCACCAATGATAAAAATAGGCCTGGTCGAGAATATCCTCAAATCCTATTTTTCCACTAAAACCTTATACACCGGGCGCCCGTATATCCCCGTACGAACATGTACGCTTCCCGCTTGAGTTCTCTCATGCGCTTCTCATATTGTTGGACTGTCATCATGATAGCGAACCTCATTTCACCCCTTATCAGACACGGTCACTTCATGATCCTTGGAGGGTCGGCATCTCTCCAACAGCCTCTCCCAGTCATCATCCACTTGCTCTTGAAAGTCCTGATACTGGCTGAGCGACATATTTTTAAACCGGCCTTGGACCTTCAAATAGGCATCCACTGCTTCTTTTTCGGGCATAGGACTTATTTCCCAGGTATCCCCTTCGAACACCTCACAAAGCGGAAAAACACGACTTTTAATGGCCTCTCTGGCAACCTCAAGGGAAAGTTCGGGCGCATGTCGCCATCCGGTTGGGCAGGAAGCGAATAAGTGGATAAAGCGCGAGCCCTTAATGGCTTTGGCTCTTTCAACTTTTTTGGCCAGATCAGCCGGAGCCCCAATACAGGCCGTGGCTGCATAGGGGATTCGGTGAGCGGCCATGATTTCCACGATATTCTTCTTCCTCTGAGCCTTCCGGGCGGAATCGGGCGTTGTGGTGGTCCAACCGCCTGCCGGCGTCGCCGAGGAGCGTTGAATCCCCGTGTTCATATAGGCTTCATTGTCGTAGCAGATGAAAAGAATATCCTCATTTCGTTCTGCGGCGCCGGAGAGGGCCTGCAAGCCTATGTCAAAAGTGCCGCCGTCACCCGCCCAGGCCAAAACGGTTGTATGGTCGTTTCCCTGAATGGACAAGCCGCCTTTGACGCCTGCGGCAACTCCGGCGGTTGACGCAAAAGCGACGGATACTACCGGCACGGTCAGACAGGAATAGGGATAGATACCGATAAAGGTGGACCAGCATCCCGCAGGCATCACAATGATCGTGTCCTCACCCAGAACAGACAGGGTCTGCCGCATTGCTAAAGCCGCTCCGCAACCGGGGCAGCCATAGTGTCCGGGTGTGAATAGTTCCCTTTCTCCTCGGGCTTGCTCATTCATGGCAACACCTCCGCCCAGAACGTCGAACCGGCTTTTATTGCCTTTCCGCTCCCTGAAATGGCCTGCCGCACCAGTGTCATAATCGTCTCGGCGGAGATATCATTGCCGCCGACCCCTGCAACAAACCCTGTGAACTTCACTTCTTCGTGTCGATCAAATAGGCCTGATTTCACCTCCTGGGCGATGATGCCTTCTGCCCCTAAGGAAATATCCCGGTCGATGACAATCACATGTTTTGCCTTTGCCGTCGCTCTGATAAATCCTTCAAGGGGGAACGGTCGGACTATCGCCAGTCGCAAGCCCCCTGCCATCAAGCCATCAGCCCGCAACCGGTCCACTGCCAGCCGAATCGCCTCGGTCGCAGTCCCAATGGCGATGATGCACACATCGGCATCTTCGGCTTGGTACGACTCGACAGATAAATGCGCACGGTTAAAGTGGTCCGCAAATCGTACCGCTGTCTGGTCCCAGAGTCTTTCCAACGACAGAGTGTCACAATGCCGCTTATATTTTATCGAGCTGTAGAGGTCCGCTCCGCAGACATTGCCGAAGGTCTTGGGGTCGTCCACATCTAGCTTGTTCGACGGTCGATAGGGAGGAAGAAAATCGTCCACCGCCTTCTGATCCGGCACATCCAAAATCTCGGAGGTGTGGGTCAGGTAGAATGCGTCAAGGTTGATCATGACCGGCAGGAGCACCCGTTCGGCAACAGCATAGGCTATCAGTATGGAATCAAGCACATCTTGGGCATTGGAGCAGTAATACTGCAGCCAACCAGTATCTCGCTGGGCCAGAGAATCGGTATGATCGCAATATAGGTTCCAGGGGGGGGCCAAGGCGCGGTTACAGTTAACCATCACCACGGGTACCCGCGCACCGGACGCGTAATGGAGCATTTCATGCATATAGGCCAGGCCCTGCGAGGAAGTGGCCGTAAAGGCCCGGGCGCCTACCAAAGAAGCGCCGATACAACTCGCCATGGCCGTATGCTCGGACTCCACGGGTATGTACTTGGCATCCAGTTCACCGCGGCCGATGATCTCGGCCAGATTTTCAACAATCACCGTCTGCGGGGTAATCGGATATGCCGACACCACTTGAACCCTGGCCAGAGTCGCAGCCAGGGCAGCGGCTTCAGTCCCCATCGCCACTTTCTTCATACTCCAACTTCCTCCATCGTTATGACCCCGCGGGGGCATTCATAGGCACAGATGCCGCATCCCTTGCAGAAATCCAAATCGACTGTTACCCCGGTCTGGCTAGCGTCTGACCGGATGCAGGCATCGGGACAAGACGAGACGCATTGAAGACACAGGTTGCAGGTGCCACAGCTCAGGCATCGTCCCGCTTCCCCCAGTATCCGTTCCCGTTTTCCAGTCCCTCCATGTTTGGTTCCCTCCCCGGTCGAGGAGACTGACATCGAACAGTCCGTAACCTGAGTACCTTCCTCTTTCCCCGTCGGCAGGCACAACTCGAGGCTCGACTTTCCAATGCCCGGTCCCGAGCTTTCGATAAGACGACAAAACACCTTCTCGGCCGTTCGTCGCCCTGCAGCGATGTAGTGGGCAATCAGGGATGCCTTGAAAGTCTTCAGGTTCTCCGGCAAAGTCACAGCGATGATATCGCCGCTCATGTTTTCATCAACAAAGGGGTTGAAAGCGACCGACCCGGCAGATGCACCGGACTCTTTCGAAAGAGCGGTCGGGTCCAGAATGATAAGATCGGGATTCGACAGGCTGCTGGGTTTGTTGAAATCAAATATAGCGCCGGTCTCGAGATGGATATCGGCTATACGGATCAAACGACTGATTTCGTCTTCCAGAATCTGTGATTCGAGCTTCTTATCCGAAAGCCCAACGAGCGCTCCGCCGGCCCGACTGTTACCATCCAGAACCGTGACCTTCAATCCCCGACAGCCCAGATAGAATGCACAGGATAACCCTAGGAGGCCGGAACCGACGACGGTAACCCGCTTATCTAATCTTCTATTCTGACAGCTTTTTACCTCCGTGCCGAGTTCTGCCATGAAACGTTCGATTTCCTGAATCGAAATCGTCCTGTCGATCTTCTTCCGGGTACAATTTGTCTGGCAGGGGTGATAGCAAAGGCGTCCAGTCAGACCTGGCAACGGATTATAGGCCAGCAACAGGGCAAGACCCGTCTGAACATCGCCCTGGTTGACCGCGCTCAGATAGTCCGGAATTGGAATGCCTGCCGGACAATTTCGGCGGCATGGCGCCGGTTTATTAGCGACCACCGGTGTCAAGAAACGCCAATCACCGGTCTGGTTCCAGGCCATAGTGCCGATGGTGGACGGCATTGTCGGAAGTTCCGACAGGCTCTTGATGATCTTCTTAGGCTGCATCAACATCTCCTGATATTTTGAAAACTGCACGATACGCCGCTTCGGCAGCGGCCATGTTCTGTTTCGGACTTGTTGGTATGCCTTTTTCAATCGCTTCGAGCAGGTTTGGGAGCGCAAGATCGCCGGAAACCCTGGCGTAGGCACCGAGAATGACGGTGTTTATGATGGGGGCCATCCTTGAACCCAACCCATACTCAAGCGCTATTTCGACGGCATCGACGCCGGCCACTCGAAAGGGACCCTCTACGGCAATCGGTTTTTCATGACCCCTGCAATTGAGCAGGATCAATGCACCTGTTTTCGCGCCTTGAGTTACATCCACTTTTTGCAGCAGAGAAGAATCCATCACGATGACCGCAGTAGGATATTTAATTTCCCCGCGTTCGACAATGGGAAGGCTGTCCAGCCTGACAAACGCGGACACAGCCGCCCCTTTCCGTTCCATACCAAAAGACGGAAAGGCCTGAACGTAGAGCCCCTGTTTAAAGTAGGCGTTAGCTAAAACCTTGGAAGCGACAACAGCGCCCTGTCCCCCTCTTCCGTGAAACCGAATACCAACCATTTCACCATCCCTCACACTACGAAAAATGTCTGTTATGTTTACGACTCGCGTAATGAACTTGAAATTTTCCTGGCCGTTTCCGTTACTAACTTTGCAAACGTCGCACCTGTGTTTGTGGAGACCCGGTTTTTTGGAGCCGAAATACTGATAGCCGCCACGCATTCTCCCTTGGAGCTGATTATCGGTGCAGCAACACAGTAAACCCCTACAAGGGATTCCTCATCATCGATGGCCACCCTTTTGATTCTTACTTTTTGAATTTCTCGAATTAACTCATCTATAGAATCGATCGTTTTCTCTGTATGTTTTTTAAAAGCATCTTTACGGTCGTAAATCTGCCGGATATCTTCATCACTAAAGTATGAAAGGAATATCTTGCCGGTTGCGGCACAGTAACCGGGAAATCTTGCGCCAGCCGATATTGAGATTCGAAGCATCTCTTCGGATTCTAACCGGTAGATGTAGCGAATTTCATTATATTCCCACACGGCAGCGTTAACCGTTTCTCTGCATGTTTCGTAGAGATCCATCAGAACGGGGGCCATCGTCTTGCGAAGGAATCTTTCCCTTTTGGGGGCCATCCCGATTTCCAGCGTCCGGACACCAAGACCGTACAATTTCGTTTTGCTGTCCTGCTGGAAAAATTTTCGTGCCTTAAGGGTGCTGAGGATTCGATGAACCGTTCCTTTACCCATCCCAAGTTTCTCACTGATTTCCGTAATGGAGAGATCCCGGCCTTGGTCGATGACCAGTTCTATAATTAAAAGCGCTTTTTCAAGTGAGGTCACCCGGTATTTAGATGCGGGATTTTCCCGAATCTCCGATTTTGAGAGTTTCGATTTGATGGTAAATTCCTCCCCCCTAAATGTTCCGCATATTAAAATCATTTTTTAACATACGGAAAATTGAAGTCAAGTAGATTGTTTCGTAAAATTGAAATTGAATTCTAATATACGGAACATTAATATTAACATTTTTCAGATCAAGTAATCGGGTAGGAAGCGACTTGATGGCCACCCCCTCCCACCAGAACGGACCGTACCGACTTCTTGGGTTTAATTTTTCGAATTGCCACATAACATATTGATATAATAAAAAATATATATCGGCTTGTCCAAAAGTAGCGTGCTGTTAATATCCAGGCAAAAAAAACCTTAGAACTAATTATTTAGCTATCCATCCGGAAACGACCCTCTTCCGGATGGAGCATTCAGCCATCAGCTTTAGCTTTCAGCAAAACCCTTTATCATTGGGGGGTTGGGCTAAATGCTGACCGCTGACGGCTGAAAGCTATCCGGAAATCTTGGATTTCCGGATGAACGGTTTAGCGGGGATTTCAGTTAGATCCCGGTATCGGTAACCGGGGCGCCCTCTGGACACTCGAGCGAAGAGGGCGAGGGAAGGACCTTCTGTTATAAAAATCGTTCGATGAATTCTTTGACGGCCCGGTTAAATGAATCAGAGGCATCAATATTGACGGCGTGCCCCCCATCAAAAACTTTCATCTCCAGGTTCGGGATATTTTCTCTGGCGAATTCGATAAGGGGTTCAAACGGTTTATCGAATCGTCCGACGATTAAAAGAGTAGGCACGGTATTTCCTTGAATCATTCGGCTTACCGAACATTTCGGTACCATATGGACCAGCGTATGGGCAAAGCCCTTCAAATCGATGAGGGCCATATCCCGAATCAGCGCCTTTTTAATATCCGGGTTCAAATGGCGGCTCCTGGCCGGGTTAAGAGGAAAATTTTCCAGCACCCCCGGCCCTTCTTTTTCTAAACGTTCGGCCATCGTCTTCATCCTTTCTTCCGTCTGGTTTTCGGATAAGGCGGAACGGGAGTTGGTAAAAATCTGGGCCACGATGGATTCCGGATGGGTGAGGCCGTATCGAAGGGTGAGCGAGGCCCCAAGGGATTGACCGCAAAGGAACCATTTCTCGATCCCGAGTTTTTTCCTGATTTTCTCAAATTCCTGAATAGTGCCGTCCGGCGTGTAAGCCTCCGGGTTATCCGGAGAAGGCGAGCGTCCGTGACCGAACAATTCAACCACGACCGGTCTGCAGAAAGTGGAAAGAAACGGCAGATTGGGAATCCACTGGGCCCGGCTGGACATGATCCCATGGACCATCAGCAGGTATGGCCCTTGCGTTCCATGATCTTCAAAATACAGATTTGTCTCATTCATTATTGACCGATTCATCGGTAATCGTGATCATAGATCCGTTTAATCACCAGCCCTCTTCCTGTCACCAGGGGTCCGTTAACAGGGTGCGGAAAAACTATTTTTTAACAGATTGCTCAAAAAGGTCCCTTGCTTCCGCAGGAAGCTTTTTCGAAAGCTCGACAAAGTCGAGCGGCTCGGCCTCCTTGGAGGCCTTTTAAATAGGTCGGCAAAGCCGACCGGCTACAAGGCGCCCGAAATCCTGAAAAATGAGACGCACATTGAAGTACGTCGCAATGACGAAGGATGAGCAACGCTGTGGATGGGCCTTTTTCAGCAACCTATTAATTGAGGTATTTGAGAATTTCATCCCTGGTTCGGGTCATCTCAAAGGGTTTTACTTCCATCGTCACCGTAGATGAATACCCTTTCCCCTTAAGAAGGGAAAATATTCGCGGATAATCCACGATACCTTCACCAAGAGGCAGGTGCAGGTCGTCTTTGTGAGACATCCCTCCATGGTTGTCGTGAACATGGATATGTTTTATCCGGCCGAAACAATTGCGGATAAAACCCAATGAGGTATTTTCCTCGGTCATAAGCTGGGCGTGGCCTATGTCCAGAGTCATTCCCAGGTCCGGAACGTGATCAAAGGCCGGGATAAAATTACCATAAGGCTCGCTCAAATTCTCAAGACACAAAGCAATCCCCCGGCCTCTGGCCGAAGCCACCATTTCGGTAATCAACTCCAGTTTTTGCAAAACCACGTCATGGGATATCCTTCTCTCATCCAGCCAGAAATGAAAAGTTCCCTTCACCACGCCGACCGATGCCGATAACTCAAAAAGCCTTTTCATGCGGGGTACGAAATGGTTCCTGAGATTGGCCACATCAGCAGGATTGCCTTCATTAGGGTAATGAGCCAGATAAGACAGGCCGTATCGGTTCTTCACTTCTAAGAGTTCTTCAAGTTCGGCCTCTATTTGTTCCGGATCATATAGAGAAATCTCGGCAAAGGGGTATCCCAGCTTTCCAATCTCACGGATCTGCTTAATGGAGTGAGCCCTGCCGCCAATTATCGCCAAAGATTTGCACCCCTTCCACCATTAATACTTCACTGGGCTGATTTTACCGTTTGCCGAACTCCCCAGAGGCTTTCATTATTCGAAAGCCGACCCGAAAAGAAGGCTTCCTGTCCACTCCCTCTGGGAGTCTCCCCAGAGATCGGGAGTCGGCTTCTAAACAGAAGCCTCCAGAGGGGCTCGGCAAAGCCGAGCTGACCGATCGGCCGGAAGCCAGGGGACCTTTTCGAGCAACCCGTAAAAAAGAGTTTTTCCCCGTCCTGCTAATTGATCCTGACGAAGTCGGTTATTTCTTTCCACAAAGAGGCATCCGCGTAACCCGGCCAGTCATTATGACCCGCCCCCTGGATGACCCACATGCGCTTTTTGCCTTCGGGCAGCGACTGATATAAATGGTGGGCGTGCTTGATGGGCAGGATCTCATCCCGCTCCGCGCCGACCACGGAGATTTTTCCATTAAACGATTGAAGATTGCCAATGCTGTCATACGTGTCGGTTAGCAGCAGGGATACCGGCAGAAAAGGAAACAACGATTTGGCGACGGCGGCCAGCGTATCCCAGGGGGTAATTAATATGATGCCCGCGATGGGAACCGAGGCTTGTTTGGCGACCGCGGCGGCCACGCCGCAGCCCAGCGATTCACCCAGAAGATACAACGGCTCGCCATATTGCTCAAAAGCCAGTCTCATCGTTTCCAGTCCGTCGGCGACAAACGGTTTTTCTCCCACTTTGCCGGGGCGGCCCCCGTATTTCGGGTATTCGGCTAAAACGACCCGGAAACCCAGCTCTATAAGAGGCTTTAAGTAGAATCCCCTGTCGAAGGCGGTGCCGCCGTTGCCGTGAAAAAGAACCACAGTCCCGTTGGGCGCGGGCGGGTCGTGTTCAGCGATTATCCCCCGATAATCCGCAGAAGTTTTTTGCCAAAGCGTCATATGTTCAGCGGCCAATAATTTCGCGGAGGGCCGTTCCGAACTGGGGAAATACAGAAATTTGTTTTGCATATTACACCCTCAGAGACATGGCGGCCGCCATAAGAAGCAGTGTTCCTCGACGATGGTCTTTACGTTGACGAATTCCCTCAGGCCGTAGCACGACAACTCCCTGCCAACACCCGATTTCTTCACACCGCCGAAAGGCAGTCGGGGATCGGACTTCACCATGCCGTTGATGGCGACAAGGCCCGCCTCAATTTGCGAAGCGATCCTTGGCAACCGGCACGTTCCGCCAGGCTTTGAAAGCCTCGCCTGCCTTCTCGATTTTCCGGTCAATCTCGGCTTTGGTCAGAAGTTCGAATTCCCCGATGACCTGCTCGGTGTAAGGGTTGATCGACTGGATTTTCATCGTTCTTTCTCCTGGGTGCTTATTCGTTGTTGAACGAAACCCTCATGGCCATTTGGAGGATTCAAGGGGCCAAGGGGTCAAGGATTCAAGTGAAAGGCATGGAAATTAAATTCCTTGAACCCTTGAACCCTCGAATCCTGGAATCCTTGAACCGTATTTTCGTACTACTTTTTTCTTTCGCCTCAAGCCTCCTGCCTCTCGCCTGTTTTTCTCTTCTCCACCGGCGCATAGACGCATCCGGTCTTGCCGCAGTAGTGGCCGATGTACTCCGACAAGGGCCGGTAGAGTGCGGGCTTTTCCTGGGCGTCGGCGAACTTCTCCTCGATGATATGGGCGGTCCAGCCGGCAACCCGAGCCACGGCAAAGACCGGCGTCATAAGGTCGAGCGGTATGCCCATCAGGTGATAAACGGAGGCGCTGTAAAAATCGACGTTGGGTCTGATCGTCGTTTTGCCCCGGGCGTTGAGCTCGGCTATGGCCGCCTCCTCGATTTCCGTCGAGATCCGGCACCAATGGTCCTCATGGAGCCTTTCCCCCAGCCTGAAGCACATCTCCTTCAGGAACCGGGCCCGCGGGTCCATGGTCTTGTATACCGCGTGTCCTATGCCCATGATCTTCCGCCCGCTGGCGATCTGGTTCTTCACCCATCCGGGAATGTCCTTCTCGTTTTGGAGTTCCTCGAGCATCTTCATAACCTGGGCGTTGGCCCCGCCGTGCAGGCTGCCCGAAAGGGCACCCACGCCCGCCGCTACGCCGGCATACATATGGGCCTGGGTGGAGACGACCTCACGGCAGGCAAAGGTGGAGGCATTAAAGGAATGGTCGGCGTGGAGCACCAGGATGGTGTCCAGATCGCGGGCCAGCTCCGCATCGGGCTTTCGGCCCGTGAGCTGCCACAGGAAGTTCGCGGCGTGTGAAAGGGCGGCGTCGGGAGGCAGGGGCTCCTTACCCCCGCGCAGCCGCTGCCAGCCGGCCACGATGGCCGGCACGGCAGCGATGAGCCGGCCGGCTTTGGCCAGGTTGGCGCCCCGCGACTCATCGCCCAGGTCGGGGTCCGCGGTGGCCAGGATGGGGATCGCCGCCTGGAGGACGTCCATGGGACGGGACTGCTGCGGCAGTCTTCTGAGCGCTTCAAAGACGAACTCCGGAACTTGCCGTCCTTCCTGCAGACTTTTACCGAACTCCCGGAGCTCTTTTTCCGTCGGCAATTCGTCATGGTGAAGCAGATAGGCGGTCTCTTCAAAAGTCGATTGCCGGGCCAGTTCCTCGATCCGGTACCCCCGGTAAATAAGGATGCCGTTTTCGCCGTCCACATGGCTGATCTTGGTGTCCGCCACGGTGACGCCTCGCAGACCGATGTTCTTCAGCCTCGCCGGCGCCGCCGTTTTCTTTTCTCCTTCGGGGGTGCTCCCTTTTGTTGTGCCGTTCATGGTTATCCTCCCGCAAGCAATTCATTTTTGACAAAATTCAATGTCCCGCCCGCCAGGAGGTGATTCCGCTCGCGCTCCGTCACCTCGAGCAGGGTGACGATGGTCCGCCCCCCGGCTTCCACCGGGATCTCCCTGTCGCCCCGCTCGATGCGCTTTCGCACCTCGGGGAAGACCACTTTCGTTCCCTCCCCCAGACGGTCGTAGTCGCCGGGGTCTTTGAAGGTCAGGGGCAGGACGCCGAAGTTGCAGAGATTGGACTTGTGGATGCGGGCAAAACTCTTGACGATCTTGGCGCAGACGCCCAGGTACCGGGGCGCCAGCGCCGCATGTTCGCGGCTCGACCCCTGGCCGTAATTTTCGCCGCCCACGACCACCACAGCGCCCCGGGCCCGGCAGGCGGCGGCAAAACCGGCACGGATTTGCTCGAAGACATGCTCGCTGATGGCTTCGATGTTCGAGCGGAGCGGCAACACCTGATTTCCCGCCGGCATGATCGCATCGGTGGAAATGTTGTCCCCCACTCGAAGCACCACTTCGGCGGCGAGTGCCTGCGGCAGCGGCGCAAGCTCGGGCAGGGGTCTGATATTGGGACCGCGCACGACGACCGTTTCCCTCAGCTCCGCGGAAGGAAAGACGATGGAGCGTTCGTCCGTGAGATACCGCTCCGGATCCCGAAGGCGGGGAAACACCTGCTCTCCTGCCAGATCGCGTGGGTCGGTGATCACGCCCCGAAGGGCGGAGGCGGTCGCCGTCTCGGGTGAGCAGAGGTAGACCTGGTCGTCTTTGGTGCCCGAACGTCCGGGGAAGTTCCTCGGGAAGGTCCGAAGGCTCACCTCGCCGGTCCCGGGGGCTTGGCCCATGCCGATGCAGCCAAGGCAGCCCGGTTCATGCACCCGGGCCCCTGCGGAAAGAAAGGACAGCATCCCGTTTTCCCGGGCGATATTTTCGAGCACCTGGCGGCTGCCCGGGTTCACATGGAACGAGGTATGGGGATGGACATGCCGGCCTTCCAGGATCTTGGCCGCCACCATCAGGTCCCGGAAGGAGGAATTCACACTGCTTCCCACGATCGCCTGGTCCACCCTGATGCCCGCCACCTCGCGCACCGGCACGACGTTGCCGGGCGAGGAAGGCTTGGCGATCAGCGGCTCGACCTTGGCGAGGTCGATGGTCGCTTCTTCGTCGTACGAAGCCCCCTCGTCGGCGGAAAGCTCGCGCCACGCCTGGCCGCGGCCCTGGGCCTTGAGGTATTCCCGGGTCCGTTCGTCCGAGGGAAAGACCGTGCTGGTGGCACCCAGTTCGGCGCCCATGTTGCCGATGGTCTCCCGGTCCGTGGCGGAAAGGGTCGCTACGCCCGGGCCGTAGTACTCCACGACCTTGCCCACACAGCCCTTGACGCCGAAACGGCGCAGCATCTCCAGGATGACATCCTTGGCGCTCACCCAGTCGGGAAGGCTGCCCAGGAGCCTGACGCCCAGCACGCGGGGGCAGGGAAGATAATAAGGAAAGCCGGCCATGGCCAAGGCCACGTCCAGCCCGCCGGCGCCGATGCCGAGCATGGAGACGCCGGCGGCGCCCGTCGTGTGGCTGTCGGAGCCGAGCAGGGTCTTGCCGGGAACACCGAAACGCTCCATATGGACCTGATGGGAAACGCCGTTGCCCGCCCCGCTGAAGTGGATGCCGTAGCGCGCGCAGGCGGTCTGGAGGTACTTGTGGTCGTCGGCGTTCTTGAAGTCCGTGTGCAGGATGTTGTGGTCCACGTATTGAGCCGCCAGGGCCACCTTGACGGCGGGGAGGCCCAGGGCCTCGAACTCGAGCATGGCCAGCGTGCCCGTGGCGTCCTGGAGAAGCGTATGATCGATCCTGATGCCGATCTCCCGGCCGGGGATCAGTTCGCCCTCGGCCAGGTGGTCAGCGAGTATTTTCCGGGTCAGGTTTTTTTCCATGGCAGTCCTCTGATGAACTCTCAAAAATAGGGTTCAAGGATTCGAGGGTTTTTAATTTCAACACCTTTCCCTTGAATCCTTGACCCCTTGGCTCCTTGAATCCTGGTTCATGTTTCGCGGTGCTCCACGGGGCATGACGGTTTTATATGAAACCGCCTCCTTTGCTTTCCTGAACGCACCTGGTTTTTTTTAATGTAACGCCATAAAACTATTTGTCAATGGGAATAAAAAAAAGGCGCTGTCTTCCTGGACATCCGACATCTAAGTTTCTTATTTTCTCAGGAAGAGCCAATAAGAGATGGCTACCGCAAGCCGTAGGGGTCGCGGAGAAATTCTCCGACCTGGCGTCCCTTTCGTCTCGAAGGAGTCAGGCTTCCAGCGAGACGAACGGGGGTAAAATCAGTTTTATGTTGTAAACTGTTTTATGTCTCGGTAATAATAGAAGGGACGTAATAATCTCGGAGGAAAAGCGGCTATGATCTTTAAGCATGATGTCGTCATTGTCGGCGCCGGTTTAGCCGGTCTCAGGGCGGCGATGGAAATTGCCGCCGGAGCCGATACGGCCCTCTTAAGCAAGGTCTATCCCACACGATCGCACTCCGGAGCGGCCCAGGGAGGGATAGCCGCAGCCCTGGGAAACGAGGAAGAAGACTCCTGGCAATGGCACATGTACGATACGGTAAAAGGCGGCGACTACCTCACCGACCAGGACGTGGCCGAAATTCTGGCCACCGATGCGCCGCGGGCGGTCTACGAATTGGAGCACCTGGGCGTTCCCTTTAACCGGACGCCGGAAGGCAAGATCGCCCAGCGGGCCTTTGGCGGCCATACGCGGGAATTCGGCCAAGCCCCTGTCAAGCGGGCCTGTTACGCGGCCGATCACTCGGGACGGGTGATGCTCGACACGCTTTACTTCGAGGGGGTCCGCCGGGGGCTCAAGATCTACCCGGAATTTCAGATGCTCGACCTGGTCATGAAGGAGGGGCGGGTCGCCGGCCTGGTGGCCTATGAACTGGCCACGGGCTCGGTCCACTTCTTCCATTGCCGGGCCGTTCTTTTGGCCACGGGCGGCTTCGGCAAGGTATTCAAGACCACCTCCAATGCCTTCGCCAGCACGGGCGACGGCGTCTACCTGGCCTATCGCGCCGGGATTCCGCTGGAGGACATGGAATTTGTCCAGTTCCACCCCACGGGCCTGGCCGGTTTGGGCGTGCTCATCAGCGAGGCGGCCAGGGGCGAAGGCGGCATCCTCCGCAACCATCAGGGAGAAGCCTTCATGGAGCGCTATGCCCCGACGATCAAGGACCTGGCGGCGCGGGATGTGGTCTCGCGGGCCATCGACACGGAAATTCTCGCCGGCCGGGGCATCAACGGGGGCGATTATGTCCATCTCGACCTCACCCATCTGGGAGAAAAGGTACTGGCGGAAAAACTTTCCGAAATCACCTCCTTTGCCAGGATCTACCTGGGGATCGATGCCTCCAAAGAGCCCATTCCGGTGGCCCCGACCTGCCATTACATGATGGGCGGCATTCAGACGGGCAGTCATGGGCGCGTGCTGGATGGGGGCCAACAGCCGGTTCCCGGTTTGTATGCGGCCGGCGAATGTTCCTGTCTTTCGCTGCACGGCGCCAATCGTCTCGGCTGCAATTCACTTCTCGACCTGGTGGTCTTCGGGCTCCGGGCAGGCCGATCCATCCTTGAGGACCTTAAAGAGCTCTCCTGGGAGGAACCGCCCCCCCATCCCGAGGCGGAAGTGCGGGAACGTTTCGCCAGGCTCAAGGGGAAAAGGAGGGGCCTGAAGGCCGGACGTCTCAGAAGCGCGCTCCAGGAAACGATGACCAGGCATTGCTCGACCTTCCGCACGGAGCAGTCTCTGCAGCAGGCCCTGGCCGAAGTGCGGGCCCTCCAGGAGCAATATCAGACCGTCTCCATCGATAACACCGGGACGCGCTTTAACACCGACCTCCTGGAGGCCCTGGAGCTGGAAGGCCTCCTGGGGCTGGCCGAAACCATGGTTTTTTCCGCCCTGGGAAGAAGAGAAAGCCGCGGGGCCCATTATCGGACGGATTATCCCGAGCGGGATGACGAGAACTACCTGCAGCACACCCTGGTTCAGAAGACCGACAGCGGGCCCGCAATGTTCATCCAAGCCGGTCACCATAACCACCTTTCCCCCCAAGGCGAGGACATACTGAAATGGAAATGAAATTCAGGATATTCCGGTTTGATGCCGAAGCGGACAGGGAGCCCCGTTACCAGGAATATCAGGTATCGGCCGAACCGGGGGAACGCATTCTGGATTGCCTGAACCGGATCAAATGGGAGCAGGACGGCACGCTGAGCTACCGCATGTCCTGCGCCCACGGAGTTTGCGGCTCCGACGGCATGAAGATCAACGGCGTCTGCGCCCTGGCCTGCCAGAAGCTGGTGAAGGAATACCCCGGCGGGGAGGTTACCCTGGAACCGCTGCCTTTTTTTAAAGTCCTCAAGGATCTGATCGTGGACATGGATGCCTTCCTGGCGGGCATTACCTACGTCCGTCCCTGGCTGATCACCTTGTCCGACCCTCCGGAAAAAGAACGGAGGCAAAGCCCGGAAGAGGCCCAAAAAGTTGCCGAAGCCATCCGCTGCATCCTCTGCGCCTGCTGCACGGGCGCCTGCCCGGTTATGCAGGAAAACCCGAATTATCTGGGGCCGGCCGCCCTGGTCTGGGCCTTATCGTTATGTTTTTGACTCGCGCGACGAAAACCGGATGGACCGCCTGAAACAGATCGATGTCCCCGACGGGGTCTGGTCCTGCGTCAACTATTTTGAATGCACCCGAGTCTGCCCGAAAAAGATTCCCGTCACCAAAGGCATCAATAGTCTAAAAAGAGAAATCGAGAAAAGGCTCCGTCGGCCATGATTTCCTTTCCATTAGGTGAGAGATCCTGGCGGGGGCACGCACAGCGGGGAGATTGACTCATGAGTGAGCGAGAAGAACGTGATTCCATGGGGGGCGTTTCCGTGCCGGAAGAGGCCTACTTCGGCGCGCAGACCCAGCGGGCGGTGGAAAATTTTCCCGTGAGCGGCCTCACCTTTCCATCGGCCTTTATCAAGACCTTAGGACTGGTCAAGAAGTGTGCGGCCGCTGTCAATCGGGAGTTGGGCCTGCTCGACGGCCGATTGGCCCAAGCCATCCGACAGGCGGCGCAGGAAGTCGCCGAGGGAAAGCTCGACCGTCATTTCCCGTTGGATATCTTCCAGACCGGCTCCGGCACTTCCACCAACATGAACGCCAATGAAGTCATCGCCGGCCGCGCCAATGAGATCTTGACGGGGAGAAGGGGCGGAAAATCTCCGGTTCACCCCAACGATCACGTCAATCTCTGCCAGTCCAGCAACGACGTCATCCCCTCGGTCATCCACATCGCGGCCCTGGGAGAGATAAAAAACCTCCTCATTCCTGCGCTTACCGTACTTCATCAGAGCCTCATAGAGAAATCACGGGAATTCAGGGATATCTTGAAGATCGGCCGGACCCACCTCCAGGACGCCGTCCCCATGCGGCTGGGTCAGGAGTTCGGCGGCTATGCCCGCCAGGTGGAACTGGGCCTGGAGAGGATCAAGGCGCCGGAGAAATCCCTTTCCGAGCTGGCCCTGGGAGGAACGGCCGTGGGCAACGGCGTCAATGCCCATCCGGAGTTTGCCCCTCGCGTGATCGCCCTGATCTCGGCGGAGACCGGCTGCCGTTTTGCTGAAGCCAAAAACCATTTTGAGGCCCAGGCCGGCCAGGACGCCGCCCTGGAAGCCAGCGGCGCCCTGAAGGTCCTGGCCGTAAGCCTGGCCAAGATCGCCGGCGACCTTCGCTTATCGGCCTCGGGTCCGCGCTGCGGCCTGGGGGAGATCAACCTTCCTTCTCTGCAACCCGGTTCCTCGATCATGCCCGGCAAGGTCAACCCCGTCATTCCCGAGGTCGTCATGCAGGTGGCGGCCCAGGTGGTGGGAAACGATGCCGCTATTACCTGCGGCTGCCAGGGCGGCGCCTTCGAACTCAACACCATGCTGCCCCTGATCGCCTACAATCTCTTGCACTCGATTCACCTGCTGGCAGCGGCAGCCAGGCTCCTGGCCGAAAAGTGTATCGACGGCCTAACCGCCAATGCCGAACGGTTGCCGCCAATGTGGAGCAAAGCCTGGCCCTGGCCACCTATCTCGTCCCGCTGATCGGCTACGACCGCGCAGCCGAGATCGCCGAAGAGGCGTACCGAACGGGCAAAACCATCAGGGAAGTCGCCCTGAAGAGCAAGCTGCTTACAGAGCAAGAGGTGGAAAAAGCCCTGGCCAAGAACCGGGATGGCGAGTGATCGTTATTATCCGGGCCATAAAATATATCCAACTGATTGAAGCTCCCTGTACCCCTCTTACACCGTGCCCTGCACCGCCGGATTTCTTTCGACGGCAACCAATCCGATTTTTTTCATCCTGCCCCGCAGGCTGATATCCCCCACCTTTTCACATCGATACGCTTTCCCCGGATTTAATTTTTGCAGCAAATCAATCGAAATTAACAATCGCTTCCCATAAGCATTGCATTCCTCTTCGATTCGGGCCGTAGTGTTGATGACGTCTCCCAGGAAAGCAATTTCCATTTTAGTACTGCCCATCTCCCCGGAAACGACTTTGCCGCAGTGCATCCCGGCCTTAAATTCCGGTACAACCCCATATTCCTTTTCAAACAGGCTTTTTTTCCGTTTTACGCTGTCTTCGGCATCAAAAAACAGGCGCAGGCAGCGCAGGTCTTTAAGCCCTTCTTTCATCTTCCAGGTAATAATGACTTCATCCCCCACGTACTTATAGATTTCCCCTTTATTCCCGATAATGGCTTCGGAAATGGTAAAAAGAAATTCGTTGATGAATCGATGGAACTGGATATGTCCGATTCTTTCGGCAATGGTCGTGGATGATTTCAGGTCCAGAAACATGAATATTCTTTCTTCCTCAATCGGTTGATGATATCTCCCCGTAAAAAAGGAGAGAAATACCCTTCCCCCGATGAGCAAATTGATTCGAAACACCAGGGAAAAAAATAACGACACGAGAAATGAAAATAAAATATCCCGATGCGCTTTCGGCGAACTCCACAGGTTTTCAATTCTGGAGGCCACGGCTCCCTTTTCACCGAACAGGGCGAAAGACAGGACTAAGACACAGAGGATCATCAGTAAATAATACGCTGCGCCCAATAAGACAGCCGTGATAAAATTTTTTCTTTTCGTCCAGTTACGTAAGAAAAACAGTTCACTGGCGACCAGGCTGGCACTGATTCCGACCCCCGCGAAAGTACCCGTCAACAGATCACTCGACCTAAAGGATTCATTCAATCCGGCATACAATCCGCCGACCATCCCCCCGAGAAATCCAACCACAAGGATTCTTTTCAGCTTTAATTTGGTCTGGTCTCTTAATTTCATACTGACCGGTCTATTTTTTCCGATAGAGGAGCCGATTGACCGACGAGGACACGGCGCCGGACCCCTCGAATCCTGGAATCCTCGAACCCTATTTTCGTACCAGATACAGGTGTCTTCTCTTTCGGGCTGAACCGACTGGTTGGGGGTTTAAATCACAGAACCTGACAACCCGGACATACTCCAGTCGTTCTTCCCTTGAAACAGGAAGCGGAGGAAAACCGAACACCTGCCCGAGGGTGTTCTTCCCCGTGTGGCCGCAAAGACATCGCCCGCATCGGCAAACGTAAGCCCGGCATTGTGTACAGCCTAATGAACCCTTCTCCAGCGAGAGCTCGGAATGGTCGAAGTGAGCAACGAGGGGGTCCCGCCTCCACCTGCTCTGGACAGGTTAATTCCTGGCTTGGGCGAAAGAGATAACCTTTCCGGAGGGCGTGGTCGAGAAACAAATTTAAGACTTTTCGTTGATCAAAGGAAAGGACGGTCATGGGATGGCGTAAGGAAATTTCCTTCACGGTCTCAAAACGGATCGTTTTTCCGTCCAGCACCAGGACGGTTACGTTCAGGGTGCCCAAAACAGTCCTGAGAAGTAGCGCCGGTTTCCCTTCCTCCGTCACTCGCAGCGCATCCCGGCGCAAGGGCTCGGTCTCTCTTGCCTGCCTACAAGTGGCGCAAGATCTCTCATCTAACCCATGTTTGCAAATGATTGGCACGCGCCCAACCCCTCGTACTTTTGTTCTTATCGGACGGTCGGCAATTCCTGAAGACTGAGGAGGTTATCCCACTCCAGGGTTGCAAAGGTATCATGCAGAAAATGGTCGTCTTCTACCACGTTGAATTTTAAATTCATGAAAAGTTCCTCGGCGACAGCCCGCACCGGCGCCAGGGGCACCACCTCGTCCTGCCGGCCGTGAAATAGGGTGACGGGCAGGTATAACTTCTTTTTCCGACAGGGTTGATATGAATCTAAGTTCAGGGCCGGCGCGAGAAGGATGAGTTTTTTTACCCGGTCTTCGTGCAGACAGGCATACACGGCGGCCATCAGTCCTCCGTAGCTGGACCCGACCAGGATAAGATGGTCCCTTCCGGCCAGAAGCCCCTCGAGCTTCTCCATCCGCTGAGCAAATGAACCGACATAATCCTCGATGATCATGTCGGGATATCGTTCACGGAAAAATACCCCCTTGGTTCCCTGCCCCGAGCTTTCCAATCCGTGAATGAATACGCGTGTCGGTTTCATTGTTTTTTAACCCGTAAAAATTATGGCTCATCTCCAAAAGAGTTGGCGATGAGTGTAGGATTCAAGGAGTCAAGGTTTCAGGGGGTCAAGGGAAATGCTGAGGAATTACAAGGGCCACCCACCAGAAAACAAGAAATAGGAATCAGTCCTTTTCCAAAACTCTCAGCCTTTTTACGGTCAGGTCGTCAACGAACAAGGAACCGATTCGCATTTTTTTCACCAATAACTTTCCGATTACTAATCGTCCGATAGCCAAGACACCGATAGCCGCTGCCCCAGTTGCCAAGGCACCCATGGCTAATGCGCCAAGGGATGAGGCCCCTACCGCCGTTGAACGGGTGCGAATAGGGTTACCCTGATTCATTTCATTTTCCTGACCGGCCTTTTCGACTGGCGCTTCATGGTTGTTTTCCCTGGACATAAGCTTATCTCCGGAGCTTTCTTTATAATTTTGGAATTGATATCCCGGTTCTTATGTTAATAGTTCCCGGGAACATAGTCAAAAAAATGTTTGGGCTTCTCTCCCTGAGGCTGGATAAAATCAATTTTTATAAACCTGAACCTGTTTATGATTAAAGGCCCTTGAGACGGTTTGCAGACGGCCCGTAGAGGAGGGCCTCCTTACAACTTCCCATTTCCCAGACATTATTTTCTTGCAAAATAGAAATTATTTTCTAAAATGGTAAATCATGATCAAAAGAAGACTCCAGAAATTGATTTCCGGCAGACTTCGTGATTTTCCTGCCGTGGCTTTGCTCGGCCCCCGGCAGGTCGGAAAAACCACCTTGGCCAAGAGCCTTTCAAGGCAATATTTCGATCTTGAATTGGAGGAGGAAAAACTAAGGCTGGATATTCAGTGGGATCAGTTGTTGCAGTCGAAAGAAACGATTGTCCTGGATGAAGCCCAGAATTTTCCGGAAATATTTCCGAGGGTCAGAAGCGCAATAGACCAGGGCAGAAAACGAATGGGGCGTTTTTTAATTCTCGGGTCCGTATCCCCAGGACTGATGAAAGAGGTATCCGAATTTTTAACCGGAAGGATCGCCCTTTGTGAGCTGCCCCCTTTTTCGGTCCTTGAATTAAAACAGCAACAGGATGATGACCTGTGGCTTAAAGGGGGGTATCCGGACGGAGGGATACTGAAACCTAAAAATTTTCCGGTCTGGCAAAAAAGTTATTTAGATCTGTTGGCTATGCGGGATTTGCCGGCCTGGGGCTTACCGGCCCGCCCCCTGGTGACCAGACGTTTTTTCCGGATGCTGGCTGCCAGTCATGGTTCGATCTGGAATGCCAGCCAGATAGGAAAAAGCCTTGGCCTGAGCTACCATACGGTTAATACCTATCTGGATTTTCTCGAGCAGGCTTATCTCATACGAAAAATTCCTCCCTATTTTACCAATGTTAAAAAACGGCTGGTCAAAAGCCCAAAGATTTATTTTCGGGACAGCGGACTTCTGCACAGCCTTATGAACGTCAGTCGAAAAGATGAACTCCTGGTTCAACCCTGGGTGGGCGCGAGTTGGGAAGGCTGGGTCATAGAACAGATTTTGATTTTTCTGAATATGGAAAATATAAATTTTGATGGACCCTACTATTTTCGGACGAATGACGGGAATGAAATCGATCTGATTTTTATCACAGGCGGGACGCTCTTTGCCGTGGAGATAAAACTTTCATCCTCGCCGGCCAGAAACGACATGGAACGTCTCAAAAAAGCAGCAGACCTGATCGGAGAATGTCAAAAGGTTTTAATTTCAAAAACTACCCGTCCAACAGAGAGCGCCGGCCTCCTTTCAGCCAATCTGAGAGAATTTTTGCGGTATTTACTCCGGTGTTGCAAAAGCTGAGGATGCCGCAGGCGGAATCCGGCTCTGGCCGCTTTACGTGCCTTTTCCTGCTAAGGCCACCGGTCCTCGACCCTGGCACCCTATAAAATCTTTCTTTTGCATTTCCCGCAGGACCTTTCTGATCATCCCCGGCTGCCCTTTCCTATTTTTTTCTCGCGGACTTTTAAATCAATAAACCAAACAGCTTAGACCAAATTGAACCTTTAAAACCTTCTTTTGGTGGCCAAAAGGCGGGTTTAAGGCCATTTTAAGCCATGCTTATTAGCATAATTCCTTTAAAATTAATCAATTGACTTGGCCCGACCCAATGCCGTCAAATAAGTCAATTCAGAACCAACGTCCCACTTTACATCTTTGTTTCTAACAACTACAATATCCTTTCCTGCCTCGCTGCTGCGAGGATATATTTAATAACAGAGCAACTTTATTGATATCCATTTTTCAGGTTGTATCTGCAAGTCTACGAATTCCTGTTACGAGAACATTGAAGCTGTGCGATCGGTTATTCGTCAGATCAAGATGCGGTCCGATGGCGCGTGATCCGGATACTTTCTGATACTCTCCCTTTGTGATCTTGAATAATTCTTCGGAAGGATTTCCAAGATTGTCCGGGTTTCTATATTTGTGATTGTTTTGTCTGGTTGAAAGCCCATTCAGGTTTAACCCCTTTTCGACAGCAGCAAGGTCGCCCAAATAAAAACTTTCAATTTCATGGCAGGCCACCCGGACCAAAACATCGCCCTTATCTGCTTGGGCGCTTAATGCTAATAGCCGTTGTTTTACGGCCTGACAATCACCGGAATCCTGGTCGCGTATTACTACGAACACCGATTCAGGTAACCGCCAACCTCGCAGTTTTTGCACAAGATTTTTTTCAAGATCCTGCTTCCCTCTAAATACCAGGTACCGTATCTGAGCATTCGGAGGCAACACTCTAGGGAGCAATCCTTCAAGCATTTCTTTGGCGGATGGTTCTTCGAGAAAAAAAACGATGGTTTTCATTGAGGGTCTGCCCCCTCGAATAATCCCTGTTCCCACAAATATCCCATCTGATCACCTTCTTTCATGTAGGCAACGATCTGGGGATCTTCGCTGGCACGGCATACTTCAGTGTATCCATCCTTTTTCTTTACCAGCCAGAATACTTCCTCTACCTTAGTGGCATTCAAAAAATCAGGCGAATGAGTTGATACAAATACTTGTCCTCCGCGGTTGGCGTAAGCTCGGAATTCTTCAGCCAGTTCCCAGAGCAGCTTTGGGTAGAGTTGATTTTCTGGTTCCTCGACGCACAAAAGGGGGTGAGGACTTGGATCGTAGAGCAACGTCAAGTACGCTAACATCTTGATCGTGCCATCAGAGACGTAACGAGCCAGAAAGGGGTCCTCAAAAGAACCATCTTGAAATTTTAACAGAACACGGCCTTCTTCAGTGGTCTTCGATTCAACATTGAAGATTCCGGGCACTCGTTTCTTCAAAAGGTCAAGAATCTTACGGAAGGTGCCTTTGTGATGAGTATGGAGATACTGGATAACTAAAGATAGGTTCTCGCCTTCTCTGGAAAGGTGCTCGGCGTAACCTGCCTCCTGTTCCGGGCGTGCTTTGCTGATGTGGAAGTCGGAAACATGCCAATTTTCTATTAGATTACCGAGTGCAACCACTGCAGGGAACCGTTCAAACTGTGCCAATCCTTTAATTGCAAGAAGATCTGAAGATTTTAAGGTCTGTGTCTCGCGTTGGAGATCCTTTACGTCTCTGACAGAATCTAGTTCATTTATAACCGCTGTTCCTGTTCCATTGGAAAAATCCAGAAAATGCCAAGGTTGACCACTGCTTCCACGGCGATATCTCAAGATTTCCCGTTCGACATAGACCTTGCCTCTATCTTCATTTATTCTTAGAAGATATGTTATCAAAGGGCTGTCATCTTTTTCCCTGAACTTAAGCTCAATTTCAATAGGACCATCCGCGTTGCGGCTTCTAACCTCATAAAAACCCCTACTGCCTCCAAGCCTCATCAAGGCAGTGTTGACGTTACTCGTCATCGCGTCACGCAGGAAGCCAAAAACGCTGAAAATGGTGCTTTTCCCTGTGCCATTGGCGCCCACAAAAACGCAGAAATTGGGAAGGCTCGCCAATTCAATTTCGTGAAACGCTTTAAAGTTTAAAAGTCGAATAGCTTCAATCTTCATTCTCCACCTCTCTATCTAAAAATATCTCATACCCAGACCCGTTTTTGCACGACTTCCCGATTGCCATAATCCTCCTGTCCTGCCGCTGCAAGGATATATTTTAAAAGCAGATCAACTTTGGTAATATCCATTTTTACCTCGTTTTTAACAATTTGTTATGTGATGCTATACGACCTATAATCGACAGTTAATTCTTCTCCCTCATCAATATCTCGGAGAGCATAGAAATCATAATTTTTATCACAAATTATATTCGGATCTTTTGAGTCATTCAGAAACCAAGAAATAGGCATATTATTAAAACTATCTGGACATCCGTATTTTTTTGAATTTCCGTCAAGTAAAATTACGCAGAAATCTTTATAAAGATTCTGAACGGACAAGGGGAGACTCGATAATTTTATAAGATCCCCTTTGATCCAAATTAGCTCAGACTTATCACCTTTAAAAACATAGGTGCCTTTAGGAATATCAATTATTGCAAACACTCCAACACCATGGATATTAGATTTACCGAGGCGAGTATAAACGCCACTATGTGGAAGTTTACCCATCAACTGGTCCTTTTTATGCTTTTCCCTAAAACTCTTTATTTCAATCATATAAAATCTACCTGATAAAACAAAGTAAAGAAGTTACTTTTTCCTTGCCAGCCATTTAAGATGAAGAGATTTACCTAACCCGTTTAAATCTGGAAAGATTGTCGACTCGTCAATTCCGCAATTCAAAAGTTCCTTTCTTATAAGTTGCACTTTTTCAGACGGAATGATGATTTTTTTCAACCAGTTTGGACTGGTGAACGGGGGTTCATCAAGTCCTATCGGGTTGCTACCATGAACCGTAAAACATGACCACTGAGTGCTTATTCTTCGTTCAGTGTGAGAAGGATATATGGCGATCGGCCATTCTGGCAGAGCTTCTTTTTTTTCTTTTAGTCTAACTGGAAGCCAAGGGTTGAGAAGGGTAAGTTCCTCTTTGCTTACACAGGCAGCAGACGCTGGAATTATCCAATCTTTTTCACTTTTTGTAACCCTTTTGTTTAATTCATATGGATCCAATGCCCAAACTATTGCATTGTTTTCCCCATTGTTATCCTTGACCGCAAAGCAAAGAGCTAAAAGGGCACCTTCTGTCCAATCTAAAAGCCTCGTGGGTGCTCCAAAGTGTTGCATCAGAAACAACCAACCCCACTTGTCATTGTGCGCCGGTATGTTTGCGGATAGAATGGGGGCGCGCACAATAAATTCTTCAAGGATTTCGTCTTCAACATCCTTCTTGTATAATTCTTCAACGTCTCCATAATCTCCCCGGTAGAGCTTCGGAGTCAATTGCCAATCGGCATTATCATGACCCCGAAACCATGGTTGGAATGGGTCGTCGTCCTCAAATTTGAAATGCTTTCGAACCTCGGAGACCCATTTTAGGAAGTCACTAACATCATTGACCTTATCGTTCATATGTTTTTTCCCTCGCATCAGCACCCAACGCGTCTGGGCTTTTGTTTGGAGGAAATCCTTCAATCTAGGGGCACTCTGGGTTATGGGTAGTATTCACTATATTTTCGATATCCTTGCGTTTGACGATGGGGAACGTATCCATGATTTAGGCCATACTTTTTGGAAATAAATTCTGAGATAAGGCCCCTCAATATTTATTCCTTCTCAAACCCATGGCTTGTAAATTTCAGTGTTCGGCTGTTTTCTGTCACCGTACGGACGACGTTGTCCGGAGCACCGGAAGGGATGTCCGCCTCGATTTCAAGGGTTACCCGAACGGAGGATCCTACCAGACCAACCAGGTGAGTGATGACTTCGTCAGCGATCCGGCTGGCATCGCGGCCGACACGGGCGGGATCTAAAGTCACCGAACCGTGAAATCGTTTTGGACGGGGTGGTTCAACTGGGCCGGTGGGTTCGGGTTCTGGAGATGTAGAGCCTGATTCCGGCTGAGTTTTGGGTTTAATATCCTCCCCGGGCTTTTCACCTGGTTGCACGGTTTCAGCTTCGATTTGCCGGCGGGCCACCTCCGGTCGAACTAACAGCCCGGTGTCATCCTCCTTAACAAAAACAAGCTGGCCGACACGTAAACCCCGGTAGCGATTTCCTGCTTCGTCATAGCTTTCAGCATAAGCAAAAGAATCCTGTTCCCAGGTCAGAAGTCCAAACCCATCACGGATCGAATCAAGCAATACCTGGGAGTCCTTTAACCTTGGCAGATACAAATAGCGGGCGAAATCCTCGACCAATTGTCGAACCGACACATGGTCTCCGCGCCACAGTGGTACGCGGTCCAGTTCCAGACGCAGACGAGATGAGGCGAAACCCATTACCAGCAGTTCGTCGCTGCGCAGTTTCTTGCTGGCCCGAACCGCAAGCGCCTCCTGGCCCGAGAGCCGAATAGCCTGCCATTCGATTGGGGACTGCGGATTCGCTTGAGATCGGAACTATCAACCATTGATAGGTTTCCGGCAGTCGTGCCGTTACCGCACTGTCGGCGGCAGTTTTCTGAGTCTCAGCCTGTTTCACCTGATGCGGGGATAAATCAAGGGTTTCCTTTTCATTTAAAATAGATTCCCAGGCCAGATACTTCCGCACGGCCTCGTCGAGGTCCTGCAGGCGTGTTCTGTCCGCGGCCAGAAAAACCAGCGTGTTTCGGAAGAGCCTGGGCTGATTACCCCGGGTTTCGAAAATGGCCTTCGCAGCCGTTTCGGCAGGGTTGCCGGCTTCTTTGCTGTAAGGGTAATCAACGCCCAATACCACCAGGCGGGCATCCAGGTCGTCCGGCACATCAGCACTGGTTCCGGGAAGGGGGTGGACCCGATCAAAGTCTCCTTTTCTTTGCAGATCGATTCGAATACGTCGGTCCAGTTCCTGGACTACCTTATCCGGATCCCGTTTGAGCTGCTCTGCCCGGTCTTCGGCCAGCTTGGTCACCGTGGGCTGTGTCGAATACCAGTATCGCGGCCCGTCCTGATAAAGGAAGGTGGCCGCCGCCGCCAGCCTCCGAAGGGCGTCCCCGAAGATTGCCGGGGATTCACCCGGCATTACACAGCCCAGCTTAACCCGCCGGTCTTCCAATCCCCGATTGGCGGCCGTTGGGAGTGGGTGCCGAGCCCAGATAAATGGTTCGGGCTACCCGACGGCAGGCTGGTACTTTCCGAGATTTGGCACCTCACTATCGATGCGCAGCGGCAATGAATTCGGGCCGTCCACATCCTTTTCCAGGATCGGCACCCAGTTGTCGGAAAGATATCGGGTCAACTCGAACTGGACCCGTGGAGTCATCTATAGGGATGTTGGCCGGTAGGATAAGGGGGTTCCGGTCTCCCTTTTCCCAGAGGCTATGGATCACCGCTGCCATCAAGCGCAAGACGCCCCTGGTCCTCTGGAACTTCACCAGCGTAGACCAATCTATATAAAGACGATCGAAAACCTCCGGATGGATCGGATAGGCCGCCTTGATCCGTTTTTCGTATTCGGCATCGCGGCATTCAAGAGGAAATTCCTGGTGCTGAGTTCGATAAAGATCTGCAGAAGGCCCTGGCCACCATGTCCCGATCCTTGAAATGCTGCCAGGATCAGTCAAGGTTTCGAACAGACGGCGGCGCACAATTTCAAAACCCTCTTCGGCGCTGGCCGGCCGCCAGGAGGATTCTACCCGGCCGACCACATTTCGAAGTCGGTCCAGGGCCTCCCGTCCGCGCTGGCCGCCAACCTCCACATCATCAGCCTGAGTATGGAGGAGAACCGGCTAGTATCCGAGGCTGGAAGACTGATGACCAGCAAACAGTTTTTGGCCAACTTGGCCGATTCGGTCAAAGCCTGGGCAAAGGTGAACTGGGTTTCAAAGCTGCCGGCCGGTAGATCACTTTGGTCGTGAAGTTGCCGGGCATAGGCAACCCACTCATCAATCAGGATGAGACAGGGGCCGTATTCCTTTAAACAGTTCCCGAAGCAGATCACCGGGGCTGGTGGCCTTCTGATCGTCGGCGGCCATTCGGGCGAAGGCCTTTTTACCTCCAAGCTGCCAGGCCAATTTCACCCCACAGGGTCCGGATCACCGTACCATCGGGCTTTTTTACCGGGTTTCCGGGGGAAATTCGATTTCCAACCAATACGACCCGCTTAACCGCCGGCAATTTTGAACGCTCATCGGCCTCCTGCATGTACGGCATCGATTCCCAGCAATTCGAGCGGCGTGGATACCTGAAAACAAATGATACAGGGCCAGCATGGAATGGGTCTTGCCGCCGCCGAAATTGGTCTGAAGCTGGACCACCGGGTCACCCGCCCTGCCCAGCACAGGCGCTGTACCGCATCCCCTAATAAGCCGGTTTAGACTTTCGGTTAGAATAAGTACGTCGAAAAAATCTCCACGGGTCTTCTATATTCGGCCGTACCTTCACCCAGGTGGACCTGCCATAGATCGGCGGCGAATTCGGCCTGTTGGTAACGTCCGCTGGCCACATCCATATGTGGGGAGACGACCTCCCGCCAAGGTTTGAGATTTCCTGTTGCCTGCGCTCTCAATGGCCGTGCCGGCCGATTTTCGCTTTTCCGTCCTCACCTGCTCATCAAACCGGACGCGGAGCAGTTCCATTTTCATCTTCTCCACGTCTTCGGCCTCGGGCGCAGAGACGGCCGTAAGCAAACGAGCGGCGCTATCCAGAGCCCGGTAGGCGTCATCGGTACTGAATGGCGTTTGATGGGCCCACTTGTTCCTGAACATCTCTCAAGCTCGCTAACCAGTGTTCGTTCTGCCTGACCAAGGGTCTTTTTGAAGACCGTGTTCCATTGATTCCAGATCACGGCCAGGACAGTGGCAATGTCCCCAAAAGGTTCTGACTCCGTACCGGCAAAACTCAATTGCTGAGGCGAAAGGGAGGCCTTTACCTCCTCGAACCAACTCAATTGGTATTGGGCCTTAAGCTCTCGTTCCACAAAGGGACGAAGCCCATCTTTTAAGAGATTAAGCGCCTTGCCGACACGTTCATAATTCGTTATGGCCATGTTAATTATGCTCCGATTTTATTTACTTCTTCATAAGTTCCGGGCAAAGAAAATCCACCTTAATCCCGTTACAGGCAAGCGCTTCCCGATAGTACCACCAGTCGGTATCCGATGCATTTAATACGGGAGGGTTACGGCGGCTGGCCACAGCTACAGCAACAAACTTACGATCGCTGGCATCAAAATTAGCTAGATCAGGGTCATTTGGAAATTCTTCGAAAATTAAATTTTCTTCAGATATTGCTGTAATCTTCACCTTCAGGCAATAGCGAGGATTTCCTTGGTTATCCCAAAGCCATTTAAAAAAGGCATCTCCTGCAGATGGTTGTCCGGAAGGAGAGAGATAACGCCGGTATTCATCAAAAATATGAAAGTCCTCATCAACGACCACAACTTGTTTACGGGCCGTTCGTAACGCTTTCACACAGGCAGCTACACAGCGAAGCTCGGCGGGTTCATGTTTCCCGTTGGCCACGACACCCACATTGGTGTCGATCACAACCCATTTGTTCATAATAGACCCCGCCGTTTGCGGTTAATGATCGCTTCCTGGGTAGAGGCTATTTCCTTAAATTCATCTCCGAAGAAACCCTCTGGCCAATTAGTAATAGTACCAAACAGATCCAATTCGAGGGGAATTAACCGAGACACATCTCTTCCAACCGTACAAAAATATAAAGCTGTATCTTCGGGTTTTATCTTCTCTTCCGCTATCCTCCGTTGTAAGCGGCGCAATAAATGTTCGCTATGGCTTTCAAGGATAATCTGTATCTTCCGAGTACGCACGGCGTCAATTAAGACATCGGCTAAGCCTGCTTGCACCGCCGGGTGTAGGTGAATTTCAGGTTGCTCAAGCAGAATAGTCGACCCTTCTGGTGCATAATAGCAAAGGACGATTACCGGTAAAATTTGAGAAATTCCAAAACCTACATCGGTTATCAACACCTCCGTTGCTTTGGCATGACGCACCCAAACCTGAAACAATTTGCCGCCTGATGTAATCGGCCGTACCGTGAAACTTTCAATTAGACCAAGGTCCTTAAGCCATTTAGCGACCCGCTCCTCCAATGTTAATCTGGAGCGCCCTTTCCCAAGGGATATTTTCTGGCCGATATCACGTGATGCCAGTATAGCATCCACTGCTTTCTCGCCTCGCCGTCCCATGTCGGCGGGTTGTGTGCCTGCCCATGTGTATTGTCTTCTCGGATAGTCTCGCAAGGGACCAAGGTAATACATTCGAGAAAACAGTTCTTCAAACTGAAGCTCGAAATCGGATAAAAACCCGGCATTTTGATAATAGCCCCTGACCTGGTCCGGAAAGCCATAGCATTTTACCGGAGGAGGTAGCTTCCAAACGCGTCCTTGCATACGTACAAACCTAAAAACATCCTCAGGGGTAACGAACAGATCATATTCCCCCTCTCGGCCCCCCTTTGCCGGCTTCATGCTGAACTCATGACCGCAAAAACGATAGCTCATCCGGTTCATCAATGCCCTTCCCACATCCTGATCCCCGTTTCTTTTCCAAAGAATACTGGCAGAATGAACCAGGGATGTACCAGAGAAAAGATAATCCTTTTTTTTGGTAGGGTCTTTAATCTCAAGGGGCTCAGGCAATGTCCATTCCAGTTCCCAATCCAGCGTTTTCCCTGGGTCGTGGCCGAGCAACAAATCCTGAAAAGTCCCCAATTCTACCAGGCTGCGTTCGTCTCCCAAATTCAGAACCTGTTTCCGGTCCGAGGAGTCAGTGGTTTGCTTGAGGAGCAGGAGCATCTGAAGCAGGCTGGTTTTCCCTGAACTGTTTGTCCCAAACAACGCAGTGATTGGCGCCATCCTCATCCTGCCAGTATCTTTCCAGGACTTAAAATTTTTCAGGATTAATTGGGTTAACATTTGAACATCTCCTTATTAAAGATGAATGATATCGACATCATCCCACTGTTGTTTAAAATACTCGGCAACAAGCCTTCGGTGGCAAAATTGCGGTTTGTCTTCGCTACAAAGTAAACAACTGTCGGCAATTAATTCTTTCGAAACCGCCTCCTCAATGCGTCTCTCTTTCATAAGGGCGTGGAATCGGGTTTCATAGGAAGCCCAATTCCCTTTCTCCTTTTTATATTCATCCAATATTTTTTGAGTTGGTGCCAGTTCTGGCAAATGGATATACTCAATCCCGCAAATTTCTTTCAGGAAATAGGCGAGATCATCTTTCTTGGTAAAGCCAGCAAGTTGTGAAACGTTGTTTAAACGAATATCAACAACGCGTTTGGCCCCTGATTGGCGAAGTAAATCAAAAAACTTTTGTGCAGATTTTTTTGTAAACCCTATGGTAAAGACTTTCATGAAATTCCTTTTTCCAAATTGTCGGTTGATTTTTTATTAACGTAGGCCACCTGTTCTTCCTTTAAGGCCAGGGCCTCTGAGACCAATTCGTCCCGTGAACGAAAAAGATCCTGGTGCGGTAAACCGACAAGGTCCAGCAACCGCTCCATCGAAGCTTGATATGATTCCAGTTTGCCATTGGCGAGGATATGCTCCACTTCAACCCCACGCTCCACCAGCGCATGAGCAACAAGTAGGGTCCGGTGGCACTGCAAGGGTTCCTTTTCTGCACACATCAAGGCGATTCGGTAGTCACTTAAACCGCGGATAAGTCGTTCAACCCCGCTGTTAAACAATTCTGTTTGTGCCAAACGGGTATAACTAACTCGCCCATTCTCAAAGCAGGCTGGATCATCCGAACGACCCCCAAGTTCACGCCCCAGAAAAACATATTTAATACCTTGTTTTTTCAGATCCCCTTCAAGTGTCTCTTTATTAAATTGTGGATTGAAACGACTATAGGGTGATGAGCGTACGTCGGCAACCGCCGTCACGCTGTGTCGCCGGAGCAGATCTAAGAAAACCTTCAGCGAGTGGGTGGAGTGCCCAATGGTTAGAACGGGATTTTGGGGCGTCTTCATCGTTTTTCCTCACTCAGCCTCGATGATAGCTGCGATGAGTTTATAACAGGCATCGTTAAAAGGCTCGCCAAGACTTACGGTAAGGAAGCATTCGCCGATTTCATATTCGCCGTCTGGTTTGGCCAGATATTTCTGCTCGTATCTTGGATCCGTGACCCAAAGCTGATAAATAGGACTTTCATACTGGAATTGACCCTGTACTCGACGTTTGCGATTACCAAACGCCTCACCCGGACTGAAGACGGAAAGGATCAACCTTTTCAATCTAATGAAGCGTAGTGAATTATCCAAGGACTTAGAAAGTTCAAGAGGAATCATGTCGTTGAACCCATTATAAGTTTTATGGCCATTGATCCAAAGGGGACCAATTGGATCTGTAAGTCTTATCAAACCACTCCAGGTGACTCGGTCTGCCTTCTCCCAATATGAGGTTGGGTCGAGTAGCCAGTTTTCTTGTTGATAGCCTTTGGGCCTTGGCTCAAGAAGGGGGATGTTTATAATATCGAGCACGCGCGGATCGCTGCCGTCCTTGTACTGACGCTCGTACTCGGAGACCTCCTCGTTTTCTCGGGCGCTCACCGGCCTAATCCAACCGCCTGCTTCCCCTCTTTTCATCTCTTTGCCGGCTATGCAGCGCCCGTTAAGTTTCCGTGAATTGGCGAGGCATACGATTTGTTTGATCATAGGCATATCCTACTCTTGCTCAAACAATTCCTGTTGTTCGCTTACCCCTCTTGGTGTTACTCGTTTCCCTTGCCAAGCGGATAATTTCCGGCCAGCTTTGGACCAAGGCATTATAAGTCAGGGCTTCTTGTGCACGTTTTTTTCGTTCACAGATCGTATAAAGACGGTAGGCCAGCTCTCGGGCGATTTCGGCTTTTGTTCCGAGTTTGGCAATCAGTTCCGAAGCCGATTGTTCGCCTTTTCCCAAGGCCCGAATAAATTGGTGGACCATCTCCCAAACGGTCAGGCGTTTATCCCTGGATGGGTCCCAATCCTCCGGCAGTTCATCCGGTTTCAGCAGACGAACCTTTCCCCCTTTGGAATAAACCAACCCCGCTTCTACAATCCCTCCAACGCTGGTGTTTTTGGCCTTGGAAAGTGTTTCCGCCACCCCGAATTCTCCTTCGGAGAAACCAAACTGTTCAAACCAGGCCAAAGCCCATCGGGTGTCTGCATCAAAGTCACCTTCCTGCTCGGCCAATACTTCATCAAGAATCTGGTTAATGAGTGCCAACGCCTCCCGCACCGAGAGTGGTTTACCTGCGGCGTCGAGCACCTTGGCATACCTGGTAAAAATCGCCATACCTGGGCCAATGGCCGCCTGTGCAAGTCCACCGGAGCGATGTTTCCGCGTTGCAGGTGGGTGAGTGCAATTGGTAACTCTAGATTTAAGGGCGAGAACGAATTCGCGGCGTGGTGACGGTGGGTGTATTGGCCGCGTGGTCGGCAGACAAGGATGATGCTGGAAGCAAGGGCGTTGATGTTTGTTCGATCATACGGTTGCCGAGTCTCCGTTCGCATCGGCCAGGTGCCGGTGATGGCAAAACCAGCGTGAAGTCACCGCATCAAGAAATGTGTCCCAACCGGTGCTGGAGATATCCGTCAGTCACTCGTCGGCTTTCGGACTGTTTAAAGGCATAGTAGATGGTGACCGGGAAGGCTGGATGTGCCTGCTCAGCGAGGCGATGCATTGCTCTGGGTCATGCCATCAAGGAAGAACGTCTCCGCCTTCTCCTTGTTGCCGTGGCGGTAATGGGTAGCGATTAATTCCTCCGCTTTGGGGACGGCAAGCGTTGCGAAGAGTGTCTGGGGAAAACGGACTTCAATGAGTGGCGTAGCCAGACATAAAAAAAATCCGATAGATCAGCGTAGCAGATGTTGTCGTAGTAGGGTGGGTCGGTAGAGACTAATTTGTTTTCAGCTTGTAGATCCTGAACGGCGGCATCCGCTTGTAAAGCAACTCCTGGAATTCGATATACCAGAGAGCCATCGATCATCTTTGCAATGCCTGATCAATCCCAAGTAACACATTGCCGGACGAATCACTGAATGGATTTGCTTCGGTGTAATCCCAAGTCCATTGGAATGGCCTGCCGACCGAAAGTAGTAATCATTTTTTCTGCCCCGGTATGCCCATGCGCAGATTGACGACCAATAATCTGAGCCTTTATCTACTGCGAACGCCAAATAAACCTCTACCGCATCCGCATAGGCGTTGGTACCTATACCACCGTTAGCGAGGGGTTTGCCATCTTTGGTAATACCTGATTCTGATGCGTCTACTCTTATCATCTGCTCGCGCTTCCCGCACCAGATCTGAAAAGGTCGTCATTGCCACAAGCTGCCGTGGTGTAAATAGGTCGGCAAAGGTGTTCATTCCGTACAGAGGAAGTTGATCGCGACATTTCCCAATGAGTTCGTATCTCGGTTTCCACTCCAGGCTTGCCTTGTGAGCGATAGTTTCCATTGCTTCATTTGGTGGCAGGTACAACCGTCCGCGTTCGCCCTCAGTGACAATAGCAATCATTCGAGCACCCATGCGCTCTGCCTGACCTTCTGCTCTTAATATAGTCACCCGTGATTGGCGTTCCGGACATTAGACATCGAAAGTTCGCTCCGCGAGCCAATTTAGTACCATTTTTTGTAGCCTCCGCATCCTTCGGTTTCCCCACCTTCACCGTAAAGCGGTAGTCGCCATTTTCGATCACAGGCTCGATATAGGCCTCCTTACCCGCTTTGGTAGAAAGCATAAATGTGGAAACCAGGGGTACATCTATATTTGCAAAGGCCGGGTTAGGGCTTTTTACTGTGCGAGCCCAGAGCCAAGCGATTACCGTCAGCTTTTTCCCAACCAAAGGCTTCAAGTCTGGCCGTTCTTTGGCCATCTCGGCAGTAATCTCCACTTTCGGATATAAATGACCGATCCGTTTTTCCGCCTCATCGCGCATCCACTTCCCATAATAACGGACATCTTCGGCCAATCCCTGCGCACCCTTCCATACTCTAAGGGATTTTTCTTCTTTCGATAGATTTTGCCAATCGGGATTTACCGGGGGCCGTCCAGCGAACTTGGGCGGAATTTCGATCATGGCCTTGTTGATGAGCACGGCCACCGGGTTCAGGTCGCTGGCGTAGGCTTCGAGTCCCAACCTCTGGGCCTCCAAAGGCAGAGAGCCGCCTCCGGCAAAGGGGTCATGGAAGGCGGGCAGTTTGTAACGGTCAAACAGCTCTTTTGCTCGCGGATGATCAGCATTCTCCGCGCAGGTATATCGCCAGCTCTGCCAGATCTCATCCCGCGCTCGTCTGCAGCACTTCCTCATTGGTGGTATTTTCCCAAAGCACCAAATCTTCGATGATCTTGAACAGCCGTTGCCGCTCCTTCTCTTGCTTCTTCTCGGTCGGGAAAAGGTCCGGATGGGCCGAGGGGTCGTCCACCATCTGAGCGAAGATTACCGCCCGGGCCGCCGCCAGGGGCCGCCTGGCCCACCATAGGTGCAGAGTACTTGGATGACCATGGCGGATGGACTTTTCCCGCGCCGAGGCTTTATTGATGGCGTCCAACGGCAGGGCGACTTCAATCAATTTCTTTGTATACCCCATCGGTTTAGTACTGCCCTCTCTCCGATTGCAACAGGATTGCAACCACCTTTATAATTAGTTGCAATCATATCATAAATAAAAACATGATATCGGTAGGTTATAAAGTCCTTTTCTTCCTTTGCCCATCTTTAAGTTTATCTGATTGTTTGTGGTTGCAATGAACCCCTATTGTCCCCAAATACCAACGTGCTCCCTGAGTGACGCCATGGCTGTGAATCTTACCCTCCTTCACCAATTCTCGTAGTAGAACCTGTATCTGACTGCGAGAAAGGCTCGGCAAAACCTGACGAAACTCTTCCATTTTGGAACCCACCAAGTCATTTTCCTGAGCGTGTTTTAAGAGCAAAGACTTATTGGTTTCCCGATCAAGACCTCGATGACGAGTGCCGAGGCCTTTCTTTCCTATCAAACCATAAAACTGTCGTGCCAGAACATAACGCGTGCCTCGTCCCCGGCTTATTTGTTCGATAACACCATGTTCCACAAGTTTAAGCAGACTCCTTTTATATTCTGAAGGCACCTGCTCGTTCCTGAAGACATGATCAATAACCAACAAATCCTGAGTTGTGAAGGATTCCAAACGTTCTCTACCTATCTTTTCAAGAAATCGAAGAAATTCGGGATGGCCGACTTCGCCACGTAATGTAAGCCAGACATGATAAGGATCTGAGAGGGAAAAATCCGGCTTCGGCTTGCTCTCCCTTATTGATGATTCAAATATTAGATTCATTCCCTGCCCGGAACGCTCGACAAGACCGCAGCGGGAGAACGTTTCTGCTATGCGGCGATTACGGGGTGACTGCTCCCATAGAATATTTTCCGGGGTAATGCCCGGTGGGAACCCGCCTGGACTTACGATCTCAAGCCGACGGGGATATTGGCGAACGAAGACTGATCCGGCAAGACGATAATCACGATGACTGACGGCATTCAAAATTGCTTCACGCACAGCCCTTTCATTAAAGGTCAGGATATCCCAAACGAAAAGCCCGTCCTGAAAATGTTGTTTATCATTGCGGAGGTTAATAAGGTTCCAAAGAGACTCATAATATGAAAAGAATCCCATTCGGAATTCTTCACGTTGCTGAGCAGGACCGGTTGCATCGGTGGACCGGTACTCGAAGATAACCTCGGATTGGGCAAGATGTCGCCCTAAGACCTCCTTTTTACCAAAGAGTATCAATGCCGCATTGGTCACACCTTCACGAATATGCAGTTCTGCATCGATCAGGAGTTGTTCAGTGGAAAACTTTAATAATTTTTCATTCTTGGATTTGCGTGCCCATCGATGACGAAAATCATCTATTGCCTTATGGTCCAAATCATCCAAGGAGACGCCACGACAAGCTTCGGCAGTAAAGTCAGGGCCCGCCTCGTCAAAAATCCGTTTAAGCATATCAGGTAGCATAGGAGCTAAGCTGTCTCCCGCCCTCATGAAATAACGGCCTTCATAGTGCATCGGCATGCCGATAGGGCGGGATGGCACATGAAAAACAAGAACCCGGCCCTGGGGGTGATTTATTTCTTCGGCATCAATGCGGAGGTGTATCCGTTCTATAAGCCCGGCTTTTGTCCTCTCAATATTCCTAAATGCCTCAGTACCGACAATGCGACGGGGAATTTTGTCGGTAACACCAAGAATCATAGTGCCGCCACCTTCATTGGCTAGGGCAACGCAATACTTTACAAGCTCCTCGAATTCATAATGATGTTTCGCTTCTTTGAACTCAACATGTTCATTTTCTTTATCGTGAAGCCATAGTTCAATTTGGTAAGGTTCTTGAATCATGCCCCTCGAATCTCCTTCACCAACTCATCGCTTCTCCGTCCTTTGAGGTGCTTCAGTCTGCCCGTCCAGTTATCAAATGGTGATATGCCTACCATCTTTCTTATCAGGATAGCTCCTTCTCGTTCTTCAAACCCCACGCTATCTCCAGACCGTAACCCCATCATTTCCCGGATGAACTTAGGGATGGTAATCTGCCCCTTTGACAGTACCTTCGCTGTAATCATGCCGTTCCTCTTATTGGTCATTAGATCGGTCTCCCGGCCCGGGCCATCAATTCCTCAAAATTATAATTTACACTGGTCACCCCAAAATCCGGTTCGCGTTGAAAGGGACGGCGGAGGTAATGGACTTGGTGAGCACCATCAGGAAGAAACTCCACGATGGCCAGGATAAAATCTTCTGGTTTATTAAGAGAATAGAGAATTTCATTCTTGGTTACCGTCAGGGTAGCTGCTCCGGAAATACGCCCTTTCACCTCTATGAAACGCAGCTTGCCGATGCCCGGCACCTTACTTTCGATGTCATACCCAAGTTTCTCGAACTCACGGTCGATCGGTTCAAATCCGAGTCTCCGTTCGATCTCCATGATGATGGAGCGTGCCCGGGTTGCACTGGCCTGCGTGTCACCTGGAGCGGTCTGAACTGATGTCCGCCCCTTCATAGCCATTAACAAGCCCTGCGGTACCACAACCATTCCTCCGAGGACCACCGGCGGTAAAGCCGAAATCTGGCTTTCTAAATTGAGTTCTTCTATCCGCCGTTGAAGCCTGGCCTGCAAATCGTCGGCTCGACGCCGGGCCTCCTGGGAGTTCAGACTGGCGTTTATCCTACCGGCTTGCTCTTGGATTTTCAGTTCTTCGGCTCGATGATCCCAATAGCCTATTTCCTTCGTTAAACGGTCCTTGACCGCAGCCCGGGTTTTTTCAATCCAGCCTAATCGGCGGGCTCGGACCTCCTGGAGATGTTCGGGAACCACATTAGCAATCGCGTACGACATGGCTTGCTGTTCCTGACTGCGGGTGATCCAAATGCATTCCGGACGGGATAAGAGGGCGTCAATTTCCAACTCGCCGGGTTGTAGCGGACGGTAGTCGAGGTAAGGGGCATAATGCAGATGACGGGTATTTCCTTTGGCATCTAATTCAACATAAAGCATCTGTTTGGATATGGTTCGACGGTCTCCGCTTTTGGTAACGCTGGCGTCTTGAATGCTGTGTTCCAGGTAGAAAAGGATACGGGGGTTGGTACCCGGGTCTCGCTCATCCACCAATATTGTTCCCCGGCGCAAAAGATCCCGATTCCGCTCCAATGTTAAATCAAGGATAGCGTCCAGGAGTGGATGGCCTGGACAGATGAAGGCAGCCAGCGGCTGGCCCTGAGGGGCAATCAGATTTTTTTCGAAAGTAATACGCTCATACCGGGGTAAAACCGGCTCCCCATGGCCGATTAGGCGATCCCTGTTGCGTATTGGTGCTGGAACATGGGAGATTTCATAGCGGCGGGGTTCACGCTGTCGGGTAGTTCCACCAAGATGTTTAAATCCTTCCAGGAAAAACGACTCAATATAATGAGGTTGAAGCCGCCGGGCCTCAGCGCGTTCCATCTCTTCCCTTACCTGAGCGACCCGGCCGGCATCCATGGTATCGTGGACCAAGGCCTGTTCTTCAAGGAGGTCACGCAGTTGTTCCTGATCGACGGCGTTATTAATAGCCTGGGTTAGACGAGCCCGAACTTCGGGAAGCTCCCCGTAGCGGATGGCTTCAATCAACAAATCGCGCAACGGTCGACCTTCGAACTGCAGTTTACCAAGTACATCAAAGACCTGTCCGCCAAGTGCCTGGCGGGCTTGTTCGAGTTTGTCGAGCAATGTTCGATAGACATCGCCCTCCCGGGTCTCTTCGGCAACGAGGTTCCAAAGGTGACAAACCTCGGTTTGCCCGATCCGATGGATGCGACCAAAACGTTGTTCAATACGATTTGGGTTCCAGGGTAGATCATAGTTCACCATCAGATGGGCACGTTGGAGGTTGATACCTTCCCCGGCGGCGTCGGTAGCGATCAGTACCTGGACCTCCGGGTCATGTTTAAAGGATTCCTGAATTTTTAACCGTTCCTCCCGGCCTAAGCTCCCATGAATGATGACCACGGCCTCCTGACGCCCGAGCAGAGTGCTGACCCGATTTTCAAGATAACTTAAGGTATCCCGGTGTTCGGTGAAAATTACGAGTTTCTGGCTGGGCGAAGATTTGGGAGGCGGGATGGGGCCGCTGCCGTAGGGGGCTTGAGCCTCAGACACTTTTGATAAGGTTGAGGTTGCAAATATTCCATTTAATAGACCGGCGAGTTCCCGCCATTTTCGGTCTTCCCCGCTCATACGCAAGGTCAAGGCCATATTTTCCAGCCGGGAGAGGATGGCAATTTCGGCCTTCAATTCCTCAATGGTCCTGGCCGCCGTGGCCTGATCCAGAACCTGATCCTCCGCGGCTTCAACTTCGTTGTCCGGGGCTTCATCAAGATCTTCGAGGTCTTCGGCATCGAGAACGGGTGCCATAGCAGGCAAGACCTGTGCGTTACCCCCCCGTCGTAACAGTTCCAGTTCCCTGAGACGTTTCTCCAGCCGTTCTCGCCGACGGCGCAGGGACTGATAGATTGCCTCCGGAGAGGAGGCCAATCGACGCTGCAGAATGGTCAGAGCAAACCCCACCGTTCCCGCTCGTTTGTCATTTTCAAGTGCCTCGGCCCTATTGAACTCCTCGCGGACATATTCAGTTACCTCTTTATAAAGCTGAGCTTCAGCATCGGAGAGCTTGTAAGGAACCGTATAGGCGATTCTTTCGGGGAATAAGGGGGTACCGTCGAATTTTAGAAGATTTTCTTTGACCATTCGGCGCATCAGGTCTGAAACCTCCACCTGGTGAACCCCGTCCCGGAAACGTCCTTCAAAACGATCCCCATCGAGCAAGGCGAGAAAGAGTTGAAAATCTTCCTCTTTTCCATTATGGGGAGTAGCGGTCATTAATAGAAAGTGGCGGGTCAGTGTACCGAGTAACTGGCCGAGCTTGTACCGTTTGGTATATTTAATCTCACCGCCGAAAAAGGTTGCCGAAAGCTTATGCGCCTCGTCACAGACCACCAGATCCCAGCGGCAGTCCGGGGCTTTCAGTTTTTGCTGAACATCCTCATTACGGGAAAGCTTATCAAGGCGGGCGATAATTAGATTGTTTTCCAGGAACCAGTTTCCGGTACGGGCTGCTTCGAGTTTGTCATTGGTCAGGATCTCAAAAGGGAGCTGGAAGCGGCGGTAAAGTTCATCTTGCCACTGTTCGGCCAGACTTCCGGGGCAGACAATCAGGCAGCGGTGTAAATCACCACGAACGATCAACTCCTTAATGAGCAGACCGGCCATGATGGTTTTCCCTGCCCCGGGGTCGTCTGCCAGCAGAAAACGCAGTGGTTGGCGAGGGAGCATGGCCTCGTACACACCCGTGATCTGGTGGGGTAAGGGGTCGATCAGCGAAGTATGGACAGCCAGAACCGGGTCGAAGAGATAAGCCAAGCGAATCCGATGTGCCTCCGAAACAAGACGGAAAAGGTGCCCGTCTCCGTCAAAACTCCAAGGACGCCCCAGTTCCACTATTTCCAGGTTTGGCTCATCGTGGCGATAAAGCAAGCACGTTGGCCACCCGCCCGGATGGATCCTTATAGGTTAGTTCCAATGCTTCGGAACCAAACCATTGGACAGTTAACAACGGTTACCAAACGATCCGGAAGGATACCACGGACAGAAGCATTTGGTTGAAGATCTTCGAGATGAGCCATTTTTTATTTTTCTTTAGATGTGGTTCTTACGAGGAGAGAACGTTGGTCTAAAACAACGTATTTTTCTCCCTATTTTTTAATAATTTTGACATAAACCAAATTTTTTATTATTTTTCCGTTCCAAAAACAAAACCCCATCTCTGTTTTTAAAAATGGGGTTTAATCGGACTGCTTCATGGACCAGCCTTAATAGAAAAACAGGATATCGAGGGGTCAAGGATTCGAGGATTCAAGTGGACAGCGTGGCAATTAACCCCATTAATTATTTTCATGACTTATGACGCCCGCAACAAGCAAATTTGAGGGTTTAGTTAACAGGTTGCATCATTAAAGCCAAAAATTTAAATTATATAATTCAAACCATAACAACCTGTTAAAGTCAACCTTTGTTATTTTTTTCAAATCCCTTTCCTGCCATATCGGGCCTGCTTCTCTTTGAGCTGGAAGCCGATTTTTCGTTTGGGCTTAACAGGCGGGGCCGACCGCAAAGAGCAGAAGAAGATTTCAGTGAAAAGATGTTAGTTGCGCATTTTTTTCTTCAAACTGTTCATCAGGCCGTAAAGCATTTTATTTATTTCCACGCATTCGTTTATTCTCGCTTCGGCTTTATCCTGTTCCAATTGACCGATATCCCTTAGTTTATAAAACCAGTTTTCACTTTCCGCTGCGGACCTTCGGGCAATATCAAGAAAGCTCAGATACTGCTTTGTCGTCCTTGAGTTAAATCCCTCGGCGATGTTTGAACTTATCGAGCCTATACTTCTAATGATCTGATCAATTATTATTTTTAAAACCACATCTTTCTTGAAGCTTTCAATATCCCGTACAACATCAAGGAATAATTGATGACTCCTTTGCCAAACCATCAAATCCCTAAAATGCCTCACTTCTTTACCTAACATCTTCGTACGGCCTCACTATCATCTGCTTTTCGATCACTATTCAAAATACCGGAAAGCATGGCGACCCCCTGCTCGGTAAAGGCGTATGGCAGGTATCTACGGCCTCCGCGACCGCTCGTCTTTGATATTCCAAATTGGAATTTCAAAGATTTCATCTCATCCGGGCATCCTGTTTCTTTTCCGTCTGTTCGATTTTCCAGATAGGTATTGATCTCAATCCGTCCCTTAAGCAGATAAATGGACTAACCGGTTGTTCCCGAGCACCTTTACCTCCTTTTCCAGACGTCCTTCGAGTTTGTCTTTTTCCACCTCAAGGTCATACCGGGCCTGCATATTCAGCCAGAACCGTTCCGATTGCCCAAAATACTTAGAGAGCCTCAGAGCGGTATCCGCACTGATTGATCGTTTTCCATGAACGATCTGATTGATTCGGCGCGGGTGTACGCTTATGTCCTTGGCCAATTTATATTGACTGATCCCCATGGGCGTTAGAAATTCTTCCAACAATATTTCGCCGGGGTGGATGGGAGCAAATTTTCTATTCATGGTAACCTCCTAATGATAGTCTGCAATTTCAACATCATAAGCATTCCCTTGGCGCCAATGAAAACAGATCCGCCATTGGTCGTTTATCCGAATGCTATATTCTCCTTGACGATCCCCGGAAAGTTTTTCAAGGTGATTTCCGGGAGGAATGCGCAAATCTTCAATCTGTTCGGCGGCGTCAAGAATAGCCAGCTTTTTCCAAGCGGCTCTATAGAGGTTTGGAGGAAAATGTCTTGATGGAATGCGAGAAAAGAGCCTCTCGGTTTCTTTATCTCTAAAAGTCTTTATCATTGTAAGGATAATAGCGCATCACGTTATTATAGTCAAGATTAAAAATTGACGCTTTTATTCCGCAAAACTGGGTGGCCTGGCGACTCCCTGCCCAGTGAAAGCATAGGGGGATAGCGCCGTCCCCCTTTTCCCTTTGAGATCACAATTTGTGATCTCAAAGATTCGAACTCCTCCTGGCTGAGTTGAAATAAGAAAGTCAGGAGGAAACCGGTCGATAGAAACCCGGGCCGTCCTGGATGAAATTTCCGGCACCTTTTCCATTTTGGCCTTGACCCTTTTCTGCCTGATATTTTATACTGTTATCCAAAAATTATGGTCTTCAACCCGGCCGTGAGACTCTCACTCTCTGGCCGGGGGACTGAAAAATGGATGGGGAGGACGACATGATACCGGAAAAAGTGATGGCCGAATCCAGGGCCTTTATGTCCAGCAGGGTCATCCTGACGGCCACGGAAATCGATTTTTTTACCCTTCTTGAAAAAAAACCTTCCACGGCCAAAGACCTGGCCGAAAGGCTGGGCCTTGACCTGAAAGCCACCACCAGACTCCTTGACTGCCTGGTCGTCTATGGATTTCTCAAAAAGGTTGAAGGACGCTATCTCAATACCGAAAAGGGGGCCGTTCTCTCCGCCGATCATCCCGAGACGGTTCGCCCCATGGTGCTTCATATGGGTCATCTCTGGACGACCTGGAGTCAGCTCACCGAGAGGGTCAGGAAGGGCCGGGACTCACAGACCAAACCGGGTCTTAAATTCGACGAAAAGAGCATGAAGGCCTTTATCGGGGCCATGCACGTTGGGGCAAAAACCCTTTCTTCCGAAATTGCCGAGGCCTATGACTCAAGTCCCTACCATAAACTCCTTGACGTCGGCGGGGCCTCCGGGACCTATAGCGTCGCCTTCTTACGAAAAAACCCGAAGATGAGGGCCGTTATTTTTGATCTGAAAAAGGTCATCCCCATGGCCAAGGAGCGCCTGCAGGAAGAAGGGCTTTTTGACCGGGTCGAATTCGTTGCCGGAGATTTCTACAAGGACGAGCTTCCCACCGGGTGCGACCTGGCCCTCTTATCGGCGATTATTCATCAAAACAGTCTCGAGGAAAATGAAACCCTCTTTCTGAAGATTCACCGGGCCCTTGAGCCGGGAGGCGTCATCCTCATCCGTGACCACATCATGGACGAATCGCGGACAAAGCCGCCGGCCGGGGCCGTCTTTGCCCTGAATATGCTCGTGAACACCCGGGGCGGCGACACCTACACTTTTCGCGAAGTCAAGGAAGCCCTGGAAAAGGCCGGCTTTACGGCCATAAGACTGCTCAGGACCGGAGAGAAGATGGACTGCCTTGTGGAGGGCCGCAAACCGGCTTTGGGCTCCATTTGAATGAGGTTGTTTAACCAAAAATTCGATCGAATCGATGATACGACGAGAAGGAATCCAAGTTTGCCCAAAATTCACATTCTACCAGATGGTAAAGACATTGAGACAAGAGATGGCGAAACCATACTTCAGGCAGCATTGCGCGCAGAGATTCCCCTGACGCATATTTGTGGCGGAAATGCCCGATGTTCTACATGTCGAGTGATTATCCTGGAAGGGATGCCAAATATTCTGCCACCCAACGCTGCGGAAAAGAAGATTGCCGATCTATCAACTTTTGTCCCTTCAGTTCGTCTAGCCTGTCAAACCATAGCCACCGGCAATATCAAAATCCGCCGCTTAGTAATGGATGACGAGGATTTGGAATTTAGCAGCCTTTTCATTCAAGGGGTGAAACCCGGGGCGACTGGGATTGAAAAGAACGTACACATCCTTTTTCTAGATATTCAGGGATTCACAGCGTTTTCCGAGGACCTCCTTCCCTATGACGTCATCCATATTTTAAACAGGTTTTTCAATCAAATGGGGGAGGTGATTAACAAATATAAGGGGGAGATAAACAATTACATGGGCGACGGGTTCATGGCCCTTTTTGAAACCCATGATCCAAGGGAGGGCGCGTTACGGGCAATTGGGGCAGGTCTTGAAATGCTGGCAAGAGTCAGGGGTCTTCAACCTTATTTAGAGAAGCTTTATCATAAGAGCTTTCAAATTCGCATCGGTCTTCACTATGGCCAAGTGGTGGCAGGCACAGTTGGCGCTTCCGGTAGTAGAAAGATGACGGTTATAGGCGATTCGGTAAATTTTGCCAGTCGCATAGAAGCTGCCAATAAAAAAGAAGGGACTCGGTTTCTCATCTCAGAGGAGACCTTTGGCTTGGTGGAAGATCGGGTAGAGGTAGGCAAGCAGGTTTCTCTTGCTCTCCCTGGTAAAACCGGGAAATACCGTCTCTATGAAGTCAAAAAAATTAAGCCGGAGGCAAGTTAATTGATGTAATCCCACCGTAATATAAACCATTTATAGGAGAAAGTTCTTATATGGAGATATATCCAATTCTTACCGGTCCGAAGGTAACTGAAGGAGTTGATAAAAAAATTGCCTGCCTGTGAAAAAAAGCATGGTCATTTGGCTCTGCCTTTTTTTGAACATTTAAATCATAATCGTTAATCCAAGCACATGCCACCGAAAAATAGTTGTAGGTGAAGTCCCCCTGGCAGGAAGGATCTCCTTTTCTTTTGACCTTTGTCCCTACTATCTTATAAAGTCCAGCCTCTATCTACCCTGTTTTCTTCAGAAGTCCCCGTTTGTTACCTTTGCCTTTTCCCCCTTTTATCTTCTTGATCCTGTCTTTCCCTTGTTTTATACTTTTCTCATTCAAAAAGAAAATTCTTATCAAAGAATAGGGTGAGAGTGTCGAGCAGTTAACCCCAGTCAGCGTTTTTCCGACCGCGGCAAGCCGCTAAGGAAACATTCTCATTTTATTAGGGAGGTATTTACCCCATGGCAAATCATCCCTGCATCGTAATACCCGGAATCAAGGGAACAGGCCTTGAAAACATTTACGAGTTGCCGCCGGCGACCACGTGGTCAACCTGGGAAGCTGGCGTCATGGCGCCGGATTTTGACAGCCTGGCCCTTGAATCGAGCGGCGAAGTGGATGAGTGCCGAAATCGTGGTGAACCGGGCCTCTCAGCTCCTCGGTGTCGCGTACGACTCTTTCGTTCAGTCACTACGGGGCCGGGACTTGACCGTGTATGTATTCCCCTACGATTGGCGCTATTCCATGGTCCGCAGTGCTAAAAAGCTGGTGAATTACGTCCTGGCGCTACAGAAGAAAAATCTCCGGTCGCTCGCCCCCGCCAATTGGGACAAGGCCTTTGACTTCGCCTGCCACAGTATGGGCGGACTGGTCTTTCGGCAGTTCGTGGCCGCTTGGAGAAGCGCCATGCCCGGCACTTCCCTTCCTGTCAACCGCGTGGTCTTCATCGCCACGCCTCACCTCGGATCAGTGGACGCGGTTGAGTCGATGATTCGCGGTGAAACCGTGCTCTTCGGCGGTCAAAAGGAATTGCGCAAACTGGCCCGAACCTTTCCGGGGGTGTACGAGCTTTTACCCAATCCGAGTCTCCAGAATACGGTCGTGAATCAAGACCTCGTCCCCCTGGACATCTTCGACGTCCATAACTGGCAGTCGAGCGTCACCCCGGATCCGAACGACCCGGAAGATTTTGACGTGGAACAGACCCACCTGACGACCGCGCGCGGGGTCTTGAACGCTCTGCCGGATGTGAGTAAGCCCGAGTTCGGGCTCGCTGGCCGCATCCTTGTGATCTACGGGATCAAGCCGAATTCGACCCTGCGTACCGTGACGGTCGATCAGCAAAATAATAATTGGTACGACTTCGACCACGCAAAGATGGGCGATGGAGACCAAGTAGTTCCGGTGGAGTCTGCCCTGCTGCCGGGGGTTCCGTCGGTGGAGATTCGCGGAGAAGACATTTCAGTCTTCAACTTAAAATCCCACGTTCTCTCCTTGCACGCTTTGCTTCCTTCCTTGGATGAGGTCTCCTCTGTTACGTCACGATTCTTCTCCGGCGTAACTGGTGCTGCGCTTCTTCCCATAGGAACCGACCGGACGCGCTTCCATCCGTAAGATTAGTTTTCGCTCGCCGGGCCAAACAGGAAGATGACAAGGGAAATAAAGTAGGATCAACCGTCCCATGTCAAGAGTTGACGTATCCCTACGCTCCTCCGCCTATCCTGGGGGTTATTTCATCGAATCGAGCAATTGGGTGAGCAGGTCAGCCTTGCTGTAGCCGTCTACGGGCTGAACACCGCCCTCGTCCGCTAAGCCGGAAGAAAAGGACACCTTCTGATCGAACACTGACCGGCAAACATTTATTGGTAACTAAAAGTCCGGCTTGATCCCCCGGCAGGCGATGAGGGGGGTGTAGGTGAATCTTCTTGGGTCCCTGAAATATTCCGAAAACTCCTCAAAAAATTCCTGGTAAGACCCGCCATATTCCGGAAATCCGTATTGAATTTTTTGGGGGGCCACCTCCACCTTCTTCAGCCAGTTAAAGGCATCGGTTTCCTTCAGGGGGCCATAAATCAGATTGTGGGCCGAGACATCCACGGAAATGTCCTGGTATCCGAGATCATAAAGGAAGGAATATAATTTTCTTCCCGCCCAAAGGTCGAAATCGGCCTTTATCTTAACCAAGTCGGCCAGTTCGAAAAGCGTTTTTTCTAAACGTTCCGGAAGGGGATAATAGTTCAAACAATTATGGTCCAGGTCGATCAGGCAGAGGATTCCGCCTGGTTTCAAAAGCCTGGTAATATTCTTGACGATCTCAAAGCTACCCGACAGATAATATTCCAACAGGAAACGGACCCAGACAAAGTCAAAGGATCCTAGATCATCCAGGGGTTCACGCACATCCCGGCAGAGAAATCGAATCCCCGGAGAGGCGTAATGGTCCTGGGCAAATTCATATCGGCTTGGTGCGAAGTCGAGTCCCAGGGCCTCTCCCCCGGGGAGAACCAGTTTATGGAGGATGGAAGTGGTTCTTCCCGAACCGCAACCCAGGTCGGCCACGCGCATTCCCGGTCTTATCCCGGCCCAGAGGGCTTGACGTTCCACCGCCTTGGGATCGGTTTTTTGGTCCAATCGAAAGGATTCTTCCTCGCCTTCCATCAAATAATCGACCGAATTCATATTTTTTCTAATGCCTCCATTTCCAGGGTCGCTTCTTCCCAACGAGCGGTCAGCCTTTCAACTTCCTTTTGAATCAATGTATAGGACTGCATTAAACCTCCGATGTTGGAACCATCTCCATAGGTCCCGGGATCGGCCAGACTTTTTTCAATGGCTTCTTTCTCCTTAAAAACCTTGGACAGGCCCTCTTCCAATTCCTTAAGGTGCTTTTTTATCGGGGCCTGCTGTTTGAAAAGGGCATTCCTTTGTTCGGCCTCCTGCCTTTTTTCCTCCGGGGTTTTTCGGTAAACGGCCCTGGCCGGTTGGGGCTCTCCCTTTTCCGTAGGGCTCCCGGGCAAGGTTTTGGAAAAAGAAAGGCGTTCCTTCCAGATCTCTTCAAAATCCTGGTAATTACCGGGAAACAACTCCAGGGTACCGTCCCGGACATAAAGCACCTTGTTGGCCAGGGCATTGATTAAATGACGGTCATGGGTAATGATACACAGGGTGCCGTTGAAGGATTTTAAGGCCTCTTCCAGGACTTCCCTGGAAGGGATATCCAGGTGGTTGGTCGGTTCATCGAATAAGAGAAAATTGGCCCCGGATAAAAGCATCTTGAGGATGACCAGCCGGCTCTTTTCTCCTCCGGAGAGTATGGAGACCTTTTTTTCAATATCCTCCTCCCGAAAAAGAAAGGCGGCCAATAAGTTGCGCAAGGTCCCATAAGTCCGATCTCCGGCCACGGAGGCCGCTTCTTGCCAGACACTGTGGGACCCTTCGAGCTGTTCTAATTGATGCTGGGCAAAATAACTGATCAGGATCTTGTGGCCTTGCCTTCGATGGCCCGAATCAGGGGGCAGGATTCCGGCCATTATTTTTAGCAGCGTGCTTTTACCCGCGCCGTTCGGCCCTAAGATGGCCATCCGGTCCCCCCGGGTAACGGTCAGATCCATTCCCTGATAGAGACGGGTCGGACCAAAGGATTTTGAAATACCGGCCAGCTCCAGCACGACTTTCCCCGACCTCTCCGGCTCCGGAAAATGAAAGGAAATCCGTTTCTCGGCCGAGGGGGGCTGAATCCGCTCTATCTGTTCAAGGGTCTTGATCCGGGATTGGACCTGTTTGGCCCGATCTTTCCGCGAACGGTTGCGGGCAATGAAGTCCTCCAACTGGCGTATCTTCTCCTGTTGATTGACAAAGGCGGCCTCCTGCAGTTCAAGCCGTTTCTGCTTTTCAACCAGGTACCGGCTGTAATTGCCGGCATAGGCAGTAAGGCCCCCCTTTTCGAGTTCAAAGGTCTTTTGAACGACCCGGTCCAGGAAGGCCCGGTCATGGGAAATCAGGAGCAAGGCCGAAGAGGTGTTTTGTAAAAAGGTCTCCAGCCAGATCAGGGAATCCAGGTCCAGGTGGTTGGTGGGCTCATCCAAGAGCAAGAGGTCGGGTCGGCTGAAAAGGAGTCTGGCCAAGGCCACCCGCATGATCCAGCCCCCGCTCAAGGTCTCTATCGGGGCCAGGAAAGATTCCTCTTTAAACCCCAAGCCGGCCAGGACCTGCTTGGCCCGGGACTCCCGATCATAGACCCCCAGGCGCTCCATCTCCGAAAGGAGGTGGCTTTGTCGGGCGGCCAACTGTTGGCTTTGGGCCGGATCGGTTGTGTTTTCCAGCTTATGAGAAATTTTTTTGAATTCGGCAAGGGTTTGCTGAACCGATGCATCCGCATCCAATACCTGCTGCAGGACGCTTTTTCCCCTCAATTCGACGATGTCCTGGGGGAGATAGCCAAGACGAAGCCCTTTCTTCCGGTGGACCTGACCCTGGTCCGGTTCCAGGTCTCCCAGGAGAATCTTAAAAAGGGTGGTCTTGCCGGCCCCATTGACCCCCACCAGGGCGATCCGTTCTCCGGGGTTGATAGACAAGGAAACATCTCGCAAGAGGTCCTGCCGTCCGTAAAATTTGCTGACGTGGCTAAGGGAGATCATTTTGGGGAAAAGACGATACTGGATGGTGGATTCTTGATGCTGGATAAAACCAGGCACTTGGCATCCAACCGGTATCTGATATCCTGTCTCCGGTATTGAGCTTCAAATGCCCGGCATTTCCTACTTGTCACTTAAATATTCCCCCAACAATTCCCGGGAATGGATATCTTCGTGGCAATAGGCGCAAAGGTTCTCCCAATTGCTTCCGTCCGGGGGATTATTCAGGTGATTGCCGTCCTTGTGGTGAACCGTCAAAAGTTGTCTCTGGGCCGGGGTAAATTCCCGGCCGCACCGGGCGCAGATCAACCCATGAAGGGCCAGGGAGCGTTCTCGGTAATTCTCCTTGGACGGCGGCAGGCCCGCCCGGATATCCTCAACGATCTCCCTGATACTTTTTGTGTTTCCCTGGCTGGGCTTGGTTTCCCGGCGGGACCGCCGGCCCGGTCCAAAAGACATCCTGGCCATAAGGCATTCTCCTCTCTGGGCAAAGCCCAATAATCCTTTCTCTATATCAAAAAGGGGTGGAGATGGAAAGCCCCTTTTACTCACCGCCCGGTTATTATCTGGATAACTCGACAGGAATGACGAAGATGGAAAGAAGAAGTGTTTAAGTTACTCGGCTTTGATACACCGATTCTTTTTCGAAAATCTCCCAGAGGTTGATCGCCAAATCAGAAAAGATATGCAGGCGCAGGGTCTCATCCCAATTTAACAAATCCGGAGTGGAAAATTTCCGGTCCACAAGATAAACCCTTTCGATAATCTCATTCTCAGGATAAACAAGAATATATTCCTGTACCCCAAAAAGCTCGTAGAGGGCCTTTTTTTCCCTTCTATCCTTGAGAGTTGTCGAAGGTGAGATGACCTCGATGATTAAGTCCGGTGGTCCCTGGATGTTGGCCTCTGTTATTTTGGTCAGATCGCAGACCACCAGGATATCCGGCTGAACAATATTGAAATCATCCAGGACTACATCCGTGGGGGCTACAAAGGGAATACATTGTTTTCCGCTCAGACTATTTTCCAACTTCACATATAATTTCCCGACAATTTTTTGGTGCCGGATCGACGGAGCCGGGGTCATGGCAAAGGCCTGGCCGTTAATGATTTCCCACCGTTCTTCCTCCGGCCAGGATAAATAATCAGCATAAGTAAACTTTTTATTTAATTTTTCTGCCGTTGAATCCATGGTTGATTCCTTTTAACATCAATTTTACTCCATAAAAAAATTTCAAGCAATAATTTTTGTGATTTAAGTTGGTTGACATCGCAAAGGGCTTATTGATAAACTTCAACCACCAAGACCTGAGACTTTCTTAATGGATAGAGGGACGGATATGCTAAAAAAAGGAAAGACATACCAGGAGGTATACGATTCATTTCAGTGGAAGGTCCCCAAGTTCTACAACATCGGCGTTGATGTCTGCGATAAATGGGCCGGTGAGCGCTACCGTCTGGCCTTGATTTATGAGGATGAAGAAGGAAAAGTTGAGAAATATACCTTTTGGGACCTGAAGCAATTATCCAACCGTTTGGCCAACGCCTTCACGGCCTGCGGCCTCAAACCCGGGGATCGAGTGGGGATCCTGTTGCCCCAATGTCCGGAGACCGCCCTGTCCCATATCGCCCTCTATAAAATCGGGGCCGTGGCCATCCCCTTGTTCACCCTTTTCGGTCCGGAGGCCCTGGAATATCGTTTGAATAACAGCGGGGCCAAGGCCGTGATCACCGATGGGTTAAATGTGGAAAAAATCCTGGAGATCAAGGACCGGCTTCCGGAGATGAAAACCGTGATCCTCACCCGGGGGAAACTCCCGGAAGGGGGCATCGATTTTTGGCAAGCCCTCGAAAAAGGCTCTCCCTCTTTTTCCCCGGTCAGGACCAGGGCCGATGACCCGGCCCTGATCATTTATACTTCCGGCACCACCGGTCCGCCAAAAGGGGCCTTCCATGCCCATCGGGTAGTGTTAGGCCATGTCCCCGGCGTGGAATTCTTTCATAACTTCTTCCCTAAAAAGGACGACCTTTATTGGACCCCGGCCGATTGGGCCTGGATCGGGGGGCTGATCGACGTCTTACTTCCCAGTTGGCACCACGGCGTCCCGGTGGTGGCCTTTCGGGCCAAAAAATTCGATCCGGAGCAGGCCTTTTATTTTATCGCCAAATACGGGATCCGGAATGCCTTCATGCCCCCCACGGCCTTAAAGCTCATGCGCCAGGTCAAAGATCCCCGGAAACGCCATGATTATCAGATGCGGACCATCGGCTGCGGCGGAGAGACCCTGGGCGAGGAGCTTCTCCAATGGGGCCGAGAGGTCATGGGTCTGACCATCAACGAATTTTACGGCCAGACCGAAGTGAACCTGGTCCTGGGCAACTGCTCGGAGATCATGGAAAACAAACGGGGCTCCATGGGCCGGCCCATACCAGGCCATCGGGTGGAAGTGGTGGGGGAAACGGGTGAGGTCCTGCCGCCGGGCCAAGTCGGCGAGGTGGCCATCCATCGTCCTGATCCGGTCATGTTCCTGGGTTACTTCGGTAACCCCAAGGCCACCGAAGAAAAATTTGTGGACGACTGGTGTCTGACCGGGGACCTGGCCCGGAAAGATGAAAACGGCTATTTCTGGTTTGTAGGCCGGAAAGATGATCTGATCAGCAGCGCCGGATACCGGATCGGCCCGGCTGAGATCGAGGACTGTCTGATCAAACATCGGGCCGTATCCATGGCCGGGGTGATCGGCAGCCCCGATGCAGTGCGGGGAGAAATCGTCAAGGCCTTTATCGTCTTGAAACCCGAGGTGGTCCCGGATGCCGCCCTGAAGGAAGACATCCAAAAATTTGTCAAGACCCGTCTGGCCGCCCATGAATATCCCCGGGAGATCGAGTTCTTAAGTGAGTTGCCCCTGACGGCCACCGGAAAAATCATGCGCAAGGATTTGAGAAAGATCGATTTGGAAAAGAAGCAAGAAAATAGCCGTTAATCGGGAGGAAATTCATGGAAACTGAAGAGATCTGGAAGCGTTTTCAAAGACACATGGGATATACGGATGAAGAGATGGGGATCTTCCGCTCCGACCCGGAGAAGGTCAGGATGGTCACCGGGACGCCCGAATTCGTCAAGTGCCGGGTCATCGCCGAGGTGGTCGAGGCCCAGGGATGCCATGCCGGCCACAAGGTAGGAGACAAATTCGTCATGACCGCCGGCGGCCAGCTCATTGCCGAAAAATGCCCCCAGCGCCTGTGCATGTTCGCCCTGGGACCCGTGGCCACGGTGCTCCCGGCCGTTTATGAACGGCTCATCACCAGGTCCGACCCTGACTTTAAACGCTTCAACATCGTCCAGTGTACCGACGTGGGCTTAGACAAAGGGGGCTGGGGCAAGATCCTGATGAAGGTCTATGTGGAAAAGCCTTAACCCTCAGGCCTGAGACCTTCTTTTGATTCTTTCCGCTCAAGTCACGGCCAGGGTTTCATTTTTAATATCGGTGATGAACATATGCCCCGGGGCATGAGTGATCACCAGTTCGGGCTTGGCCGACAGGGCCGCCAAAGCCGAGGTGACTCCGCAGGCCCAGAAAACCGGGGTCTCTCCTTTTCGGATGGTCACCGGATCCCCAAAATCCGGTTTCCCCAAGTCTTTGATCCCCAATTTTTTTTCATTCCCCAGATGAATGGGGGCGCCATGCACCGAGGCATAGCGGGCGGTGATCTGCACGGCCCTAGGCACCCATTCATCCCGGATGGGCCGCATGGACACCACCAGGGAAGCGGAAAAAGGACCGGCCGGATCGCATTTCCGGTTGGTGATATACATGGAGACGTTTTTGTTTTCCTCGATGTTGCGAACAGAAATGCCGGCGTGGGTCAGGGCTTCTTCAAAGGAAAAGCTGCAGCCTAACAAAAATGTGACCAGGTCGGCCTGAAAAAAAGCGGCGATATCCTTGACCTCCTGCTTCAATTTTCCCTTTTCCCAAATCCGGTATAAGGGAAGGTCCTTCCGGATGTCAGCCCCGGGAGCGGTCCTTCGGGGTTCGATCTGCCCCGGTTCAAGCACTTCCAGGACAGGACAGGGTTTGGGATTTCTCTGGCAAAAGAGGAGAAAATCAAAGGCATACCGCCGGTCCAGGATGACCAGGTTGGCCTGGGCATAGCCCGGAGCCAGTCCGCTGGTGGGTTTACCCCATTGTCCTTTTCTGATTTCCAATCTGATTGAATCAGGTGCGTCGAGCTTTCTCATTTCTATTTCTCCCTAAACCTTCATGCCCCAGAGAGCGCCACAAATCATGAAAATTTCCCCAGAGATCTCCTGAGTCCTCTGATCAAATCATCGACGTTCCTGCCCTCTTCCGAGGGTGCCAGGCGTTGATATTTGACGAAGGCTTCGATGGCGGCTTTTTTTTCTTCCAGAAGGGCGAGGACGAGACCCAGGTTAAAATACAGGTTCGGGAAGGCGGGGTTGATTTTGGCCGCCAACTCATAATGCATCCTCGCCAGACGGAGGTCATCCTCCTCGAAGTAAAGGTTTCCCAGATTATAATGGGATTCAAAATGCCTCGAATCATGTTCCAGCGACCTCGTAAAACAGTCAAAGGCCTTAGCCATCCTCCCGGCCTTGGACTCGATGAGTCCAAGGTTGCAATAGGCGTCGGCTGCCTGGTCGCCTTCCGAGATGGCCTGCCGGTATAGATCCCCGGCTCGACGGTCATCGCGTTCATCCAACAGCAAGGCTTCCTCAAATGGGCTCAGGTTACTTGGAAGCCGTATAATCCGCCCTGAGCTTGAAGAGAATGGGTTCACCTGGGCCGGATTATCTTTCCGTCGCTTCTTAACCCGCTCGAAACCGAACTTCGAAGGTTGTTTTGCCGGGAACGGTATAACTTTATCCATCATCTCTATGCTTAACGCCGAACCGTATTGGCCTTTGCTTCCTTTGAGACAACCCCTTTTTTCTTCCCCATGGCCTTTTCCATCGGCTTCTTCCGCGACTTGGCCTGCTCGATGCTTTGCTTCAGTGCGGTCATGATGTCCACTACGGGCTTTTCTTCCTCTTCCACGGTGACGATCTCCTTCCCGGCGACCTTGGCCTCAATCATCGCCCTGAGGGCATCATGATACCGGTCGGTCAGATCAATCTTATCCAGGGTGGTGGTCATGGAATCGACCAGGCTGCGCGCCAGCTTGAGCCCCGCCTGGTCTATGGACTTTCCCTCAAACTGAGGAATCTCATGGATGTTTCTGATTTCCTCGGGCCATCGGAGCCTATAAAGGACCAGGGCATCCTCATAAGGGGCAATCAGCACCACGTCTTCACGGTCACGCAAGACTACCTTGCCGATTCCCATCTTTCCGCTCTCTCTCAAGGCGGCCGCTAAAAGGGAGTAGGCCTGCACGGCCACCGGTCCGTCGGGTCCCGCATAGTAGGGGGCTTCATACAAGGCGGGGGACACCTCTTTGGGATCAATGAATCCCGCGATTTCAATGATCTTGGTGCTTTTGAGGTTTAATTTTTCGAGGTCTTCTTTCTCGACAATCACATACCGTTCGGGCTCATATTTGTAACCCTTGACAATCTCCTCGGAGGATACCACCCTATTGCACTTCCTGCATCGCTTATCGTAGCCGATAGGACCGTGGTCTTCCTTGTGCAAAAGATGAAAGCTGATGGTCTTTTCCGTATCCAGCGCATTGTACACCAGGACAGGGATAGTCACGAGTGAAAAACGAATGTGTCCTTTCCAAATCGATCTCATATCTCACCTCCAAGGGTTGTTATGAACCGATACCCGGGTCAATTCAGGTCAATGATACCCCTTCTCTTGACCCTAATCAAGGAACGATCAGGGTTAGGCCGCTAAATCCGGCCGGAGCCTGAGAAACACCGCCTCGCGTAACATCCCGTCTTTGGTCAGCGAAGCGAACTGCACCTCGCAGATCACCTTGGGCTCGATCCATACGGTCTGTTTGTCGTCAAGCGGTTTCTCTTTGATCGGTCTCTTTATCGGTTTGATGTCCTTTAAATGGGCAAAGATCTCCTTCCGCGATTTTTCATCAAATCCCGTTCCCACTTTACCCAGATACCGGAGCCCATCGCCTTCGCGCCGGGCCAAATGCAGTGCGCCGAACAAGGCCCCCCGGTCGCCCTTTCCTTTTGTAAAGCCTATGATCAGACACTCCAGGGTCTGCCGTTTCTTTATTTTCAGCCACTGGCTGCTGCGCGTGCCGGGCCGATAGATACTGTTTCTTTCCTTGGCCATAATCCCTTCGAGTCCCATTTGTACCGTAGCCTTGAACAACTCGGCCCCCTCGGCAACCGCCTCACTGATCCGATACGGGGTACCCGGTTTAATCGCATCCTCCATCCAGGCCCGGCGCCGGACCAGGGGTTCATTCACAATCGGGCGGCCGTCGAGGTAGAGGCAATCAAAGACATAGCACACGGCCGGGTACCTGGCCCGGGCCCGCTCGACGGCCCCTTCGCTGCTTTGCTGAAACCGGTGTATGACGTTCTGGAAAACGGGTTTCCCCTCCCCATCAAGGCAGACAATCTCGGCGTCGAATAAGGCCGACACCGTCCTGAAGCCCTGTTCGGGTAATAAGAGTTCCGGAAACTTGGCGGTCAGGTCCTGCTGATTTCGACTGCGGATTCTGACTTCGCCCTCGTCCAGGGCAATCAGGGCCCGCAGGCCATCCCATTTCAGTTCGTAGAGATAGTCTCCCGATTCCGGTGGCGTATCGGCTGATTGGGCCAGCATCGGCTCGACCGGATCACGCAGCCAATCCACCTGCGGCCGGTCCACCCGCTCGAGGAGCCATTCCTTTTCCCTGGTGTGATGGATCCTGTACTCGGCGCTGATCTCGCCGCTCTGGAGCCGAAAGTAGAATCCGTCCTTCTTCTCTTTGGTGATTTCGTATCTCCCGCGGGCGTAGATCCACATTTGGCCGGCGCCGTATTGTCCCTTGGGTATGGAGCCTTCGAAGTGGCTATATTCCAGGGGATGGTCTTCGGTCGAGACGGCGAGCCTTTTGATGCCCGGCCGGGGCGGAAGCCCCTTGGGCACGGCCCAGGATTTCAACACGCCCCCTTGCTCAAGCCGAACATCATAATGGAGACGGGTGGCATGGTGCCGGTGCACTACAAAGGCATCGCCTTTCCCGACCGTCCTGTCCGGCGGCGGCTCGGGGGTTTTCTCGAAGTTTCGCTTTTCGGCGTATTCGCTAAGCCCCTTAGAGGCCTTGGGATTCAGCGGTGGTGCCAGTTCCTTCCCGGCTGTCGTTCTTTTTCGTGCCGTATGAAGGCCGGCGGCATAGGCGGCAATCCCCTCCCAGGCGTCGCCGTTGGCAATGACATACCCGGGCACAAGGCGTAGATTAAAATCGGCGGCACTGCCGAGGCCCTCTAATTGATCCCATGGCAAAGGCATCGACACGGGGGCTCCGGGGAGCCCGCGCAGGCTGTAGGCCGAAACGATACTCTGGTAGGGTCGGTTGCGATAGATGTCCACCAGCACCCTCCCCTGGCGGGCCTCCTTCTTAATATGCAAGGTGGTCGACCGGCTGTGTGATTCCACGAAGGGTTTGGCCAATTCCTGGGCCGCCTCAAAGACTTTATCGAAGGTCCACTTCGGTTCGATGGGAACGAGGACGTGAAAACCCTTGCTCCCCGTGGTCTTGACAAAGGGGCGGTAGCCAAATGTTTCCAGGTGCTCTTTCAGGTCCAGGGCGATTTTGACCAGATCCTGGAAGGGGTAGTTCTCGGGCGGGTCCAGATCAAAGACGAAGTAATCCGGCTTATCCAAGTGCGGTGTGCGGCAATGCATCTGGTGAAGCTCAATACAGGCCAGGTTGGCCAGCCATACGAGCGAAGCCTCCTCGGTGGCGATCACATAATCGACCTTTTCTTCCTTCCCTGACCCTCCCAGCACGACATGTTCTATCCACTCCGGAGCCCAGTCGGGTTTGTTCTTCTGAAAGAATCGTTCGCCGTCAATGCCGTCCGGATAGCGCACGAGTGAAAGCGGGCGTCCTTTCAGATGGGCGAGGACCGTCGGGGCGACCTTAAGATAATACTCGATCACTTCCGCCTTCAGGATACGGTCAGCCGGGTACAGAACTTTCTCCAGATTGGAAAGTTCGATCCTCCGCCTGCCCACTCGGGCTGTTTGAAGGGTCCTGGGCATCAGGCCTGCATTCTTAAGAAAAGACAAATTTACTGAATCGGGTTCTTCTTCTGGTGTCGTCCGGTTTGGTGTTTCTTGAAACTTGAATCGATAAGTTCCCGGAAGCGTTTCGCCGTTTCGGGCCCTATGGCCTCTTCCTCGTGTTTGAAAAAGACGAAAGCCCTCTCCCATTTTTGCAAAAGGATTCTTTCCACCCATTTTGAAAGATCGGCCTCCGTATAATCGGAACGGCGCAGGCGCAGGTACCCCCAGGGCGCCGTAGAGATGATTTCGCCGGCCGGATTCTCATCGGTATCCGCGGTGCACAGGCTGCAGCCCCTTTGACGAAGGAGTTCCAGAATTTTATCATCGAGCCAGGAGGGACTGCGGAACTCGAAGGCACAGGAGCTGTTGAATGGGATCAGGTCGAAAAAATCTTTCAACGCCGGGTAGTCTGCGCGGAAACTTTTGGAAAACTGAAAAAGGACCGGCCCCAGTTTCCTGTCCAATATCGGCAGGGTATTGAAGAGATAATCGGTCTCCTCCCCCACATTTCTCAACCGCTTAATATGGGTGATGACCTGTGGAGCCTTGAGCGCGAAAACAAAATCATCGGGGACCTGTTCGGCCCAGGAGACAAGGACGCCTTCGGTGGGCAGGTGATAGAAGGTGTTATTGATCTCTACCGCATTGAAGTGTTCCGAATAGAAGCCAAGCATTTCCTGGGGCGAGATCTTTTCAGGATAGAATTTCCCTTTCCATTCCTTGTACCCGTATCCGCTTGTACCGACATATATTTTCATAATGCTACGATCCTTGGCCTCCGGCCCTTAGAGCGCCCTCAACGATCAGGGTTCGGCTTTTAACAAAACGCTCAAGGAAAATATCTTTGTTAGACTGACCGCTATTTGTTTTCCGGGAATTTTTTAAATGTACCAGTAGTCCTTAAGCCGGGGAATAGGGTGGAAGCTGTATTTTTGCAGCAATAATGTAGTATTATTCAAAAAGACGGCCCAGGCCATTGATGCCGGAATATTTCCGAACCTGCCAGAACCATTTTCGGCCTGGATTCTCTCACACCTCCTATCCAATCACGGCGGGCTTCTCCTTATAAGGCTTGAACATCCCGAAGTTGAGGCTGTCGTCCGATGGATGGCAGATCACTTTTCCATTTTATAAAGCCGATTCATTCTTGATTCGGGTTAATATTAGGCCTGAGAAGAAGGCGTTTTTTCTGGTCATATTCTCTTATGAAATCGATTACTCCCTTAATAAAGTCGTTCTCGGAATTACCCATTTCTTCAACGACAAATTCCATGCCTTTAATGTATTCCTCGGTAACTTCGCCAAGTTCACCTTTTTGCGCATCGGTTTTCAATTCGGATAATGCTTCTTTTGCTAACTCGAGATTAAATTTCGTCATACCTTACTATTTCTCCTTTTATTTCTCCTGTCGGTTCGGCCGTCCTATTACTTCACCAACCACCCGACGGTTCTTTCCCTTTCCTTATTCTTTATTGTTCGAAGCAACTGGGGCAAACATTCTTCGACAATATCCCAGATCAGATCAAAAACTTCGTGGGACCCGACCCAGTCAAAATTTCAAGTCGGTTTCTTTATCAGGTGCGCTGATCGCCATTTCGGGCTTATCTTATCTGCTTTTCATCCAAAAAGAAAGTCAATCCTCCTACCCACTTCCCCATGCTTAAATCGGATGAAACCAATCAAATGCGACAAATCAATCAAAACACATAGCCCGAATAACGCAACTATGACCCAACATTTCCCTCGTATTTGAATAGTTGATATCCCCTCGATGTGGTCGATCCCGTCACATCAGGTCCGGGTAACCACGGTGAAGACGATTGACTCGGCCCTCCAGAAGGTGGAACTGAACCCTTTGGCCGCCTCAATGTCGAACTCCCGGCAGGAGAAGATGTTGATATAGACCGCCTGGAGCAAAGGAAGGGCGTGACAAACCACGTTACTGGTCTCGATGAACTGGAAAGCCGATATCCCCTGCAGGTGCGGGATCCCGCTGTGGTCCTCCCAGAACATGGGCTCGCCGTGCCTCTTCATCCGGATCAGTTCGCAGAGTTCGATGAAATATGCCGTCAGCTTCTCCCGTGACAGATCCCGGAGGTCGCAGCCTTTCAAGTCCAGTAATAACTCCAGGCCATACGGTTTAGTGGACATAGCCTCTCCTATCATTCCGTCAAAACGGGTTTTTCCCTTTCGGAAAAAATGACCTCATTCTCCTGACACCATTCTCGGAGGGCCTGCATCTCCCGTTGGTTCTCGAAATCATACCACTGCTCTAAAAGTCCTTTATCTTCCAGTAAATCCTTGAACCGCCCATAGGCCCCCCGTTTTCCGAAAATCTGACGAACCCGGTCATAGTCGGCGGGCAGGTGGCTGTCTACGAACTCAAAGACCAATTGCTGCCCCAAGTCCAGATCATTCTTATGGGGAATGGCTATACAATCATCCTCCTCGATATCTTCTTCAAGCAGTTCATCGAACACACCCATTTCGGATTGATATAAAATCTCTTCTTTAGCCGGACAGATAAAGGCTGAATGCTCGCCGACACCGCCCGAACTCACAAACAAAAAAGCATCATGAATTTCGTCGAGAGTAATCATGTCTTCCCCCTGAAAAGGCCATTATAAAAGACAAGTGTTTGTGAACAGTGAGTGACAGAGATCACCCCGAGTTTGATCCAGGATCAGTCCGGCCTTGCGTTCTCGAATCAAACCAACGCCTTGCCTGGCAATCATACGCACATCCACTCCAGACGTTTCCATGCCGAGAATCGACGCCATCAGTTCTACGTCGGTGAGTCATTATCTGGCCTTTTGGTACGCGCTATGGAACATGCCGGCAACCTGTTCCAGCCGCTTGTCAAGTGTCCAGATAGAGACCTCCGATAATACGGCGGAGGAAAGGAGATGGGCGTCCACATATCCCAGCCCTTTTCCGGCGAGCCGGTTTCTCTCTACAAAGGCCAGCACTTCTTCGTGTTCGGTCTCAATACTCAGGGGTAACGATTTCAGAAGCGAGAGTATCAGTGCCCTGTTCTTCAGGTTACCGCAGGCAAGCTCCCCTACCACAAAGGGATGGCTCACCACCTCTCCGTTTTGAAGGAGATCGGCAAGCCCGGTATTCCCTTCTCTTAAATGGGAGACCCAGACCGATGTATCGACGAGCACCATTTCTCAGACTGCGGCCTTTCGCCTCGGAATGGCCTTCAACTTCTTTTCCGTTCCTCCCAGCTTGGCCAGCCTTTTACCGCTCTCTCTGGCGATCAAAGCCTCCAGCCCGAGTTTGACCAACGCCGTTTTTTCCTTGACCCCCGTCATTTTGGAGGCCCTATCCATCAGGCTGTCGTCGATATTAAGAGTCGTCCTCATAGTTCCCCCTCATGTATTTGTATGCCTTAATATGTATCATTAATGCATACGTGTCAAGTCCTCTTCAGATAACGTTTCTCCTCAACCTTCTTTTCGTAACAGAAAAACTCTCCTTTCCTGAAGTGACCACTCCAGCCTTTCTGTACCCGCCCGATGATTTCTCTTCCGACTTAATGGATGATTGAGTCGCCGACGTTTTTCCCCCATCCTATTTCGTTTTACTTCATTCTGCTACTGAATAACCCCTGCGAGGTTCCGGCCCGGACATAGAACCGATATGCCATTATTGAATGGATACTTTCCCTTCGTTATACTTATGAATCAGCATCGAAATGAGGGATTGATAAGGGACACCCTCTTCAATCGCCTTGGCCTGGATTTTCTTCAAATCCCGTTCGGTCATTCGGATGTTGATCCTTTTTTGTTTGGTCAAGCTATTGCGGGCATATCCCTCATATTGTTTTTTCTCTTTTTTGGTGAGGTCGGAAATCCATTCTTCGGTTTCAAGGGATTTAGCCAATTCCCTTTCATCTTTATCGAAATAGGCTGCTTTTCTCATCTCTTGCTTCCTCAGCACATTTATTGTTTCAGTAACCGCCCCTGATTTCATCAAAGTGGCTTTAATTTTGAAATCGAATGGATCGAAAAGGTTTAGATCAAGTTGATTAAGTTGTCTCAGAGGGAACGAGGTGAACCTCAAGCTTACAGCCAACCGCGCGGGCATATTTCTTCAAAGTCGCAATGGTCGGTGAATGCCGGTTATCCGATAACGTTTTTTCCAGTCGAGTTACCGCCGGTGGTTTCGTCCCCATCTTTTGGGCTACTTCTGCCTGGGTCAAGCCGGCCCGCTGGCGGGCGAGCAGAAGTTCCCGCAACAATGCAAATTCCATTTCCAGTTCATCATAGGCCGTCTTGAATTCCGGGTCAAGTTTCCATGTTTTTATCATCTGTTGATGTGTTTTAGTTGAGGCTTTTTTAATCATGATCGGGATATCTCCCTCTGTCGTCGGCGAGCTATGTCAAGCTCCCGTTTCGGTGTTTCAGTTGTTTTTTTAAGGTACGAGTGCAGCATGATAATTCTCCTTCCCTCTCTCATACAATAAAAAACTCTGGCGATCCCCTCTCTTCCTCGTGGCCGGAGTTCGAACAGTCCTCCTCCCATCGATCTTGAATGGGGCAGACGAAGATCAAGGCCAAACTCTTCGAGCAGATCGGTCAGTCTGGCATATGAGGCACGAATGCCGATAGGTAATGCTTCGATTTGAAGTCTTACTTCTTCACCGTAATAATCGATTACCCATGACATATTTAACTCATAACATATTTGTTACTTTGTTTCAAGGACAAAAGGTGCCTCTGTTCCTTCGGATGCCGCCGTGATCCCTGCTTCACGGCATTTTTAAAAAATCGATTATTCGATTTTCACGTTCAATTAACAGTTCTTGGGCTTCTTCTATTCCGATGGCCTTAAAACGAACCGGATTCCCCGGTAAGGCCTGGGCGATGAGGGGCAGGTCAACGGTGGCCACCGTGGCGATCTTGACATAGCCCCCGATGGTCTGGCGGTCGGCCATGAGGATGATCGGTTGTCCGCTTCCGGGGACCTGGATGGAACCGAAGGCCGTGGCATCGGAGATGATGTCCGGACCCTTTTTGTGCTTTATGGGAGGACCTGCCAAGAGACAACCCATCCGGTCGCTCCGTTGGGTGACGCTATATTCAGCCGTTAAGAAAGTGTTCAGCCCTTCTTCGGTGATCTCATCATCCTGGGGACCCAGGACCACCCGCAGGATGGGTTCATGACTGTAGTTGGGGATGAGTTCCGCGGGCAAGGAAGAAAAAAAACCCGGCCCCATCGGTTGGCCCGATTCCAGGACATCTCCTTTTCGCAAGGCCCGTCCTTCCAATCCCCCGAACCCGCCGCGCAGGTAAGTGGACCGGCTGCCCATGACCAGGGGAACATTCAACCCTCCGGCCACGGCCAGGTACCAGCGGACCCCTTTTCGCCCGAAGTCCAAGGAAAGGACATCTCCTTTGACCGCCTGATGAGCGGTCCAGGTCGGTATGATTTGGTTGTTTAAACGGGCTTCCGGCTCGGCCCCGGTGACGGCAAACCAGGTGTCCCTTAAAAACTCGGCGGCAAATCCGCCCACGGTGATTTCCAGGGAGGCCTCCTTACCGGTATTGCCGGCCAGGAGGTTGCCGAGACGATAGGCGGCCTGGTCCATGGCCCCGGATACGGGCACACCCCGATCCTGGAAACCGTACCGGCCCTGGTCCTGAACCGTGGTCATGGGTCCGGGGCGTATGATCCTAAGTCCTTTCAAATTCTTCCTGACTTATGGGTTTAAATTTCACCCGGTCTCCGGGTTTCAGATAAAAGACCTCTTCCCGATTCAGGTCAAAAAGCTTGACCGGGGTCCGGCCGATCAACTGCCAGCCCCCGGGGCTGTCGAGGGGATAGATCCCGGTCTGCTGGTCGGCAATACCGACCGTACCGGCAGGGACGAATTCCCGGGGGACTTTTTTCCGCGGTGTAAATAACCGGGGGTCCAATCCCCCCATATAGGGAAAGCCCGGGGTAAACCCGATCATGTAAACGTGATAAAGGGCCTTGGAATGGATATCAATGACCTCCTCTTCGGTTAAGTGAAGAAAGGCGGCCACCTCTCTAAGGTCCGGCCCGAACTCTTTCCCGTAACAAACCGGGATTTCGACCAGGCGGCCTACGGTTTCGACAACGCCCTTTGAAAGATCGCCAAAGGAGAAGATGATTTTTTGAAGGTCTTTAAAGGACAATACGGTCGGGTCGTATTGGACCAGGAGGGAACGATAGGTGGGGACTAAATCGATGAGTCCTAAAGGAGGCTCAGCCTTCAGCTTATTAAATAGGGCCTGGACCTGTTGGTTGATCAACGGATCGATGACTGATCCGAATTCGACCGATAGGGCCGAATCGCCGCAAGGAAGGATTTTGGGAGAACCCATGAATAATGCCTTTTAACTCAGAGGCCCAAAAAGGCCTTCTGGACGGCATCGCTTTTCAGCAGCTCTTCCCCCGGCCCTTCCTGGATCGTCCGGCCGGTTTGCAGGATGTAGCCGCGATCGCAAATTTCCAGGGCCTCACGCACATTTTGTTCCACCAGCAGAATGGTCATGCCCTGATCCTTGAGCCGACTGATGACCCGAAAGACTTCATCCACCAGCAAGGGGGCCAGGCCCAGGGAGGGTTCATCCAAGAGCAACAGCTTGGGGTCGGACATGAGGCCCCGGCCGATGGCCAGCATCTGTTGTTCCCCCCCGGAAAGGGTGGCCGCGGCCTGAAGACGTCTTTCCTCCAAGCGGGGGAAAAGGGTATAGACCCGCGTCAAGAGTTCCTGGATACGGACCTTGTCCTTGAGGACGTAAGCCCCGAGAAAAAGGTTTTCCTCCACCGAAAGGGGCCGGAATAATTTTCGGTCTTCCGGGATGCAGACAATGCCTTTGCGGACGATTTCAGAGGTATTCAAGCCCGTCAGGCTGGTGCCGTTAAAATGGATCCGGCCGCCGGTGGGACGCAGGACCCCCATGACGGCCTTAAAAAGGGTGGTCTTACCGGCCCCGTTCCCGCCGACCACGGAGACCAACTCCCCCTGGTCCACGCGGAGGGAGATATCCTGGATGACCGGGAGACCGGTATAGCGGACTTCGATGTTATTAATTTCCAGCATAATATTCTTCGAAAAGATTTACAGGATCTTTGCTCAGGCTCCGGAAGACCCTGAGCCACCTCAGCCCGCCTTCACGAAGGTTAAGGTCCGGAAATCTAAAGCAAGAACACGGACGAAATTATAAGGTCTTTTCCGGCCTATTTTTTAAAAAACTTTCTCCCAGATAGGCCTTGATCACTTCCTCATCCTGGATCACCTTCTGGGGCTCGCCTTCGGCGATCTTTTTCCCGCTTTCCAGGACCACCACCTTTTTGCTTAAGCGCATCACCAGCTCCATGACATGCTCGGTCAAAAGGAGGGTGATCTTCATCTCCCGGTTGATCCGTAAAAGAAGGGTGATCAGTTCCTCGATCTCCGAAGGATTCAGCCCGGCGGCCACCTCATCCAAGAGGATCATTTTCGGCCCGGTGGCCAGGGCCGTGGCCAGGGTGACCCTTTTTTGGGCCGCCACCGGGATCTCGGTCATCCGGTCTTTTTCCTGGGCGCGAATGCCCATAAAGGCCATCACTTCCCGGGAACGCTCCTCGGCCTTTTTTCTGGAAGCAGTCTTTAAAAAGGCCCCGATCATGATATTTTCCAGGACATTGAGGTCCCCGGTGGCCCCATAGACCTGAAAGGTCCGGGCCAGGCCCAGGCGGGAGATCTCAAAATCTTTCAAACGCGTAATTTCTTTGCCTTGGAAAAATAACCGTCCGGAGGTTACCGGGTAATAGCCGGCGATACAATTAAAAAGGGTGGTCTTGCCGGCCCCGTTGGGGCCGATGAGTCCGACGATTTCCCCTTCCTCCACATTAAAGGAGATCTGGTGGTTGGCCCGCAGTCCCCCAAAATATTTGGAAACGTCTTGAACCTTAAGAAGACTCATAGACCTTTCCTTTTTTTGAGCCGGACCTTTTCCACGATCCCCCAGATCCCCCGGGGTTCAAAGGCGGCCACGGCCATGATGATGGCGCTGTAAATGATCAGGTCTATCCCGACCAGGCCAGCAGGCCCCCAGCCATTCTTTGAGATAGCTCTTCATGGGGATGAGGATGGCCGCCCCGATGATCGGCCCCCATAAGGAACCGGCCCCGCCCAGCATGGCCATCAAGGCGATCAAAACCGAAATGTCCAGGCTCATGGTATCTTCCGGTTCGATATTTTTGATGTAACAGGCATGAAAAGAGCCGATCACGCTGACAAAGGCCGTGGCCACGGCATAGGTCTTGATCTTGGCCCAGTGGACATCGATGCCCAGGGAACGGGCCACCTCTTCATTGTCCTTGATGGAGCGGAGCTGGAACCCCAGCCGGGACTTGCGAAACCAGTTCATATAAAAAAGGGCGACAAAAAAAATACCCAGAAGCAGATAATAGTAATAGACGTCTTCCTTAAAAATTAAGCGGAGAAAATCGGGCGGAGAATATTTGATGGGTGATATTCCCAGACCCCGGGCGGCCCCGACAAAATCCCAGGCCTCAAAAATATCCTTGAGCACCAGGGAAGTGGCGATGGTGGCGATGGCAAAATAATGTCCCTTCAGACGGAACAGCGGATAGCCGATGATAAAGGACCAGCCCACGGAAAAGGCCATACCGAGGGGCATGGAAAACCAGAAGGGGATATCCCAGCGGATCAAAAGCACGGCCGTGGTATAGGCCCCGATGCCCACATACTGGGCCTTGCCCAAATCCACCTGCCCCCCGTAGCCGCCGATGGTGTTCCAGCCCATGCCGTAGACACTGAACATCAAAAATTGAATCAGGGTGGCCAGGGCAAAATTGGAGTGGGGAAACACGGGGAAGCTGAGCAGGAAAAGGCCTACCAGCGCGGCCAGGGTCCGGTCCAGACGGCTGAAATCCGAAAAATCCAGGGCGTTTTTTATTGCTTCCATCCGAAAAGACCTCGGGGCCGAAAGACCATGATCAGGAAGTAGGCCAGATAAACCAGGGTATATTTAAAAGAGGTCATGGGGACCTGCTCCATCCACTTGATATGAAAGGTATAGGTAAAAAAGTCCCAGATCCCCGGAAATTCGGTGATGATGCCCACCACCAGACCGGCCAAAAAGGCCCCGGGAACGCTCCCGAATCCCCCCAAGGCCACGATGGCAAAGGCGATCATGGTAAACAAAAGACCCACAAAGGGATTGACCGACCAGAAGTTGACCAGCAAGGCCCCGGCCATGGTGGCCGTGGCCCCGCCCAAGCCCCAGGCCAGGGCATTCATCCTTTCGGTCCGAATGCCCATGTAGCGGGCCCCTTCGGCGTTCAAGGACGTGGCCGTCAGGGCCCGGCCGATCTTGGTCCGGTTCATGAGCAGCCAGATGGCCAAAAAGGCGACAACGGATAAAAAAGCCGCGGCCAGCTTGGTGGCCGGAAGGACCACGCCCATGCCGACTTCAAAACTCTTGCCCACCAGGATCCCCTTATTGGATGGCCCGGTCTTCGGAGCCCATGAGCAACAAGGCCAGGTTTCTTAAAAAAAGCATCAGCCCGAAGGTGCCCAAGAGTTGGGCCACCATGGGGCCCCGCAAAAGAATTTGGCCAGGCCGTAATAGCAGAGGAGCCCTAAAAGAAAGCCGACCAAGGCGGCGGCCGGCAGGCTGAACAAAGGGTCCAGGCCCGTGGCCTGAGCAATCAGGAGACCGGTGTACATGCCGATCATCAAATATTCGCCGTGGGCGAAGTTGACCATATCCATCACCCCGAAGATGATGGTCAGTCCCAGGGCCACAATGGCCAGCACCATGCCCAACAGCAGACCGGATACCAGGGCGCTCAGTAAGATTTCCATGAACCGTGTTCCCTTAAGAAAAGGTCCAAGGCGCAGGGTTCAAGGTTCAAGGAAAGGCCATATACTGTTTGCCCTGCACCTTAAACCGGTACTGCCACTCGAATCCGGGAATCCTGTTTTCACGTCAAAACCTCATGCCCCCTGGGGCGCTCCGGACCATAAAAAAACAGGTAAGGGCGGGTTTCAAACCCGCCCCTACGGCGCCCCTACAGAGGGTGAGGATTATGCATAGGATTTCTCCCAACTCCGAACGCTACACCCCGAACTTTATTTTCGTGCTAAAAACCCTTAAACGGGAAAATCAGGTTCGCGCTGGCCACGTCAAAGGGATAGGCGATTTCCAGGGTGATGTTGCCATCCTTGTCTTTCTGATACTGGCCGATCATCCCGGAGCCCAAGGCGTTCTGGCCCAGGTCTGGCCCGCTGGTATTGAATTTAATCCCGGCCCAGGGGACGATCAGTTGATTGCCGGGGATATGGATCGTATTGGCCGCCTTCTGGATATCGGCCGGCTTGGTCGATCCGGCCTTTTCCAAGACCTCCACCCAGGCCTGCAAACCGGTAAAGGACCGGGCCGAGGCCCCGCTTAAATCATGGCCGGTTTTTTTCTTGTAAAATTCATTGACCTGTCCGGCCACCTTTTTGACCGTGGCCACCTTGGGCAGAAAGACCGTCCGGGTCAGGACCCCGACAATGTCATCGCCCAGGGTGCTTTTGAATTCCGGGGCCTCAAATCCGGCATCCTGTCCCCAAACGATCTTGGGTTGGGCCTTCTGGGCCTTTAAGGTCTTCATCATCAAGATGGCGTCCGAGGCATAGGAGGCAAAGAGCATGGCGTCGGGTTTGACGGCCTTCAGGGAACCGATTTCACTGGAAAGATCGGTTGATTTGGCGGCATAGAGGATGGACTTTTTAACGGTGAACCCGTATTCTTTGGAAAAAGTTTCGATCAATTTGGAGACATTGGACCCCCATTCGGTCTTTTCGCAGGCCGAGGCCAGATTGGCGATCTCGGCCTTGGGGACGGCCTTGACCCCTTTGGCCTTGCCTTCGGTCAGGCCCTTTAAAAATTCGAAGAGGTCTTTGGTAAAGGTCACATCATGAGGGGTGGTCCGCCAGAACCATTTGAAGCCCCGTTCGGTCAGATCCGGTGAGGTGGAAGAATCGTTGATCATGGGGATGCCGTATTGCTCACAGACGGCGCTGACGGTCTTGGTCACGGCGCTGTGATAACAGCCCAGGATACCCACCACCTTGTCGTCCAAAATCAGCTTCTTGGCCAGGTCGGCCCCAAGGGTCGGGTTGCCTTCGTGATCCTTGAAGATCAATTCGATCTTGGCCCCTCCCAGGCTTTTGATCCCCGAATTTTTGGCCATGGTCATGGCCATGCCGGGATAGACATTATTGGCAATATCCATGGCCAGCTCGGCCCCGGCCCGGAGTTCCCGGCCTTCGGCGGCGGCACCGCCGGTCAGCGGATAGATGACCCCGATCTTGATCGTATTGGCGGCAAAGGCCGTCCCCGCCGTAAACATAACGATCATGGACAAGACTAATAAAAATCCCCCCTTGTTTTTCATAAGCCCCTCCTTAATTTTGTGGATTCTTTTTATTTTTGATTCTCGATGCGATTAAAACCATAAAAGAAAACCATGTCCCTGTCAAGAACCCATCTGGAAGAATAAAATCAATCCCTCACCCTCTCGTCGGAGAGGGAGGGAGAGATGGGTTCGAATTCCAACCAAACAGTTCAATATTATTTGGATAGTCTTCAGGGCTGGCAGAAAATATGGGCAAAGACCTGGGCGTCTTTGATGAGATGAGAAAGCCGGCAGAATTCATTGGGCTGGTGGGCCGATTCCGAAGAGGTGGACCAGACGGCAGCCGGAAGACCTGCTTTACGGAAAAAGGCGGCCACCGTGGCCCCCCCGATCCCCTTGGCAAAGGCCGGTTTATGATGCACCTTCAAAACAGCCGCCTTTAAGGCCTGAACCACCGGGGCATCGGCCACCGTGGCCGGAGGGGCCTGGACGGCATTGACCACATCGATTTTGATCCGAACCCCTATTTTTTTCTCCACCTCGAAGGCCATCTCTTTTATTTTTTCAATGACCCTTTTGAGCGGATACTCGGGCAGGACCCGGCAATCCAGATAAAAAATATCCTGTCCGGGGATGGTGTTGATATTAAGGACATTGGCCTCTTTTTGCGTGGGCTCAAAGGTGCTTGTGGGCACGTCAAACCGAAGGTCTTTTTTATTGAAAAAACGGGGCAGTTTTTCCAGGGCCATGATCAGGTAGGCCGTTCCCCGCAAGGTATTGATTCCCAGGTCAGGACGGCTGGCATGACATTGTTTTCCCGAAAGGGTAAATTTCAGCCAGAGGAGACTCTTTTCAGCCACCTCGATCAAGGTCCCTTCCCGGTTTCCGGCATCGGGTACGATAATAAAGTCCTCGGCCTTGAAGAGATTTCTTTTGTGCTTGAGGACATACTCCAATCCCTTTTGGCTGCCTGTTTCTTCATCGGAGACAAAAATAAGTCCGACAGAATAGGTTGGGCGTACCCCCTCTTCCTGCAGGGCCTTAACCGCGAAATAAGAGGAAACGATCCCGTGATGATTATCTTCGACCCCCCGTCCATAAAGGAGGTCTCCTTTTTTTTCCAGGACATAGGGATCGGTTTTCCATAACCTCCTATCCCCAATGGGGACCACATCCATGTGACTCAGGATCCAGATGGTTTTATCGGGGTGTTCGCCTTCAAAAAGGGCCAGGAGATTGGGGCGAAACCCTTGGACCGCATCAAGATCGGGACAGGGGATGGAGAGAAGGGTTTTGGGAGATAAGGCCTTTAATTTTTTTTCCAGGTACAAGGCCTTGGCATATTCGCCCTGCCCTCCGTTTTGAGGACCCAAGGCCGGTATGGCCGTCAAATCCCGCTGAAGAGCGACTATCTGGTCTTTATACCCGCTGATCCGCTTTTCTGTTTTCGTCCAGGGATCAAGGGATTTTTTTTTAATGGGTGGTGGGAGAGGGGCCATTTTGAATCCCTTCGATTTGAGCGGATAAGAATCGGAGCTGTTTACCCATTTCCGGATTTTTTTTAAGATCCTTTTCCACGGCGTTGACCGCATAGATGACCGACGTCGAATCCCGGTTGAAGGCCTTGCCTATGGTCTCCAAGGTCTGGTTGGTATATTTTTTACTTAAAAAAATGGATAAGTTTCTGGGAAGGAGGTGGACCCGTTTCCTGGACCGTGAGGTCATCTCTTCCTGAGAAACCCGAAAATATTTTCCGACCACATCCTTAATGGTTTGAATAGAGATTTCTTGTTTTTCAGAAAACTGTTCCCGGACGACCGATTCGGCCAAGGCCAGATCCGGCATCTGGTTCAACAAAGTGCCTTGGGCGGACATGCGGATCAAACACCCCTCCAACTGTCGCATATCCCTGAAAGGCTTGCCGGCCAAAAATTCCTTGACCTCGTTTTGAAGCTCCATGCCCAACAAATTCGATTTCTTGGTCACAATCCCCAGGCGGGTTTCAAAATCAGGGGGGTCGATGGAGCCCAGCAAGGCCGAACTCAACCGGGATTTCAGTTGATTGCCCAGGCGGGGGATATCCTTCGGCGGCAGGGAACCGGTGAAGATAATTTTCTTGTCGTCGTTGAACAGGGCATCCAGGGTAAAGCCTAATTCAGACTGGGTTGTTTCCTTTCCGCTTAAAAATTGCATTTCTTCCAAAAGAAGAAAATCACAGTTTTTTCGGTATTTGTCTTTAAAGGAATTCATGGCGTTGTTTTTTATGGAGAAGACCATTTCGTTGGTAAAATTTTCGACGGAAAGATACAGGACCTTGGCTTGAGGTTTATGTTTGATGATATAATTACCCACGGCTTGTGACAGGTGGGTTTTCCCCAGGCCGGTGGAAGAAAAGAGATACAGGGCATTATTGTGGAGGTTTTTTTCCGTAGCCAGGGCCATGGAAGCCAAGTAGGCAAAATGATTGCTGGGGCCGGTGACGAATTGATCGAAGGTGAAACCCCCATTAAATCGCAGCCGGTCTTTGCGGTCAAACCCCGGCAGCGAAAACTGCTGGGGTCTTAATGCCGGAGAAGGATTAGGCTTTTGGGGCCGCAGAAACCTGTAAGCCGACCCTGGGGGTATTCCCGTTCAGTTCCTGGGCCATTTTGACGATGGTCGGGTAATATTTTTCCCTGACCCACTTCAAAAAGAAGGGGTTGGGACAACCTAAGAGGAGTTCCTGGTCGCCGGACTGGACCCGGTCCAAAGGTTCTATCCACATCCGGTATTGATTCTCCGGGATTGCCCCCTTAAGACGCTCTTTAATCGTTTGCCAAATCGTATCCATCATAAAATCGACGCCATTTCTTGGTAAGCTTTGAACCAAGTTCACTTGGAAAACCAGAAACAAACCCGAGTACGCTCCCCTTACCAAAACACCGTCTGGACCGGGGTTCTTCTCATGAACCTTTTAATCGATACGCCAAGGCCTATCGCGGAAGACCAATTGACTAATTATTTATTTGACCCGCTGGGAACCCCTGACCCCTGGTCGGGAGCCCCTGGGCTGATGTTAAAGGCAATGATACCAAGGTCTTTTATTTTGAATTCGCCTATGCCGTCCGCACCTGGGTGCGGAAAATTTTTTCAAAAAAAGATTCCTGTTTAAGAAAGGTCCAAAATGAAGAACCCCGTAGGTTGGATGGTCGAATAGTTATCTCAGGATCAGAGGGATGTCAAACCCCAGGGAACAGGCTTTTTAGTTAGGCTTTAAGGGGCATCAAAATGAATTTAAAAGGGGCTTCCATCCTAAGCCAATGAAGATCCTACGGGCTAACCGGTTAAAACCATTTTCTATTGGGTGAATTCAAAAAATAGATGGGAATCTATACGGTTATAAGAAATTTGGGTGATGAAGGCCTTTTCTCCTCTCTCAGTGATCTTCTGTTTTCTGGCTTTTTCACCCTTTTTTAAAGGTCTCTTCCCGGAGAGTTTTAAAAATTCGTTTTAGTCTTAACAGACATAAAAAGGAATTTTTACGAGTCAAGGGTTTTGAACACTTCCTGGCTCTTTGAGGGCATGGAAAGGGGACAATTCGAAAACCGGACCAAAAATAATTTAAATTTTAGCCGGTTGGCCGATCAAATTTTTTTTGAACTTGGCTGAGAACGTCCTCAATCAAAGTCTGAATCTCCTTTAACCGTTCGGGAGACTGGGCTTCGAAACGAAGGACCAAGACCGGTTGGGTATTGGAGGCCCGGATCAAACCCCACCCATCCTGAAATAAGACCCGAACCCCGTCCACATCGATAATGGGAAATTTTTGGGCCAGTTCGTTTTTAGCCGCTTCCACGATCTGAAATTTTTTTTCCTCCACGGTCTCAACACGAATCTCCGGCGTGGAAAAGGTCTTCGGCAATCCGGATAAAAGTTCGGGAATTTTTTTTCCTGTTTTTGATAAAATTTCCAAGAGCCGCATGGAAGCATAAATGGCATCATCATAGCCGAAATACCGGTCGGCAAAAAATAGATGGCCGCTCATCTCGCCGGCCAAGACCGCCTGGACCTCTTTCATCTTTTGCTTGATCAGGGAATGGCCGGTTTTCCACATGATCACCTTTCCTCCCTGACGGGGGATATCCTCATAGAAATTCTGGGAACATTTAACCTCCCCGATAAAGGTCGTCCCCGGTCTTTTAGACAGGATATCCCGGGCGAAAAGGATCAAAAGCTGATCGCCCCAGATGATGTTCCCGGCATGATCGACCACCCCCAGACGGTCTCCGTCCCCGTCATAGGCCAGACCCACGTCCAGATGTTCCCGCTCGACCAGGGCGCTTAATTCCTCTAAATTTTTGGGTACGGTCGGATCCGGTTGATGGTGGGGGAATGAGCCATCGACCTCGCAATACAGGTCGAAGACCTGACAACCCATTCGGCGGATGATGGGCAGGGCCATCCAGCCCCCGGTGCCGTTTCCTCCGTCCATACCCACCCGCAAAGGACGGGACAGTTGAATATCGTTCAGGACCAAGGCCTGGTAATCCGGGAGGACGTCTTTTTCCATAACAGACCCGTGGCCGGTTAAAAACTCCCCCTTCCGGGCGATCCAACCCACCTCTTGGATCTCGGCCCCAAAGATGGTATCCGGTCCGCTGCAGATCTTAAAGCCGTTGTATTCCGGAGGATTGTGGCTGGCGGTGATCATGATCCCCCCGTCGGTCTTCAGATGGCGGATGGAAAAATAAAGCAAGGGCGTGGGGCAAACGCCGATGTCGATGACCTGGCAGCCGCTGGCTAATAAACCCTCCAGGAGGCGTTCCCGAAAGGCATTGGAACTGAGCCGGCCGTCCCGTCCCAGGGTGATCCGTTTTTTCCCCTGTCGGCCCAGGTAGGTGCCCATGGCCTTACCCAGGATAACCACCTCATCCAAGGAGAGTTCCTTGTCGACAACGGCCCTTATATCGTATTCCCGAAATATTTGTGGATTCATCCTCTCCTCCAGGTGATGGATCAAAGCAATTCAAACTTTTTCTGAACTTCTAATAGTTGAACTATCTGCTTAACCTCTTGAGACCGCTCACGGGGACAAACCAGAAGGGCGTCCGGTGTTTCGACCACGATCAGGTTTTCCACACCGATAAGGGCCACCGTTTTTTCCGGACTATGGACCAGACATCCTTTACTGTCCAGGACCAGGACCGGCCCGGTTAAACAATTGCCCTGCTCGTCCTTGGGCTTAAGTTGATAGACCGCCTCCCAGCTTCCCACATCGTTCCAACCGAAATCCCCTTCCAGCATGAGGACCTTGTCGGCCCGTTCCATGACGGCATAATCGATGGAGATGTTTTCCATGGCCTCATAACCGGCCTTTAAGGCCTCTTCCCATTCCGGGCCTGCCCAGGAATTTTTTGAGTTTCATCAATTCGTCGTACATGGCCGGGGTCAAACGTGACATTTGACCAAGGATGGCCGAAACGGTCCAGACGAACATGCCGCTGTTCCAGAAAAATCGGCCGGTTTTCAGCATGGCCTCGGCCTTAGCTCGATCTGGTTTTTCATGGAAGGCCTTTACCTCCCAGACTTGATGGCCACCGACCTCCATCACCTTTCCGCCTCTTTCCAGATAGCCGTAGCCGGTTTCCGGAAAGGTCGGGGTGATACCCAGGGTAATGAGAAAGTCCCCGGATCGGGCGGCCCGGACCGCATCCAGCAAGGTCTGTTGAAAAGAAGGGACCTGGGAGATAAAATGGTCGGCCGGTAGGACGGCCATGGTGGCCGATGGATCGATTTCGGCCAAGATCAAGGCCGCCAGTCCGATGCAAGGGGCCGTATTCCGGCCCAGGGGCTCGACAATCAGCCGGGCTTCCGGTAAGTCCGGCAGCAGGGCCCTGACGGCCTCGGCCTGGGATATTTCGGTAACGATAAAAATATGATCCCAGTCGGTTATCGGAAGAAGACGGTCTATGGTTTGTTCCAAGATGGTTTTAGAGCCCACAATGTCCAGGAGTTGTTTGGGGCGCTTGGTCCTGCTCCTGGGCCAGAAACGGGTGCCCCGGCCCCCGGCCATGATGACGAAGTATAAAGAGGCGTCCATTTCCTAACACGCCCTGGCCTGGGGCATCTTCCCTTCTTTCCAAAAAGGGGAAATCTCCCTCAGCCGGCTGATGATCGGAGGGAGGTGCTCCAAGACATAATCGATCTCTTCTTCGGTATTATAGATACTCAGGCTGAAACGGATTGAGCCGTGAGCGGCCGTAAAAGGGACCCCCATGGCCCGAAGCACATGAGAGGGTTCCAGTGAACCGGAGGTGCAGGCCGACCCGGAAGAGGCACAGATCCCCAAGTTGCTCAAGAGGAGAAGAATGGACTCCCCTTCGACATATTCGAAGCTGATGCTCGAGGTATTGCCTAAGCGTTCATCCGGGTGGCCGTTGATCAGGACCTTGGGAACCGTCTTCATTATCCCCTGTTCCAGTCTGTCCCGAAGGGCCCGGACCCGGTCATTTTCCAGGGCAAGATGTTTTTGGGCCAACTCGCAGGCCTTTCCCAGTCCGATTATGTAAGGGACGTTTTCCGTACCCCCTCGACGCCCCCTTTCCTGGTGGCCTCCGATCATAAAAGGGGTAAAGCGGGTCCCCTTGCGGATGTAGAGGACCCCAATGCCCTTGGGGGCATGGAGTTTATGACCGGAAAAGGAAAGGAGGTCCACCGGGACCTTGGAAAGATCGATAGGGAGTTTACCCACGGCCTGAACGGCATCGGTATGAAAGACCGACCCCCCGGGACTTGACCATGTGGGCAATCTTTTCTATGGGAAAAAGGACCCCGGTTTCATTATTGGCCCACATGATGCTGACCAGGGCCGTTTCCTCGGTGATGGCCGCGGACAACTGATCCGGATCCAGCCGGCCCTCCCGGTCCACCGGCAGGGTGGTTACCTTGTAGCCTTTTTTGGAGAGATAGGTGGCCAGGTTGCCCACGGCCGGGTGTTCCACCCGGGTGGTAATGATATGGTTTTTTTGGGGATAGGAATTGAGGGTCCCCCAGATGGCGGCATTATCGCTTTCCGTGCCGCAACTGGTAAAGACGATTTCCATGGGGTCGGCCCCGATCAGGGCCGCCACCTGTTCCCGGGCCGATTGAACCTGCTTGGCCACCTGCCCGCCAAAGGTATGCATACTGGAGGGGTTGCCGTAAAGGTCGGTGAAATAAGGCAGCATGGTTTCAACCACCTCGGGGGCCGTTTTAGTGGTGGCATTGTTGTCCAGATAGACCACCTTCATATCCTTACCTCCTCCACGATGATTTCCGGAGAAACAAATTCTTTGAATTTGGTTTCCACATAGTCCTTTAAGGTAACCTCGGCGGCCCGGCAGGAAGAACAGGCCCCCCGAAGGGCGACCAAGACCTTGTTTCCTTCGATGTCGATCAGTTCGATATCGCCGCCGTCGGCCTTCAAGGCCGGCTTGATCTCCCGTTCCAGGGTCTCTTCAATCAATTTCATTTTCTGAATGTTGGTCAATCGGGCCGGTCCCGGCGCCGGCTTGATCTCGACGGGTTTTTTTTCTTCTTTGAGGATCCGGTTTAATATGGCCTCGATCTTGTCGTGACAGGACTCGCAGCCGCCCCCGGCCTTGGTATAGTTGGTCACCTCTTCGCGGGTCTTGAGTCCTGTTCTCCCGGATGACCCTCTCAATCTCCTTGTCCGTCACACCAAAGCATTCACAGACGATTTCCCCTTCCTCGACTTTGGGTGCGGCCTGGCCCCGATAATTGGCGATGGCCGCCGCCAGGGCTTGCTCTCCCAAGACCGAGCAATGCATCTTCTCTTTGGGCAGCCCCCCCAAGAAAGCGGCGATATCCTTATTGGTGATCTTTTCGCGCTTCTTCCACCGTCTTTCCCTTGATCAATTCGGTCAGGGCCGAGGAAGAGGCGATGGCGCTGGCGCAGCCGAAGGTCTGGAATTTGGCCTCCTTGATCCGTTTATGCTCATCCAGTTTAAAGGAGAGCCGCAAGGCATCGCCGCAGGCCAGGGATCCCGACCTCACCGACTCCGTCCGGGTTTTCCACCTCCCCGATGTTTTGGGGGTTTTCAAAATAAGCTTTTACCTTTTCCGTATAATCCCACATGACTAAACCTCACTAAACTCAAAAAATTGAAAATTAATAGCGATTAACATTTGGCTGATTTTCGCCTTTTTATTGCCCATTTGTCCGAAGATTGTGGTTCGGAATGCAGTTCTTAATCCTTCCGAACTCCTAACTCCGAACCCCGAACTACTTAATGTTCGTATTGGACCAATTCGATCAGGATACCGTTGGTGCCCTTGGGGTTCAGAAAGGCGATACGGGCCTGATGGGCACCCGGCCGGGCCTGTTGATCGATCAAAGGGACTCCCTTGGCTTTCAGTTCTTCCAGGGCCTGATCGATATCTTCCACCTCGAAGGCGATGTGATGGATCCCTTCCCCCTTTTTTTCAATAAATCGATTCATAATCCCGTCGGGCTCGGTTGATTGCACCAACTCCACATTGGTCTGTCCTATCGGTACGAAGGCGATTTTGAGTTCTCCCAGACGTTCTTCATGGGAAACCGGTAAAGAGAACATTTCCTGATAGAGGGTTTTGGCCTTGTCGGTATCTTTTACACCCACCCCGATATGGGCAATCCTTTTGATCTTCATGAGTCCGATCCTCCTGGTTTATTTTATCTATTTATAGTCATTTTTGGTTTTTATTTCAAGATAAAAGCCTGGAACAAGGGAAAGGTGATCTTGGAGACATTTGAGGGAAGGTCCTGCGACGAAATTGCCCGACCTGCCCGCCAAAGGGACGGCCGGGCAATTTCAATTTTTGATTAGATCTCCTTCAAGAGGTTTAATTCATACTTCCGGGTCCCTAATCCGATTTCTTCGGCATATTGAAGCTGAATTTGCCAATCGATCTGCGGATAGACCCCCCGGAATTTATCTTCCCCGGATTTATAATTTTTGGTCAGGACAGAATCCTTATTGCCCGGTTCATTATTGACCAGGTCCACCGAGGCCTGGTCAATAGCCACGGGATCGTTCGAGGCCAGGATGCCGATATCCCGGACGATGGGCCGGTCGCTGTGACCGTAACAATCGCAGGCCGGGGAGATATCGGTCAAAAAATTGATAAAGATGGCCCGGCCCTCTTTGCCTTTCAGGACCCCAAAGGTGTATTCGACCATCTTTTGCTGGAAAACCGGTACGGATTCGTTCCACTGGATCTGGATGGCCCCATTCGGGCAGATGAGGATGCATTCTCCGCAGCCGACACATTTTTCCGGGTTGATGATCGATTTTTCATCCTGAAGTTCGATGGCCCCCTGGGCGCAATGGATGGTGCACTCGCCGCAGCCGATACATTTTTTCCGAGTGACCTTGGGGGCGATATTGGAATGCTGGCTGAGCTTGCCTTCCCGGGAAGCGCAGCCCATGCCCAAGTTTTTCAGCGTTCCTCCAAAACCGGCCAGTTCATGGCCTTTGAAGTGGGCCACACTGACCAGGGCATCGGCATCGACGACGTCGGCGGCAATGGAAACGGTCTTAAAAAGTTTTTTGTTAATCGGGACTCGAATCGTCGATTTGCCTTTAAGCCCATCGGCGATCACCAGGGGCGCCCCCACGGTGGTGAAAGAAAACCCATTCTCCAGGGCGGTCTGCAAGTGGGAGACGCTGTTGCTGCGGGTCCCCACATAAAGGGTGTTGGCATCGGTCAAGAAAAGGCTTTCCGCCCCAGGCCCGGATCTTGTCGGTTATGGGCCGGACATAGATGGGTTTCACATAAGCCGTGTTTCCCTTTTCACCGAAATGGATCTTGACGGCCACCAGATTTTTTTTGACTAATGGCTTTGGGAAAGGAACCTGGTCTAACAAACGGCCGATTCGGGCCAGCCGGTTTTCTTTGGGTGAAGTTTTTAAATCTAAAAAATAAACGGGATTGGACATTTCTTCCTCCTTTTTTTAAATAATCCCCATGCCCTTCAACACCGAAAGCATGACCGCGGCGGCCATGACCGAGCCGACCTGGCCGCCGGCATTGGCCCCCATGGCATGCATGAGCAAATAATTTTTTTTGTTATATTTAAACCCTACCTTTTGAACGACCCGGGCCGACATGGGGAAGGCCGAAATCCCGGCCGCCCCGATCAGGGGATTGACCTTGCCGCCGGTCAGGACCCTTAAGAGCTTTCCCGAAAAGGACCCCGCAGGCCGTGTCCAGACAAATGGCCAACAACCCTAAAGCCAGGATGATCAAGGTCTGGGGTTTGACGAATTCCGGTCCGCTCATGGTCGCCCCGATGGAAATCCCTAAAAGCAGGGTGACAATGTTGGAGATCTCATTTTCCGAGGCCTTGGTCAGGCGGGCCACTGCCCCCGATTCTTTCATCAAATTACCGAGCATGATGGTGGCGAGTAAGGGGCAGGCCTTTGGGGGCGATCAGACCTCCCACTATGGTGATGACGATGGGAAAAAGGATCCGGGTTGTTTTGGAAACGGTCTTTTTGTGGGTCTTCATGACGATTTTGCGTTCTTTTTCCGAGGTCAGCATCCTCATGATCGGCGGCTGGAGCACCGGCACCAAAGACATATACGAATAGGCGGCCACCGAGACCGCCCCCAACAAGTGAGGGGCATATTGGGAGGCCACATAAATGACCGTCGGGCCGTCGCAGGCCCCGATAATCCCGATAGTCACGGCATCCAGCTTACCAAACCCCAGGGCCAGGGCCAGGAGCAAGGTCAAAAATATCCCGCATTGGCCGGCGGCCCCCAGGAGAAAGGTATAGGGATTTTCCAGGACAGGGCCGAAATCGGTCATGGCCCCGATGCCGACAAAAATCAGCAAAGGAAACAACTCGGTGATCACACCGGCGTCATAGATGATGCGCAGAAAGCCGTCTTTCCCCATCAGGTCGGCCAGGGGGATGTTGACCATGATGGCCCCAAATCCTATGGGCAGAAGCAGCAAGGGCTCAAAGTCCTTTTTTATCCCCAGATAAAGGAGAAGACAACCGATGGCGATCATGACCAGGTTGGACCACTGGAGATTTGCAAATCCGGCCACGAGGCCGGATAATCCACTTAATACGGCTTCGAGCATGACCTATTCCTCCTCTCCTTTTTTAATGGGAAAAACTTTTTTCAAGGCACCCATAAGGGCACTCATAATCATCAAGGTGAGTAACGTTCCTCCCATGCCGACGATCAGCATGCTGAGGCCAAAAGTCCAATTGTCCATGAGGTACTCCTTTCATCCCTTTCCGCCGACCTCCATTTCAATGGAGGGGGAAAAGCAATGGGTTATTTCCGCCGAATAAACTCTGAATAAACTATCAATCCCGCGAAATTTAAGTGCCAATAGTTTTTTTCGTTCTTAGTAACACGATAAAAAACCTATTACAACGAATATGAGCTTGTCAAGAAAATATTAGCTATTTTATCTATAAGATGTGATTATATTTTAGCTACAAAATCGATTGTAGCTAATCGGCTTGACTCGGCCTTCGGAAAAGGTTTTAATAAATGCATGGCTCAATTAATCATTTCCAAACGAGCACTATGAACGCCAACCATCCCGATTCACAATTTTTCAAGACCCACTGTGCCCGAATGGACCACGGAGGCTGCGGACTGATCGTCGAGGTCAAAGCGGGCCGGATTATCAAGATCAAAGGGGACCCGCAATGCCCGATCAGTTACGGCTATATCTGTCCTAAGGCCTTGGCTTCGGCGGAACGGTCGACCCACCCCGATCGATTGACCGTCCCCTTGCTCAGGCAGGGGGCCCGCGGTGATGGCCGATTTAAACCGATTACCTGGCCCGAGGCCCTGCAATATGTCTCCGAGCGCTTGAACCGCATCCGCCAGGAATATGGGCCGCAGGCCGTGGTCTTTGCCCAAGGGGCGCCCAAAGGTCTGGAGCATTTCGTCCTGATCCGCTTAGCCAACGTCTTTGGTTCTCCCAATGTCAGCGGTCCCCAGCATGTCTGCCATATGCCCCGGGAAATCGCCGGTCTGCTGACCTGTGGCTTTTTCCCGGTGCCGGATTATGAGACTCCGACCAGTCTTATTCTGAACTGGGGGAGTAACCTTCTTAAGACCAACGAAGAAGGGGTCATCTCCCTGCGCCTGTTGGACTCGATAAAAAAGGGGGCCGATCTGATCGTCGTTGATCCCCGGCGGACCCATCTGGCTTCCATCGCCCAAGCCCATCATCAAATAAAACCAGGCAGTGATTGCGCCCTGGCCCTGGGTCTGATCCAGATCATCATTCGGGAAGGCCTATTTGACCGAGGATTCGTAGAACGAGTGGACCGTGGGGTTTCGGGAATTGCAAGAACAGGTCAAGAGTTTTACCCCTGAAAGGGTGGCCGAACTGACCTGGCTGACGCCGGAAGAAATTCAACAGACCGCCTGGACATACGGCACTTCTCAACCGGCCATCATCCAATGGGGCAATGCCATCGAGCATACGGCCAACAGCCTGCAAACCTGTCGGGCCCTTCTTTGCTTGATGGCCATTACCGGCAACTTGGATGTTCCCGGCGGAAACATGATGCCTTCTATGCCTCCGGTCGCCAGGCTGGCCGACTTTGTCAAAGCCGATCTGTTGCCGGGGAAAAGCCGAAAGATGCTGAGCCGGGCCTTTAACCTGGCCCCGAATTTTATGGTGGTCCCCCCTCCGATGGTGATCCAGGCCATCCTGACCGAAAACCCTTACCCCATTAAGGCCATGGTCGCTCAAGTCACCAATCCCCTGATCACCAACAGCGATGCCCGTCAGACCTATGAGGCCTTGATGCGTTTGGAGCTTCTGGTGGTTTCGGACATCTTCATGACGCCCACCGCAGCCTTGGCCGATATAATCCTTCCGGCGGCCACTGCTTTTGAGTTTGATGATATCGGCCATTATGGCCTGGCCCATGGATGGATCTCCTCCCGCCCGAAGATTGTCGACCCTCCGGGAGAAAGCTGGCCGGACATAAAAATCTTAAACGAGTTGGGAAAGGCCTTGGGACACGGCGAACATTTCTGGGAAAACACCCGTCAGGCCTTGGATGAAGTCCTGGCCCCCTCAGGTTTGACCTATGACCGATTTAAGGAAGCAGGGGTGCTCAAAGGAAAAGGGGGTTATAAGAAATATGAGGCCAAAGGATTCAAGACCCCATCAAAAAAGGTAGAGCTTTATTCGGAACAATTAAAAAATTGGGGCTTTGATCCTCTGCCTGCTTTTTCGGAACTTCCCCAGGGTTCATTGGAATATCCGTTTTTGGCGACCAGCCGTAAAAACCCCTATTTTTTTCACTCGGCTTTTCGACAGATTTCCCCGCTGCGGAAGAAACATCCTCAACCCAGGCTTGAGATCCATCCTCAGGCGGCTAAAATTTTAGGTCTGGCTGAAGGGGACTGGGCCCGCATCATAACCGCCAAGGGACAGATAGAACAAAAAGTCCACCTGACGGAAGACATAGACCCGCGGGTGGTCTTTCTGGATTATGGTTGGTGGTTTCCCGAAAAAAAAATAGAAACCCTCTTTGACTGGGATCGGTCCAATCTGAATATCTTGACGGCCGGTACACCATTCAATCCGGCTTTGGGGACTCCGAATTTAAGGGCCTTCCCCTGTCGGATCGAAAAAGTCCCTCCGTTATAAAATAAAAAAAGGAAGGCACTACGGAATTTCCTCCTAAGAAGAAATTCCCTCCTTCCCTTGAAGAGGTTAAGAACTTAAACTACCCTTGTGAACAACAACCAGAAGGTTATTTCTTTTTGGCCGGGGCCTTTTTAGCTGGAGCTTTTTTGGCCGGGGCCTTGGGGGCGGCGGCTTTTTTAGCCGGAGCTTTTTTAGCCGTTGCCTTTTTGCTTGGGCTCTTTGCTGTTTTAGCGGCCGCAGCTTTCTTGGGGGCGGCTTTCACAGCCTTCTTCTTTTCCGGAGCCTTTGCTTTTTTGGTTGCTGCCATGATAGTTCCTCCTTTCATACATATAGTATTTGTGACGATTTTAAAATACTATATATAGTATGTCAAGAAAAAAATAGAGGAAATTTATTTTTTTTAAATTTTTTTTTTTAATCGAGCCCTCCGATTTTATTTTCGACCATCAAAAGATGTGTGTGCTGCTGTCCTATCCTCTTATAAACCAACGCCATCCATCGGTGTTTGACATTGGGGGCACTTTCCCTCTTGCAGATTATTTTTCAAAATGGAAAACCCATAACGATCCAGGAGCAAATGACCGCAGTGATAACATAAGGTCTTTTCCCCTTGATCCCCGGGGACGTTGCCGGTATAGACATACCGCAGGCCCTGCTCTTTCCCGATCTCCCAGGCCTGCTGCAAGGTTTTCACCGGTGTTATCGGCAAGTCGGTCAAGCGATAAGTCGGATGATAGCGGCTGATATGCCAGGGCGTCTCCGGGCCCAATTCTTCGGCGATGAACCGGGCCAGTTCCTTTAATTCTTCCCTGGAATCGTTCAGCGTGGGGATGATCAGGGTGGTGACTTCAACCCAGACTCCCATCCGTTTCATGATCTTCAGGCTTTCTAAAACCGGAGCCAGCTTCGCCTTGCACTGGGTCTTATAAAATTCCTCGCGAAAGGCCTTCAAATCCACATTGGCCGCATGAAGATGGGGATGAATCGATTCAAGGGCCTCCGGGGTCATATAGCCATTGGAGACAAAGACATTCTTTAACCCTTGCGCACTCGCCAGAACCGCGATGTCCTGGGCGTATTCCAGAAAGATGGTCGGCTCCGTATAGGTATAGGAGATGGACCTGCAGGGGGAGTTAAGGACGTCGGAGATGATTTCTTCGGGAGTGCGTTCTTCTCCGAAAATAGTCTTTGTTTCCCGGGCCTGGGAAATATCGGCGTTCTGGCAAAAGAGGCAGCGGAAGTTACACCCGAGAGTGGCGATGGAATAAGAGGCGGAACCGGGAAGAAAATGAAAGAGCGGTTTCTTTTCGATTGGATCGATATGACGGGCGATGGGTTTTCCGTAGACTAAAGAATAAAGGGTCCCCTGGCGGTTTTCGCGAACCCAACAGATACCCCGTTGTCCTTCCTTGATCAAACAATGGTGATGACATAAAAAACAACGGACCTTCTGGTCCTTATCTTTTTCATACCACCGGGCTTCGATCATGGCACACCTCCGATAAAGACGCTATGGATCGTTTTTATTTTTGGCGGGTTTCATCTTTCCTTAGGCTATAGGGACCAGAATCTCGCGATTTTAAAGACGGTCCTTCAAAATCGCGCCGCTACTGCCCGAAGTGACCAACTGGGCATAGCGGAAGACATAGCCCGACTGGATCTTTGGCGGAAGGGGGGCCCAGCCCTTTTGGCGTTTTTTGAGTTCCTCTTTTGAGACCAGAAGGGAAAGTTTTTTTTGGGGGATATCGATTTCAATCGGGTCCCCTTCTTTGACCAGGGCGATCGGTCCCCCGGCGGCCGCTTCCGGCGAGACATGTCCGATGGCCGCCCCCTGGGTGCCCCCGCTGAATCGGCCGTCGGTAATCAAGGCCACCTCCTTGCCCAATCCCATGCCGATGATGGCCGAAGTCGGGGAAAGCATCTCCTGCATACCCGGTCCGCCTTTAGGGCCTTCGTAACGGATGACCACCACATCACCTTTTTTTATTTTCTTGGCCAATATGGCCTTCTGGGCCTCTTGCTCGGAATTAAAGACTCGAGCCGGGCCGGTGTGGGTCATCATCTCCGGGGCTACGGCCGATTGTTTAACCACCGCCCCTTCCGGGGCCAGGTTCCCATAGAGGACGGCGATCCCGCCTTCGGCATGATAGGGATTGGTCACCGGTCGGATGATTTCCGTATCCAAGATTTTTTTGCCTTTGAGATTTTCTTCCAGGCGGGTGCCGGTGACCGTCATCACCCGGGTATCGATGGCCTTGATTTTAGTCAACTCGGCCATGACCGCCTGAACCCCTCCGGCTTCATCCAAGTCCTGCAGGCTATGGGGCCCTCCGGGGATCAGACTGCATAAATGGGGGGTCCGTTGGCTGATCTGATTAAACAGATCCAAAGGCAGAGCCAGTCGGGCTTCATGGGCCATGGCCGGCACGTGAAGGACCGTGTTGGTCGAACAACCCAGGGCCATATCAACCGCGATGGCATTGCGAAAAGCGGCCATGGTGGCGATGTCCCGGGGACGGATGTTCTTTTTCCAAAGTTCCATGACCTTCATCCCGGCCTGCTTGGCCAAGCGGATGCGGGCCGCGGCCACGGCCGGTATGGTCCCGTTTCCCGGCAACCCCAGGCCGATGGCCTCGGTCAGACAGTTCATGGAGTTGGCCGTAAACATCCCGGCGCAGGACCCGCATCCCGGACAGGCCGCCTCTTCAAGGTCCAGCAGGTCCCGGGCCTTCATCTTTCCGGATTTGACCTGGCCGACCCCCTCGAAAACGCTGATCAGGTGGACTTTCTTGTTTCTCCATATCCCGGTAAGCATAGGGCCGCCGCTGACCATGACGGCCGGAATATTGAGACGGAGCATGGCCATGAGCATGCCGGGAATGATCTTGTCGCAGTTGGGGATCATCACCAAGGCATCAAAAGGATGGGCCATGGCCATCACTTCCACGGAATCGGCGATCAGCTCCCGGCTGGCCAAGGAATATTTCATCCCTTCATGATTCATGGCAATCCCGTCACAGACCCCGATAGTCGAGAATTCAATGGGTGTTCCCCCGCTCATTCGGACCCCGTCCTTAACGGCCCGGGCGATCCGGTCCAAATGGATATGGCCCGGGATAATCTCATTGGCCGAGTTGACAATTCCGATCAAAGGCCGGGAGATTTCCTCATCAATATAACCCATGGCCTTAAACAAGGATCGATGGGGACTTTTTTCTATTCCCTTTTTCATGGCATCACTGCGCATATTTTCTCCTTTCCCGCATCCTATTGCTGAAATCACTGGTTGATAACCTGATAAAATAATATAGGCCTTTTTACCACAAATCGAAAGGATAATAATCCTCGGAGCTGAAAAAAAATTCCCCGTGGTTTAAACCATCCCCGCCAGGAACCATTGGTCTTCAACCTGATCATACTTCAGCAGATAGACCCTCTGATCATCGGCCCGGACCTTAAAATAGAGATAGTCTTCTCCATACCAACGGTCCAGGATCTCTTCAACGGCAAATGTCCTTTCCAGCAGCTTAAAGGAAACCGGACGTTCCGGATAACGATAGCCGGCGTAACAGGAAACCTCCACTTGAAACCCCTGATGGCTCATTCCGATTGTCCCTTCTGAATCCCTTTTCATAAAAATTAACCCCCAATTCCAACCCGAGAAACTTTTACGGCCAAGACCTGGATGCCCGGATTACCGAACCTTCTCCCGGCGGGAATCAAGAGAAAACGCTCCTCGATAAGGCAACCCTTTCTCTCCTGACGGACAGACTCAAACGGCTCCCATCCATTTCGTATTATAGAAAAGCCTCTTTGGTAAATAAAGGAAAACCTGTATTTTTGATTTACCGGAAAAGGGTTTGTCCTGATATGCGGGTTAACCAGAACCCCGCCGAACTTACCTTGCAATGGCCGGATGGGGTGTGATATGGTTACCGCACTTAATGAAAGGGGATGGGAAGAGAACCCGTGGAATGGATAACCGGCCTGATCGATCTTTTTTTACACCTGGACCAACATCTAAATACCATCATTCAGGATTTCGGCCTTTGGACCTATTTAATCCTTTTTATCGTTATCTTTTGTGAAACCGGCCTGGTGATTACCCCTATTCTTCCGGGAGACTCTCTCTTGTTCGCCGCCGGGGCCTTTTCCGCCAATGGCGCTTTGGATCCTCTCGGGTTATTCCTTCTTCTCGGCACAGCCGCCGTGGCCGGAGATACGGTCAATTACTGGGTGGGAAACTGGGTCGGCCCCAGGGTATTTCACCAAGAAAAAGTTCGTTTTTTTAAAAAAGAATATCTGATGAGGACCCATGAATTTTATGAAAGGCACGGGGGTAAGACCATTATTATCGCCCGTTTCATCCCCATCATTCGCACCTTTGCCCCTTTTGTGGCCGGTATCGGAGAAATGACTTATCTTCGCTTCATCTCTTATAACGTCATCGGCGGAACAGCCTGGATCGCCCTTTTTATTTTCGGAGGCTATTTCTTCGGAAACCTGCCCATGGTCAAAAGAAATTTTACCCTGGTTATCCTGGCGATCATCCTCATTTCCGTTTTGCCGGGAATCATCGAGTTTCTGCGTCAAGGCAGGCATTCTTCAAAGAATAAATAGTTGAAAGACCCCTTATCGGGGTCATTCCAGGGAAACGGTGCTGACGAATTAGGTTAGTCCATCAAACCTAATTTTTTTCTTGCTTCTTGTCCTTCAATTCATCCCATTTATAATCGATGATCTCGGTCAGAACCCCGTTTAATTTCCTGGGATGGACAAAGGCGAATTCGCAGTCCCGGAAAGGCCGGGCGATTTCTCCCGCGGGGCCGGGGATAAAAGGATAGCCTTTTCCTTGAAGCTCTTCAACCGCCGCCCGGGTGCTGTCCACATTAAAACTGATCAGCATGATTCCTTCCCCCCGTTTTTCGACAAACTTGGCCACATCGCCGTCGGGGGTGGTGGATTCCATGAGCTCAAAGCCGACTTCGCCTACCCAATAACGGGCCACCCTGATTTTTTCGGGTTCATCGACATAGGCATCGTCCGGCCCTGTCTTGCCCAAAAAGGGTTCCCAAACCTTCCTGGCCTCTTCCAGATTCTTAACGGCGATACAGATATGATCGATCTTATTGGCTTTCATGGTTCCCCGCTCCCTTGATTTTCAAGGTTATTTTGATATTGAAATATTGGGGATAAATATTCTAATTTCATTAAAGCATTGTAAAGAAGAAAATGAAAGGAACGAAAAAGTGCCAGCTAAGATGATTTTTCCAGATTTCTACCAGGCCACCCTGACTCCCAGGGAGGAGATCGAACACCGGATTTTGGCCTTCCAGGAGACCTTGGCCGATAAAGGCCTTGAGGCCGCTTTAATCTACCAGAACGTGGATCTGTTCTATCTTTGCGGAACGATGCAACAGGGATTTCTTTTGGTGCCGAGTCATGGGGAACCCCTGCTTCTGGTAAAAAAAGACCTCTCCCGGGCCCGAGCCGAATCCCCCCTTCCGCAAATTAAGCCTTTGCCTTCTCTTGGTCAGGCAGCCGATACTTTACTGAAATATGGCTACCCTCTCCCGGACCGGATCGGGCTGGAACTGGATGTCCTACCCGTCAATACGTACCGGTTCCTGGAAGAGCAGTTTCGCTGGAAGAAGCCCGTAGATATTTCAACTGCCCTTCGCCATCAGCGGGCGATCAAATCCGCCTTTGAAATACGAGCAAATGAAGAAGGCCGGCGAAATAGGACGCCGGGTTTACCAAGCCATTCCGGAACTCTTAGAAGAAGGCTTAAAGGAAATGGAGATGGCCGGCCGGATGATCCAAAAGGCCCTCACCCTGGGGGACCAAAATATTTTACGCAGCCGGGGGTTTAACAGCTGGGCCTTTAATTGGCATGTGATCAGCGGAGAGTCCGGGACCTTTCAAAGCCGAAACGATGCCCCCTTTGCCGGCCTGGGCCTGGGTCCGGCCTTCCCCATGGGGGCCGGATTAAAGCCCATCCGGAAAGGTGAGCCCGTTCTGATCGACTTTGGAAACTGTTACAACGGCTATCAGGTAGATCAGACCCGGATGTTTTCCCTTGGTGAGCCTTCTAAAGAATATTTAAAGGCCTACGAGGCGTTAAAGGAGATAGAAAGCCGTCTCCTGGAACAGCTCCGTCCGGGCAACTCCGCCGAATCCTGTTACAAGCTGGCCTTGAAAGTGGCCAAAACGCTTGGCTATGAGGATTCCTTTCTTGGACCCAAGGCCCAGAGGGTGAAATTCGTGGCCCATGGGGTAGGGCTGGAGATCGATGAGTTCCCCTTCCTGGCCGAGGGACACGCCTATCCTTTAAAAGAGGGGATGACCATGGCTTTGGAGTTAAAGATTGTATTGGAAAAAGCCGCCATAGGTTTTGAAAATACCGTGGTCATCTTAAAGGATGGGGTCGAAAAACTGACGACGGCCGACGAATCCTTTATCATCGCTTGATCTTCATGCTAAACATGTCAGGGGTCCGAGTTCCACGGCACGGACCGAATTGCCCTTTCGGGTTCGCAAAACGACGCAGCTCCGGAATAGGGGATCGGTCATTTGGCCCCTGATTCATGGTAAGTTTTCAGATAAAGAGAGTCTATGCGATAGGACCAGTTTAAAATAGGTCCGGAGGGGTGCCAAGGGTTAATAATCCTCTTCTATCTTTTATCTTTCCCCTTGACCCTGTCATTGCCTTATCTTATACTCTTTCCATACGAAACACCTTCTATCAATCATCTTAGGTTTCGGGAGGTCATAAAATATGGAATCCAAATTGCGTGGTATCAACCTCTTAATCGTTGACGATGAACCCGACATCTTGAGCGTTCTCGAGGAAGAAATCAAGGACGCCTGTCCGAATTGCCGGGTTATCAAGGCAGAAACCTATGAATGGGCCATGGACCTACTGAACTCGACTCCCTACGACCTGGTTATCCTGGATATCATGGGGGTTAGAGGCTTTGATCTTCTGGAAAAAGCGGTAAGCCTGAAATATAGGGTGGTCATGCTGACCGCCCATGCCCTGTCCCCCGAGAATCTGCGGAAGGCCATTGAAATGGGAGCCCGGGCCTATCTGCCCAAGGAGAAAATCGGTGAGATCGTTCCTTTTCTGGAAGATGTTCTGTCTCACGATCCCTTAACGGCCTGGCGACGGGTATTTGAAAAGCTGGGGGGTTTCTTCAACCGGCGCTTCGGCAGCGGCTGGCAGCAGAAAGACGAACAATTTTGGAAGGAATTCAGCGAAAAGCTGAAGACCGACGGAAGTTCATACGTGGAAACGCCAACGCAGAAGTTAGGATTTTATTAGATTTTACCATCCCCTTTATCCAGTTCCTTCCATCGAATCAATCCGCCCCGGAGTCTGCTGAAAACTTCTCGGCTCTTGCCGGACGATAAGGGGGGCCCTACCGCCGGAGCCTGACGCGCTGAGGATATTTCTTTTTGGAGAAGATCTGACGATCCATCCGGCATGGCGGTCGTTGGCCTTGTCTAGAAACCTTCCTCCCAACTTCCAATTTTTTAATTTTCCTTCTTCCCGAACCAGCCTTTCATCTTTTTTTGAAAAGATTCCATATAGAGATAAAACACCGGGGTGATATACAAGGTCAAAAGCTGGGAAAAGACCAGGCCTCCGACCACGGCCAGACCTAAGGGACGGCGGGATTCGGCGCCGGCCCCAAACCCCAGGGCGATGGGCAAGGTACCCATCATGGCGGCCATGGTAGTCATCATGATCGGACGGAACCGGGTCAGACACCCCTGGTAGATGGCCTCCATGGGGCTCTTGCCTTCATTGCGCTGGGCCTCCAGGGCAAAGTCGATCATCATGATGGCATTTTTCTTGACGATACCCACCAGCATGATGATCCCCACAAAGGCATAAATGCTCAAGTCCTGACCGAAGATAAGCAGGGTGAGTAAAGCCCCGATGGCGGCCGAAGGCAAACCCGAGAGGATGGTCAGGGGGTGGATAAAACTTTCATAAAGGATTCCCAGAATGATGTAGATCAGCAGAACGGCCAGGATCAAAAGAAGCCACAAACCCTTGAGTGAGGATTGAAAGGCCTGGGCCGTGCCCTGAAAACTGGTGCTGATCGTCGAGGGTAGATAGGTCGCGGGCCATTTTTTCCACCGTCACCACCGCATCCCCCAGGGCCACCCCTGGTTTCAGGTTAAAAGAGAGGGTGACCGAAGGCAGTTGGCCCGAATGGTTGAC